>CASFUX010000150.1 GCA_949297975.1 uncultured Bacteroidales bacterium
ACGTGGTAGGATAACCCTTGCCCAACGAATAAGACAGCAGGAAACTGGGGTCATCCCCGCATATCACGGGCGCATCGGCCACATCCACCTCCAAACAATCCTGTGTAATATGGACTTCCACCGGGGCACTGGCACAACCATGATCGTTGTACACCACGACCGTATAATCGCCACCCGCCAATCCATCGAGCGGAGCATTCATCTCGCCATTGAGTGACCACGTATAGTTTTCCACCGACACGTTCTCCAAGTCGATGCGCCCGCTGTTCGGCCCTTCCAACACATCGGTGGGCACGGCATCGAACGTGATTTCATCGAACACGTACAAGTCGAGTTTCACGATGCTGTCGCAGCCATACTGGGATTTCAGCCAAATTGACTTATTCTGAGTGGTTTGGGTAAACGTTTGCCCGGCAAACGAATAAGTGTCTCCGAAGCAAATAGTATCGACCACCGCAGGCATGTCAAACTGCGGATGCACGGTGAGTTCCAGCATGGTGATGCTATCGCACCCGGTCAGCACACTCGGTACAGTATCGAAGTACGTACCCGCTTCAAAAACGAGACGATCGCCAAATCTATAAGGTGTACCTTCACAAGTCTCGATCCGGATGGTGTCATACAGTGTGCCGATGGCCGGTATTGTAATGGTTACTACCGTATCTTCCATACACTGCATATCGGCTATGTAAGCGTAAAGGGCCACATCAAATGTACCTCCCTCGTTGGGAAAGACCACTTCGGGGTTGATTTGTGCCGAAGTCTGTCCGTTGCCGAAGTCCCACGTATATGCCTCGCAAGGGTCATCCGTGTGTTCCACATTACCTTCATATTGGGTCATGATGTGGCTCTTGTTGATGAAGCGGACAAGATTCTGACATTTTTCCGCCCTATATTCGTATTCAAATTCCGCCACAGGGAAGCGGGGAAATGCCTGCGTATGAAGCGTAAAATAGCACGTGGGTTCCTCCGTATACCGTACATCACAAAAATAAGTCGTTGTATCCGTGGCGGGAATATCGATGCTGGGCGTGTACCACACGCTGTCCGGGTAATTGGGGTTGTACCAAGTGTATGTAAACCCTTCGGGGGCTTCAATAGTAGCCGTAGGATTGTCGCCACAGCTGTTGGTGCGGATAGCGGCCGAAGCGCAATCCAGCGTAAAATAGGCATAGCCATAATGAGCACCCAGTGTACAATCCCATGTGGAAAGACGGATATACAGGGTCTTTCCCACATAAGGAGTAAGATCAAGACCAACAGTAGTCCAATCTTTCCATGTTATTTGATTGCCACTCGTACCTACCGTGTGCCAGCCCTCTGCATTCGCGTCGGCATAAAACTCGGCTTGCCCACAAAGAGAGTCTATGGGCATGCCACTTTGGTCGGTAATTTCCAACAAAAAACCAGGCTGTTGTTTTCTATCATGATTAGGATCTTGCAACACAACGGCATATTTCAAAAGCAATATGCTCATATCGGCATCCACTACATAAGGATAGATTATCCCTTCCCCTTTATTTCCACTCTCCCAGTTACCCAACCGCACGGAAGCCACTTCGCCATCGGGAATGGTGCGAAGCCGATTGCCAGTACGTGGGTCAAACTCATCTGGTATCCAATTTACTGTATGACGGCTTCTCATTTCATCTGATCCATAATCCACAGCACCCTGCACACCGAACGGCGCAGATGCCGAACCCGTATAAGCCTGCGCCACATTAAAGTCACTCAAAGCCACATAATTGACACAATGCTCTTCCGGACAGAATACGGACACCGCATTAGCTGTGATATAAGCACTGGTGTCTTCATCGCAAATACCCCGCACCCGAAATGCATAAGAGCCTTCCGCAAGACCATACATCTCATAACGTGTTTCCGATTGGATGCCCAACTTGTTCCACACAAGGCCAGACATGGATTTATATTCCACCTCATATTGCCCGGAAGAGCCTGACCATGTTATCACGGTCGTATCACAAGTAGCATTGACGGTCAAATTACTTGGCTTACGGCATTTTGTTGATACAATTTGGATATTGTCTATACAAGCACCCACATGCCCGATTTGAGTCGAATCCCGATTATTGTTCACCCAGACAAAAGTCAGCTTATAGCTTTTGTTGTCATCCAACATAATCCCTTGCAGCAAGCCACTACCACTTTGCCGTAAAGCGTAATTTTGCCATCGCGAAGAATTATTCAACTGCGCATAAGAATAAGTGGATATGTTTGGAGTAACTAAACCTAAGGCCGCATTAGACTCAGGGACAGGTTCGCCATCTTGCAGCAACAACACATACAAATCAGATGCCCCTACCTGCCCCATCGATTTCCAGTCAAATGAAATATCATACGGAATACTGTCCGGCACAGAAAATTCCCGGTAGGCCACCACGATATTGCTGTTCACCCCATAAGCAGCGGAATAACCGTCATTGGATATGTAAAGTCCATTACGGCCTTCGCTCCGGGCACCGTTACCCACTACCCATTGTTCTTTGCAGTTCGAACCATCCGCACCGTAGTTCAGCACCCAGTTGCTTACTTCCACCGAGTCCTCGAACCCGCACATATAAGGCACGTTGATAAGCTGGGAATAAGCAGGCAGAGCCATTAACAGCCCGGCTATCCAGCAAAACCATATGCGCAAAGTCTTATTCATACATGTATCTATTTAGCACACGGATAATACGGATTGAACGGATTATCACGGATTGAGCTTTCTTTTTTAGTTTTTACCTTCTACTTCCTTCCGCTTTTTACTTTCACCTTTCTACTTTCACCCTTGGAGACCCCTCAATACCATTCACAATGGCAATCCCAGCGATGCTTGAAATTAAACAACACGGTGAACTTCACCCCCACAAAAAACGGATGCACCGCCGTACCCGAAAACTCGGCCGTGCGAGCCAAGCTGTTCAGCACCGGCCGATAAGGGGCATCCGACAAGGCGATCACCGTCTCCTCCGAAGCCCCGCCCGGATGGACGTTCAGCACCCCATAATCGACCACAAGGCCCAGCCGGTATATCCACTGCGACTTCTTTTCCGGGGCAGGCAACCACGTCCAACCCAGTTCCGCCGAAACGGCAACGTTCAACCCCATTTGCACGGCATAATCGGCCTTCACCGTCTGTTCAGTCAATCCGTGGTTGGGCATATCTTCGAATTCCCCGATAAACTCGTCATACAAAGCAGTGGCATTGACCACGTTTTCCACCTTGCTCGTCCCGAAGACGTTCAGCCCCACCTTACCTCCGGCCAGGAAATAAAACCGCCCGAACTGCCCGCCGACCAGCAGCGGAATATTCAAATAGCCCAATGTGTTGACATCGTGATTTTCGTTGAAGTGAAAACGCCCGGTGAACGCATCCCCTTCCGAGTCCACCATCGGGACTTCGTGCACGAAGGGCTCCATCCGCCAATTGCTGCCGATGCAAGAAAAATCGACACCCGTCTGTAGCAGGAAACGCTCCCGGTTCCATTCGTACCCGACGCCCAAACCTCCGCCCAAACGGCCTTTCGATGCCACATTATCCGCGTTTTCAAACAAGGAACTATACCCGCCCATGCCCCAGACAACCAGCCTGTGATTGTCCACATGGGGCTGTCCGGACACGAACCCCACGTGGAGGCAGACCGACAACCATACTATCCAAAATCGCCCTGTGACGAACTTTCGCATCTGATATACCTATTATATATATGTATGCCGCAAACGAACCAAACCCTCCACCGAAACACAACCCCCTCATTCTCCGCCTCCAACATAAGATGTAGAATTGTTTCACGCAAAGGTATGCAAAATATGCGAATAAACAATCTTTCGCATAAATTATTTTCCATTTAATCGAAAAAATAACAATTATTTTTTCGTAGGACAAGGCAAAGTTACAACAAATGAAGAATAAAACCGAATGGCTTACAAAATAAAATACGCATAAACATCCATCCAAGGCACCTACCGGGCAAACCCCGGCACACCCCGCCTCCGCACCTCATCGCCCTGCCGTTTTGTCTCATCGTCCTCACATAACACATGACAAAACTTACTATAGAAAGTTGCTTCACTTACTATAGTAAGCCGGGAAACTTTCTATAGTAAGTTGGAAGACTTTCTATAGTATGTTTGAAACTTTCTACAGTATGTTTTGCGCAGGTTCGGGATAAGAAAATGCAGTCCCATCTGCTAACCACCTCACCCCTAACCCCTCTCCCTGGGAGGCTGTGTGAAAACCACGAAACAAACCCGCTGTCATTTCGACCGTAGGGAGAAATCCCCTTCTACAACGCTTCCAAAGCCACTGCGAGATTTCTCGCTGCGCTCGAAATGACGAGGACGGCATGAAAATGGTACTTTTCACACAGTCTCCGAGGAGAGGGGAATAAAGTCTGCTTCGTCTGCGTAAACTTCGGCTGCAGAACATGCTCAATCCCCCTCTCCCCCGGAAAAGAGATTAGGGGGTGAGGTAGTTAGCAAAATGACGAAAACGCCACGTAGATGGTACCTTTCACACGGCTTCGCAAACCTACGGCTCTCGGCGCAGGCCTTGCTCTTTCCCGCCAAAAGCCCTATCTTTGCACGCTTTTTCACAAAGGTTTATCAAAAAAACATATCGGACATGAGTTTGGAAAGTGAGATAAAACGCCGGCGCACCTTCGCCATCATCAGTCACCCGGACGCGGGGAAAACCACCCTGACCGAAAAACTGCTCCTTTTCGGAGGAGCCATACACGTGGCGGGGGCGGTGAAGTCAAACAAGATAAAGAAAACGGCCACATCCGATTGGATGGAAATAGAAAAGCAACGCGGCATCTCGGTGGCCACCTCGGTCATGGGCTTCGAGTACGAGGGATACAAAATCAACATCCTCGACACGCCCGGACACCAGGACTTCGCCGAGGACACCTACCGCACCCTCACGGCCGTGGACAGCGTCATCATCGTGGTGGACGCGGCCAAGGGCGTGGAAGCGCAGACCCGCAAACTGATGAACGTGTGCCGCATGAGGAACACGCCCGTCATCGTATTCGTCAACAAGCTGGATCGCGAGGGGCGCGACCCCTTCGACCTGCTGGACGAGCTGGAGGCGGAACTGGGCATCCAGGTGTGCCCCCTGAGCTGGCCCATCAACATGGGGCAGCACTTCAAAGGCGTGTATAACGTGTACGGGCACGACCTGCAACTGTTCACCCCCAACAAACAAACCATCAGCCAGGCCGTGGACGTGGACATCCATTCCACCGAGTTGGAACAGCACGTGGGCGATGCGGATGCCGCCAAGCTGCGCGACGACCTCGAAATCATCGAGGGCGTGTACCCGGCCTTCGACCACGCACGCTACCTCGACGGGCAACTGGCACCCATCTTCTTCGGCAGTGCGCTCAACAACTTCGGCGTAAAGGAACTGCTGGACTGCTTCGTGCAAGTAGCCCCCTCGCCCCGCCCCGTGCAAGCTATGGAGCGGGTAGTCGATCCCTACGAGGAGGCGTTCACGGGCTTCGTGTTCAAAATACACGCCAACATGGACCCCAATCACCGCAGCTGCATCGCCTTCGTGAAGGTGTGCTCGGGCCGCTTCGAGCGCAACGTGAACTACCGCCACGTGCGCCACGGCAAGATGATGCGCTTCTCCAGCCCCACGGCCTTCATGGCGCAGAAGAAAGAAACCGTGGACGAGGCCTATGCGGGCGACATCGTGGGGCTGCCGGACACGGGGACGTTCAAGATAGGCGACACGCTCACCGCAGGCGAACAACTGCACTTCAAGGGACTGCCCAGTTTCTCGCCCGAAATGTTCAAATACATCGAGAATGCCGACCCCATGAAGACCAAGCAACTGGAAAAGGGCATCGCACAACTGATGGACGAGGGGGTGGCGCAACTGTTTGTCAACCAGTTCAACGGCCGGAAAATCATCGGCACGGTGGGGCAACTGCAATTCGAAGTCATCCAATACCGCCTGCTGCACGAATACGGGGCGCAATGCCGCTGGGAACCCCTCTCGCTGCATAAAGCATGCTGGATAGAAAGCGGCAACGAGGCCGAACTGGAGGCTTTCAAAAAACGCAAGGCGCAGTACATGGCCCACGACCGTGACGGACGCGATGTGTTCCTGGCCGACTCCGCTTACGTGCTGCAAATGGCACAACAGGACTTCAAAGACATCCACTTCCATTTCACATCGGAGTTTTAAGATTTCAGATCGGGGAACGCGAATGACGCAAATTGCGCGAATTTATTTGTATAGAGTTGGTGCTTATTCTTATAAAACCCTAATACTTTTCCCCTGCGTGGGACGTTATTGGCGAAAATGATATATCTTTGCTCCACTTTTGCAACCAAATGAAGTTTTAATGAAGAGATTATTCCTATCCATGTGGATTGCCTTGGCCTTGGGGGCGGTGCTCGGCACGTCGTGGGCGCAGACTTTCCGCATCGAGGCGGGCTACTTGCAACCCGTGCGCCGTTCGAACAACATCAGTTCCCAGCATCTCAACGGCATCCGCGTGGGCGGCACAGTCGATTTCGACATTCCCAAGGTCAATTTCCTGAGCATCCACACGGGATTGCTGTACTCCTTCACGTTCGGCAAGGACGCGCAGAAGTACAACTTCACTTCCTACTCCGATTCCATCCGCATCAATAACAGGCAGGGGCATTTCCTGGACATTCCCGTACACGTGGTGGCCAGCTACCGGCTGTTCGGCGACAAGGTGAAGGTGTTCGCCTTTGCCGGACCAAACTTCAACATCGGGCTGTACCAACAGCAGGACGTGCAGACGACCATCACCGACGGGGGCGGGCTGCAATGGCTGGAAGACCTGGGTTATTATGAGGGGCGGCGTAACCTGTATCCCGATCGGCTGCGGCGGTTTAACTTCCAACTGGAAGCCGGGGGCGGCCTGGAGTGGTGGAAGCTACAGGTGAAAGGCGGCTACAGCTTCGGCATCAACAACATCAGCAAGCTCGGCATCAGCCGTGAACGGCAAGGGGGTTGGTACGTCACAGCGGCCTACACGCTTTAAGGATTATCCGGAAAAAAAGAGACAGCATGATGAGAAAGAAATGGTGCATGGCACTCGGCTTCATAGCGTTATGCCTGGCGGCAACCGTTACGGCAAACGCGCAGATAGGCATCCATGCGGGATACGTGCATTCGAAGTATGCCGTGGAGGGCACTTTGCCCAGCTTCATGCAAAACAAACCTTACGACGGTTTCGAAGCGGGCATCGATAACAGGACGGACATCATCGGCGGCATCCTGGCCGTGCGTTACGGACTGACCTACACCTATGTGGAACAAGACTTGCTCCCGGTGCTCAACTACGATGCGAAACGGGCGGGACATTATCTCGACATCCCCGTGCACTTGCAGGCGGGCGTGCCGTTGGGCATCGTGCGCATCTACGCTTTCGGCGGACCGAAATTCGTCATGGGCTTGTCGTCGAGAACGATTTATACAAACGGCGAGAGCAGCTTGGTGTGGAGGATGTACAACGGCGACCTGGTAAGCAGCGGCAATGTGGACAACGCGTTGGATGCCAACGTGGACAACGCATTGGCCACCTGCGCGGACAGCGAGGGCAAAGCATACAAGCGTTTTGACATCCAACTGGGTGTCGGGGTTGGCGTGGAGCTGTTCGGCATCCTCAATGTGACCGCCGGTTACGACTGGGGATTGTTCAACCAAAGCAAAATAGACGACGTGGAACTGAAACGCAACCAGTTCAACGTGGGGGTTGGCATCGCGTTTTAAGCACACAGACAACACGGATTAAACGAATTTACATGGATGCTGTAGAGACATCACCCCGTGGCATCTCAGGTGCGGCATCCTCAAACGTGGAGTATCTGGCATGACCATCATATTATTAATGTAATGTATAGATAAGCACAATGAACAAGATGAACAGAATGCGGAGCATCGCATGGGCGGTGCTGGTTGCTGTGGGCACGTGCGGGGCGTATGCCCAATTGGGCGTGGAGGTAGGCTATGACTTCCTGCACGGCAAAGGCACGCTGGCCGTGGGCGACGAAGGGCACTTCTCGGGCACGACCCGCAACCACGGCTTCCGGGCGGGTCTGACCTACGACTTCACCATCAAAGGCAACCTGGGCTTGCACACCGGGGTGCTTTACTCCTACGCCGCAAGCAACATGCTGGAGAGCGGACGGGGTATCAAAAGCTACCCCTACACGGGCATCATACGCACCCGCAGCGCATACCAGCAGCTGGAAGTCCCCATCCGGGTGCGCTACGACTTGCCGGTGACGGACGATTTTAAGTTCTTCATCTTCGGCGGGCCGGTGCTGGGTTACACGCTTTCGGGACAGGTGAAAGGATGGACGTTCAGAAGCGGCAATGGCGCGTTCAACCTGACAAACTACGAGAACAGTTCATACAATGTGTACGACCGCTACCGCCTGATGCCGTTCGAGCTGAAACTCGGAGCGGGGCTTGGCGCACACTACAAGCACTACGTGCTGAAGTTCAGCTACGACTGGGGACTGCTCAACCAATACACCCGTGGCACGGCCAACGACAAGGTGCATCACAACCAACTGAACGTGTCGGTAGGGTACGTGTTTTAAGGCAAAACCGTTAATAGATGTTATATATTCAATCTTTTCCACCGAAAAACTTGCACGGCACGAAAAAGTGCCTTACTTTTGCACCGTGTTTTTCATGGTATTAGATTTAAGGTTAATTAAAGATTGGGTTGTCGTGATGACAACCTTTCTTTTTTATATAGACTTCCTGTTTTCTGCGTTTCCTGCATATAACACAGATAAACCCTCGCTTCTTACCCCTCGCTTCTTACCTCTTGCCTCTTACCTCTTGCCTCTTACCTCTTGCCTCTTACCTCTTAC
>CASFUX010000151.1 GCA_949297975.1 uncultured Bacteroidales bacterium
CGCTATACCATCCTAAAACCGCCGTTATACCGCGTGAAAACCGCCGCTATACCGCGTTAAAATTTCCAGTATACTTTAATTTTAAGTGCGATATAACGTAAATTTACGTGCGGTATAACGGCGGTTTTCGTCTAGTATAGCGGCGGATTTCACGCGGTATAGCGGCGGTTTTCACCTGGCGGATGACAGGCCGCCGCTCATTCCATCGCCTCCAGGCAAAGCACGCGGCTGGCGTAGCTGTTCAGCTTGTGGTAGTCCACATCGTGGGTGTAAGGGATTTCCAAGCCGTTGGCCATGAGGAAAGCCCCCGTGAAGGCCTGCCCTTCGAAGGGCAAGGGCTTGTTGTCGATGCGGTTGAGTTCGCGCACACGGTAACGCTTCGCCGGGTCGAGACCCGCCATCTTGACGCGCGGCAGGTGCTGGTTGACGAACGTTTCGGTCTTCCACCAATAGAACACGGCCCGGTCTTTCGCCTCCGTCACGTACATGAGCGAGGCCACGCCCAGCTTGTCGTAGGGCGACACCAGGCGGTACAAGTCGCCGAACTGCACCACGGGACGTATCTGCTTGTACTCGGCGATGGCCTTGCGGCACAAGGCCTTTTCCTCATCGGTCATGTTCTTGGGCTGTATTTCCATGCCGAGCCGCCCGCTCATGGCCACATCGATGCGGTATTTGATGGGGATGTCGCGGAAGGTCTGGTGATTGGGGTTGGAGCCGATGTGCGAGGCCATGGCGATGGCGGGGAAGAAGTACGACGTGCCCCATTGCATGTAAATGCGTTGCAGGGCATCGGTATTGTCGCTCACCCAGAACTCGTCGAAGTAAGGCAGCACGCCCCAGTTGGCCCGTCCGCCCCCACTGGCGCAGGCCTGGATGACGAGGTCGGGATATTTCGCCCGGATGCGCCGACACACCTGCTCGAAGCCCCGGTGGTAGTCGATGTACAGGTGGCTCTGGTTGTCCTTCGTGAGGTATGCCGAGCCGTGGCTCTGTATGCCCATGTTGGCATCCCACTTGATGTAGGCGATGTCGGGATATTCCGTCATGAGGTCGTCCACGATGCCGAACACGAAGTCCTGCACCTCCGGGTTGCCCAGGTCGAGCATCAGCTGCGTGCCTCCGCGTCCCGTGACCGGCTCGCGCCCGGGAGCGTTGATTATCCAGTCGGGATGCTTTTCATACAGCTCGCTCAGGGTGTTGGTGGCCTCCGGTTCTATCCAGATGCCGAACTTCACGCCGTGTTTCTTCGCGTCGCGCAGCAGCCCTCCGATGCCTTCGGGCAACTTGCGCGTGTCCACCGTCCAGTCGCCCAGGGCGGCGTTGTCGGTGTTGCGCTGGTACTTCGCGCCAAACCACCCGTCATCCATCACGAACAGTTCGCCGCCCATCGAGGCGATGTCCTGCATCATCTGGTCCATGCCTTCCTGCTCGATGTTGAAGTACACGCCTTCCCAGCTGTTGAGCAATATCATGCGTTCCCGGTCGCCGTGCATCAGGCGGTACTTGCGCCCCCATTTGTGGAAGTTGCGGCTCGCCCCGCTCAGCCCCTCATTGCTGTAGGTCAAGGCCAGGACAGGCGTGCGGAACGTCTCGCCGCGCCGCAACCGGTAGGCCGAATTTTCCTCGTTGATGCCGGCGAAGAAGTGGTGGTAGTCGCTCTCGTCGGTGTCGATGCGCAGCTTGAAGTTGCCGCTGTAGCACAAGGCCGCGCCGATGACCGCCCCGGCGTTTTCCTGCGGACGGCCATCGAGGCTGAACATCACCTCGGCATGGGCCGTATGCGAATTGCGCAGGCCGTCCTTGTTCTTGATTACCTTCATGCCCGGCTCAAGGGGTTCCTGCAATACCTGCGCCTCGTTGGCCCATGCGCCGTAGAGCGACGACAGCCACACCGTGCCCCGGCGGATGGGCAGGTAGCCGGAAGCGAATTGGTTGAGCGTGACCGTGCCGCGCTCGTCATGGTTTATCTCAGTCCACGTCTCGATGATGTCCACCCCGTTGTAAGCCTTGTAGCATACGTCCACGTACAGCGGATAGACCTTGTCCTTCAGGCTGACGGTGGTGAGCGTGGCATCGCCGTCGGCCTTCACGTCCACCCCGGTCACGGCCAGGTCGAGCGACAGGTTGCCGTCGGTATGCGCCACAGCCAAGGCCGTCTCGCCCTGGCAGAAGTGGCTGCCGTACACGGGATACGCCGCCCGGGCAGCCCCGCCCGCCGCACCGAGGACGGCAAGGTCGGCATCGGAAAGCCTGTCGCCGAAATACAGTTGTTTCAATTCTTGTCCCTCGGTGGCATCGAGCACCAGCGACGTGCGCGGCGTGCTGACCACTACCGGCTCCGCCGAAACATGCAGGCCGAACGCCAACGCGCCCGCCAACATTCCAATACTTGTTTTCATGTTCATGATGTGTTTGTGTTAGTTACGTTACAAAGTTATAGAGTTACGAGTTCTATCGCAAAGGGCGCAGCGTTTTATTTCACCGCAAATTCTTTTTTCACCGCAAAGAGCGCAAAGGACGCAAAGGTAGAGATGCTACGTATCACGTCTCGGTGCGCGGTGTCTCCCTGCCGGAGCGGATGTCCTTTGCCTTTTATCTTAAAAATGATGTTTTTTTCATCCTCACATGCCCCTTCTTTCGGCAAAATGTCGTATATTCGCCCCCACACCCTCGGACGGCTTCAAGCCATTAACCTAACTATTATGGAAAAGAACAACAGCATCCACCAAATCCTGCGCGAGATAACGCCGCTGTCGGACAAAGATTGCTTCTACGTGGTGGACCGCCACAAGAAGGAGTTCACCTACCCCATCCACTATCACGGCGAGTACGAGCTTAACTTCATCGAGCACGGGGCGGGGCTGCGCCGCATCGTGGGCGACTCGGCCGAGACCACCGGCGACTACGACCTCACGCTCATCGCCACCGCCGACCTGGAACATGTGTGGGAGCAGGGCGAATGCACATCCGACGACATCCGCGAGATAACCGTCCAATTCGCGTCCACGTTCTTCGACAGCCTCATCGCCACCAACCAGTTCGACCGCGTGAAGGTGATGCTTGACAAGGCGCGCAACGGACTGAACTTCCCCATGGAGGCTATCATGAAAGTCTATTCCCTGCTCGACACGCTGTCCGAGACCAAGGGCTTCTACGCGGTCACGCAATTCTTCACCCTGCTTTACGAATTGTCTTTCTTCACCGACCGGGCGCGGGTGCTGTCCTCCTCGTCGTTTGCCAAGGTGCACCCGCAGACCAACAGCCGCCGCGTGCTGAAGGTGCAGCAATACATCAACGAGCATTACCAGGACACCATCCACCTCGACCAGCTGGCCGACCTCGTGGGCATGGCCCCGACGGCCTTCAGCCGCTTCTTCAGGCAACGCACGGGCAAGAAACTGTCCGACTACATCATCGACATCCGCTTAGGCCATGCGGCACGACTGCTGGTGGACACCACCATGTCCGTGGCCGAGATATGCTACGAATGCGGGTTCAACAACCTGTCGAACTTCAACCGCATCTTCAAACGGAAGAAAGGCTGCTCGCCTACCGAATTCCGCGAAACGTATTTCAAGCGGAAGAACATCATTTAATAGAGTTTATATCGAATTAAATCTTAAACCACAGAGGCACGGAGAGATACATCTATCTGCTCCCATTATGCGCCCCAAAAGTCCACGGAGAAATGCCGCTTGCGGCATTTCACTAAGTGTCCTCTGTTATCTGCGAGAATGCCACTGCTCATCTTGGTGTCTCTGTGTCTCCGTGGTTTATCATTTTTATTCTGCATATTATCTAATCTTTATTACGCAAAGGCGCGAAGATGAAATTTCTTTGCGCCTTTGCGTATCTAAAAGCCTTACCATTGGAAGTACTTCCGCCCGTTCTGGATGACGATGCCCTTGTAGTCCTTGCCCACCAATTGCCCCATGACGTTGTACATCGGCCCATCGGCGGGGGTGTCGCTCTGCACGGCTTCGATGACGGTGGGAAGAGTCGTGCCGATGTACTGCCGGAAGAAGTCCATGTAGGTTTGTGTCCAGTCCGCCGGGGTACTATGACCGAGGAAAGAATTGATGATATACCGCTTGTCCGCATCCGGCACAGCCGTCAGCAGGTTGTAGGGCGCAATGTTGGTGTGCGCCGGGTCGGTGGCATCCTGCAAACTGAAACTGGTAATCACCGGGCACACGATGCGGTCGGCAAAGTTCTTCGTGTCGTAATAGGAATTGAACGCATCGCGCTGCGCATCGTCCCAACCAAGGGCGGCTTGCGCATCGAGGAACTTCTGGCGAGGCCAGTTCACTATCCTCATACCGTCGGTGAAGTCGGCATGGCCGGTGATGCTCGGCGCGATGGCACGAAAGCTGCCGCTAAGAGCCGCCGCCACATAGACGAAGCACCCGCCCTGCGAGCCGCCTGCGGCAAAAATGGCATCCGGGTTCACCTTGGCACGGCTCTTCACGAAGTCCACACCCCGCACGCAGTCCAAGTAGGCATTACGGTAATAATGCTCGCGCTTGTCGCCCCAACCGTAGGAATAGAAGTCGAAGCCGTACTTGTCATCGCGGCACAGCATCTGCCCCCGGGTGGACAGCACCAGCTCGCACCACTCGGGGTTGTCGTCGCCGCTCATGGGCCCCTGCACGGTGGATGTGCCGCCGTCCGTGCCCTGATAACGCACCAAGGTGGGGTAAGCTCCATCGCCCGTAGGCTCGGCATAATAACCCATGATGGTCACGGGGGCTTCACCCGTCGCGTCGGGCACGCTCTTCATCGACACCTTGTACACCTTGCGGGCAGCGGTGCTGGCTTCGGTCATTTCTTCCAACTGGTATTCGGGTGTCACGCCAGCCAGTTCAGCCAAAGCCTCGTTCCAATACGTCCAGAAGTCCTCCTGTGCATCATTGGGCGACACGATGCCCGTGGGGTCATATCCTATATTATATATGCACACGTCGTTGCCGTTGACCTGGGCGATGAGTTGGTAGAAGCCCGGCTCGGTGAGGTCGTCCATCGTGAGGGTTTCGGTCACGGTAGCCCCGGCAGGCAGCGTCACCTCCTTGCCATACGTCTTGTACACGCTGCGAGTGCCCGTGTCCTCGTCCACCATGTCGCGGTACAGGGTGATGGTGTAGGGCACGATCAACGCTTCGCTTTCCACATTGGTCATGGTCATGGTGAGGTTGGGTGTGCCGTCGGCTGGCTCCCAGGCGCGGATGTCGTCATCATCTATCTGCGAGATGATGAGGTACTCCTTGGCCGGGTCGATGAGGTCCACGCGGGTCAGCGTGTAGTTGTTGCCACTCACACGCAGCCCGCTGGACTGGATGGCCTCCACGTTGGCCTCGGTCAACGTGTATTCATAATAGCTGCCTTTGAGGGGCGAGACGTTGGTGAAGCCGTCCAAGGCCGTCCAGTTGGCCAGCAGCCGCCCGGTGGCCGAGGCCACGCCCAGCCCGGTGAAGCTCACCCGTACCCGGTCGCCAGCCTTGGCGGTGGCGAGTTTGCTTGCTTCTATCAGTTCGGAGTGGTTCGTGCCCGTTGCCCAGCTTATCGCCACGCTGCCGCTCCACAGGTTGGTCACG
>CASFUX010000152.1 GCA_949297975.1 uncultured Bacteroidales bacterium
ACTACTCCGACACCATCTTCAACCCGATGATGGAGATAATCAACGTCGAGATGAAGAACAGCCGCCCGAAGCTGACCGGCTCTTTGAAAAAGAGGATGTCAATCAACACCGTGCCCACCGCCCCGATACCCATCCACACGGGATAAGCCGTGCCGAGGGGGATGCCCTTCAAGGCTTTCGCAATGGCAGACAAACTCAAGACCATTGAGTCGACAAGTGCCAACAGCCACCACAGCTTGGAAGAACCGACCGCATGGCTGAACTTCCCCATGCAGAACGAGAAGCTCAATTCGAGCAACCCCGACACAATCAGAATGAACCAATAATACATAGCTTTTATTTATTTTTAAACCGGGCGCAAAGGTCGCCATACCCGCAGACACGGCCTTTTACATCGGTAAAAAAAAGCTTTTACATCGGTAAAAAATCACTTCGCCTTGGCGCGGATACGGCTCAGGCTCACCTGCGAGATGCCGAGATAGGAGGCGACGATGCCAAGCGGCACGCGCTGCGTGATGTCCGGGTGCTCGTCCAGCAGTTCCCTGTACAGTTCGGTCGAAGTCTTGAACTGGCGGGCGATAAAGAGTTTCTCCGCCTGGATGCAAGACAATTCCGCATGTCTGCGTCCCCACGTGGCCAGGTGGATATCTGAGGTATACAACTCACGCAAACGAGCCAGTTCTATCTCGTAGAGGATGCTGTCCTCCATCAACTCCGTGTTTGCGTACTCTTGCCCATCGAAAAGCGTGGGAAAGGAAAGCAGCGTGTCCCCCTCCCGACCAAACCAAAAAGTCACCTCCTTGCCGTCCTTCAGCGCATAAGCGCGGGCAAGCCCCCGCTTGATGAAATATGACTTCTTCTCCTTCCGGCCCTGCCGGAACAAAAGAAACCTTTTGGGATATTCCACCTCGGCCACAGTGCTGGCGAACGCGTCGAGCGAAGGCTGCGGCAACCGGTACACGCGGTTTATGATGTCGATAAGTTCCATACTACAGGCCAGTTTTTTGCCGGGCGAAGATAAGAAAAAACCGGAGGCGGGACAAGTACCAAGCCCAGACATCAACACAATTAAGCCAAACCATGAGCACAACTAAGGCAAAACGTAATGCCCACCCAACAAGGAGGCTGCCATAACCGCGCAGAGGTTTTTCCAATCGTGAGCAGATGTTTTCCCTTTTATGCTCACAAGTTTTATAACCCACAATTGTGGGCAGTAAAACTTATGCTCACGATCGGGATAACTTATGCTCACGTTTAGGAAAACATCTTCTCACGATTTGGAGAAATCAAACGCATGGATACGCAAGAGCGGGCTGTGATGCGTGCCCCGCCTGCGAGGGGATTTTCCACGCAATGTCTCTACAGACCGCCTGGCCTCAATTGTGCGAGGGAAATATTATCTTTGCCCCGTCAAAAAAACGATTGCTTTATGGTATTCTATTTTTCCGGCACAGGCAACTCCCTGTGGGCGGCACGGCAGGTGGGGGAAGCGTTCGGCGAACGGCTCATCTCCATCGCCGACGAACTGCGCCGCCCGGAGGCGACCCTGGCCTACCCGCTGCGCGATGACGAGCGGGTGTTTTTCGTGTTCCCCGTGCACTCGTGGGGACCGGCGGTGCTGGTCACGCGGTTCATCGCACGCCTGCGGCTCGACCGTTACCGCGACCAGCCGGTGTACGCCCTGTGCACCTGCGGCGACAACTGCGGCTACACCGACCGCATCATGCACAAGGCGTTGGCACGGCGGGGCATCCGGCTGGCGCAGACGTATTCGCTGCAAATGCCGAACAACTACATCCTGATGAAGGGCTTCGGCACGGACGACCCGGCCACGGAGCAGGCCAAACTGGCCGCCGCACCCGCCTTGATAGGCGACATCATCGCCGACATCCGCGACGGCCGCCCCACCCCGCATTACACCACGGGCAACAAGCCGTGGCTGAAAAGCCGCGTGGTGCGACCGCTGTTCTGCCGCTTCGTAGTGGGGCGCAACGAGTTCCACGCCACCGATGCCTGCACCTCGTGCGGGCTGTGCGCCAAGGTGTGCCCCGTGCAGACGATTGCCTTGCGCGACGGGCGACCCGCCTGGGGCGATGCCTGCGTGCAATGCACGGCCTGCATCCACCGCTGCCCCGCCCGCGCCATCGAGTACGGCGACATCAAGCAGGGGCAAGGACGGTATGTGCATCCTTGAGAGGTAGAGCCATCACCTCCGTGGCGGCTCGCACCCTGCAATGCATCTGCCAGTAGAGCCGTCACTCCCGTGGCGGCTCGCACGTTATGGTGACAATTGTTGTGGTACAAAATGTTTTAGAGCCGCCACGGGAGTGACGGCTCTACAGGATGCACGAAGGGTCAGCCTGAACGACAAGCTGACCCTTCGTGTATTTAAATGTCCCAGCGTGATATCCCTACCCCCGTTTCTCCACCAGCACGGTGGCGTAGGCGGCGATGCCTTCCTCGCGACCAGTGAAGCCGAGGCGTTCCGTGGTGGTGGCTTTGATGGAGATGCA
>CASFUX010000153.1 GCA_949297975.1 uncultured Bacteroidales bacterium
AAAAGCCCCCTTTAGGGGGTTGGGGGTCTTTTTGCTGTTCTTTTCTTTTTTCCCTTTGCTGGCCCAGTGGAACACCGACCGCATCATGACCATCGGGCGCAATGCCCTCTACTTCGAGGACTACGTGCTGTCCATCCAGTACTTCAACCGGGTCATCAGCGTGAAGCCTTACTTGGCCGAACCCTACATGTACCGGGGTATGGCCAAGGCGCAACTGGGCGACTACCGGGGGGCAGACAACGACTGCACGGAGGCCATCACGCGCAACCCCTTCATCCCGCAGGCCTACTACACGCGTGGCTTTGCCCGCCGCAAGCTGGGTTACTACCAGGAAGCCGTGGACGATTTCACCAAAGCCCTGGAGTTTAGCCCGAACAGCGGCTTCCTGCTGCTCAACCGCATGGACGCGCAGGCAGCCATGGAGCATTACGAAGATGCCATGACCGACCTGGACGAGTACATGCGCCTCAACCCGAAGATTACCGAGCTGAACTACGAGAAAGGACAGCTGCAACTGGCCCTCAAGGATACCGTGGGGGCGGTGGCTACCTTCGACCGCTTCGTGGAGACGGACAAGAAAAACAGCCTGGCCTGGAGCGCACGCGCCCTGCTCCGCCTGCAACTGGACGACCTAGACGGCGCATTGTCCGACTACAACGAGGCCATCAGGCTGAAATCGACCTATGTGGGCGACTACATCAACCGGGGCATCGTCAACGTGCAGAAGAACAACTACCGGCAGGCCCTGGCGGATTACAACCGCGCCATCGAACTGGACCCAGACAACACGCTGGCTTACTACAACCGCGCCCTGCTCCGCGCCAACCTGGGCGACAGCAACAATGCCTTGGACGACCTGGACAAGGTGATTGCCCAAGACTCCGCCTACATGGAGGCACGCCTGCGCCGGGCATCGCTGCGCTACGAGCTGGGTGACTTCGACGGCTCCATTGCCGACTATTCTATTATATTGTCCGCCCATCCCGACTTTATACCCGCTTACATGGGCATCGCCTATGCCCAAAAAGACAAGGGCAACGACACCGAGGCGCAACGCTACGCGCAAATGGCCATGGACGTGGAGGAAAAACTGAAGAACCGCCGGGAGGAAAGCAAGGAAGAAGAAATCGTGGCCGACAACCAGATAGCCGACCAAGGGCAGCAAAGCACGTCGAGCCGACGCATCGAGATGTTCAACCGCTTCACCGCCCAGAACATGGAGCGCGCCGAACAGGAATCCAAGTACAGCGATGTGACCCGTGGTGCGGTGCAAAACCACTACACCGACCTGGTAAGCGAGCGCAACTTCGTGCTGAGCTTCTATGCCAAGGACGACGAACTGCGTCGCACCAACCACTACCACCCCCTCATCGAGCTGTACAATAAGGAGAAGAAGCTCAGCTCCGTGCTGAAGATAACGAACAACGAAATCCCGCTTACCGAGGAACTGGTGGAGATGCACTTTCAGGCCATCGATAACATTTCATCCCAACTCACCGCCGAGACCGACGATGCGGACGTGTTCTTCAACCGCGCCATGGAATTCTCGCTGGTGCAGGACTTCGCCAGCGCGATAAACGACCTGAACAAGGCCATCATGTTGCGTCCCGACTTCACGCTGGCCTACTTCGCCCGCGCCAACATCCGCAACAAGCAGATAGAATACGACAACAACAACGAGGACGAGCAGACCGACCCGGATTCATCGGGAAAAGGCGAAAGCCGCTACAACTTCGATGCCGAAATGATTATGCGCGACTACGACCGGGTCATCAGCCTCGCTCCCGACTTCCAGTACGCCTACTTCAACAAAGCCAACGTGCTGGCCACGCTGAAGGACTTCCGCAGTGCCGTATCATTGTATACCAAAGCCATCGAACTGGACCCCGGCTTTGCAGAAGCCTACTACAACCGGGGGCTTGTGCGCATGTTCACCGGCGACGATGACAACGGCATCCGTGACCTGAGCAAAGCCGGCGAACTGGGCATGTACAAGGTGTACAACCTCATACAACGGTTTAACCAGTAGTTGATGAGTAAACGAGTAGACAAATTACAAAGTTACAAAGTTACAAGTAAACAAGCCCCCTTCAGGGGGTTGGGGGTTATTAATCATTAAACATTATAAATGAAGCGTCTCCTCTCTATCCTCTTGCTCTCATTCTCTCTCCTGCCCCTCCAGTCCCAACTGCTGTGGCAGGTGAGCGGGCATGGGCTGGCGCAGCCGTCCTATCTGTTCGGCACGCACCACATGATACTCATCAGTTTCCTCGACAGCGTACCGGGACTGTTTCGGGCATTCAACCGCTGTGATGCCGTGGTAGGCGAAATGGTGATGAATAGCATCGACGCAAGTGAAAAAATCATGCAAGCCTCCACCCTGCCCCAAGGTATCACCATGGACAGCCTGCTGAATGCCGACGACTACGCCGTGGTCGATGCAGGTCTGAGGGCCGTGCTGAAAATAGGCCTGAAAGAACTGGCCCTCATGAAACCTGCCGTCATCCGCACCATGTACGAGACGGAACTCTACCGCCAGCACACCGGCTTCGACGACGGCACGCAGTCCGACTCCTATTTCCAGCAAATAGCCATGCAGCAAGGCAAGGAAGTGATAGGCCTGGAGGACGTGGACACGCAGATAGCCCTGCTATTCGGCAATGCCGACCAAAAGCGGGAAGCCCTGCTGCTGGTAGAAACAGTGTCGCACCGGGAAGAAGGCCTCCGGGAAATCGAGACGCTGAACGCCCTCTACAAGGCCGGAGAGATAGACCGCCTGGTGGAAATGGTCAAAGAACAAGGCGACCCGCTGGCCATGACCCCCGAGGAGTACGACCGCATGGTAGACGACCGCAACCTGTCCTGGGCGGAGCAGCTGCCCGACCTCATGCAGGCCCGCCCCTGCTTCATCGCCGTGGGAGCCATGCACCTCGGCGGCGCGGAAGGGCTGGTACAATTATTAAGAAAAGAAGGATACAAGGTGAAACCGGTCGCCCCCCACCCCTAAAGGGGGAAAAGAAAAGCCCACGCAAATAAGTTCAAATAGTAAAACTAAATTCAAGTCCCCTTTAGGGGATTTAGGGGTAATATGATATGACATACTTACGCAAACCCGAATGGCTGAAGACACAGCTCAAAAGCGACCTGAAGTTTGAAATGGTAAACCGCATCGTCAAGGAGCACAACCTGCACACCATCTGCTCCAGCGGCCGTTGCCCGAACATGTGCGAATGCTGGAACAAAGGTACGGCCACCTTCATGATATTGGGCGACATCTGCACGCGCAGATGCCGCTTCTGCAACACCGCCACGGGTCGCCCCCTGCCCCCCGACCCTGCCGAACCCGCCCACCTGGCCGAGTCCGTCCGCCTCATGCAGTTGCGGCACGCCGTCATCACCGCCGTGACCCGCGACGACCTGCCCGACCAAGGCGCGGCACATTGGGCTGCCACCATCCGCACCGTCAAGGCAGCCAACCCGCACACCACGCTCGAAGTGCTCATACCCGACTTCGATGCCCGCCCCGAATTACTCGACTTGGTAATAGCCGAACGGCCCGAAATCATCTCGCACAACCTCGAAACCGTGCGCCGCCTCACCCCGCAGGTGCGCACCAAGGCCCGCTATGACACCAGCCTCGATGTGCTGCGTTACCTGTCGGCGCACGGCGTGACCACCAAGACCGGCATCATGCTCGGGCTGGGCGAGACGGAGGACGAAGTGCTCGCCCTCATGGACGATGCCCTCGCCGCCGGATGCTCCATCCTCACCATCGGCCAGTACATGCAGCCCTCACGCCGCAACATCCCCGTAGCGGCCTACATCCACCCAGACCAGTTTGCCGAATACAAGCGCATCGGCCTGGCCAAAGGCTTCCGCATCGTGGAGAGCGCCCCACTCGTACGGTCGTCGTACTGCGCCGAAAGGCACATAACCCCTCTGTCTGTCTCTTAAACTGAGTCGTTCCAAAAGCCTCGCCCATGACAACATGAAGGCTCACCATCCATTCCACGGATGAATGAGCCATTTCTTTTGTATCGTTGAGATGCAGATATACGCGAGTTCGGGACAAGAAAGTCCAAAAAGTTGGTAATCTCGCCGATATTTTGTATCTTTATGACTGAAAACAAAAACATTACAAAACAAACAGGCGATGATTACCAAGGATAAAGTTATAGAGATTTTTTGTGTTATCGATGAATTTGACAAGAATTTGAACGTTGTTAAGCAGCTTTAAAGGTTTCGGATTGGAGAACGCGGATGGCGCAGGTAGCACGAAACTCTTTTTCCCATTTCCCCTGCATGGTTTTTCCTGTTTGCCAGCAGACTTTTCCAATCTCTGTGCAGATGTTTTCTTGTTTGTGCGCAGAAGTTTTAATGCCCACAATTTCTACTGGAAAGTTGGCAAACCTCCCCGCATAAAACAAAAAACACACGCGCACATTTTCACAAAATATGTTAGAGAACCGCGCCCGCGATGCTTTTATTCGCTACTTTTGCACGCTTGCAACAAACACCAATACACGGCATGAACAGCTACAGACCTTCGTTGTGGAATTCCATTCCTCCTGTCGTCAAGAACCTGCTTATCATCAACTTCATCCTATGGCTGGCCTCGGTGGCGGCCATGCGCTGGGGCTTCGACCTCAACGGGGTGCTGGGCATGCGCTATTGGGCATCGGACAAGTTCAACCCCGCCCAACTGCTCACCTACATGTTCATGCACGGGGATTTCTCGCACATTTTCTTCAACATGTTCGCCCTGTTCATGTTTGGCAGCACGCTGGAGCAGACGTGGGGCAGCCGCCGCTTCCTGCTGTACTACCTGGTGTGCGGCGTGGGGGCGGGGGTGTTGCAGCAGTTGGTGTACACCATCGAGTTCCAGCCTACGCTCCATGCGCTGACCGCCGTGCTCAACTCCGGCTCCACGGAACACATCATGCAATACCAGGACGCGATAGGCAAGTTCTTCAAGACGGAATTCCTCCCGCACGCCACGCTGGCCGACGTGGTGCACATGCGCCAGCAGTACATGGAGGTAGTGCTCAACCGTCTGGTCACGGTGGGCGCGTCCGGCTCGATATTCGGCCTGCTGCTGGCCTACGGGATGCTGTTCCCCAACTCGGAGGTGTACATCATGTTCATTCCCATCCCCATCAAGGCCAAGTACTTCGTCATCGTGTACGGGCTGATTGAACTGTACCTGGGCTTCGCCAACCATGCGGGCGACAGCGTGGCGCACTTCGCACACGTGGGCGGCATGTTGTTCGGGCTTCTCCTCATATTATATTGGAAGAAGAAAGGAAAAATGTATTATTAGCTACAAGAGCTACAAGCTACAAGCTACGAGCTACAAGCCCATGCGGGATGTTGCAGCGAAAGCCTCAGAGCATACGACTTGTAGCTCGTAGCTCGTAGCTTGTAGCTCATATCTCACAACTGGCTTATGAACGTTTGGGAAAATATCAAGACGACCTTCCGGCGAGGCGATGCGCTGGTGAAGCTGATTTACGTGAACGCGGGGCTGTTCCTCGTGCTCAAGGTGGCGGTCATCGTGCTGAAGCTGTTCAACCAACCCGGCCTGCCGCTCTACTCGTGGCTGGCCATGCCGGCCGACCCGGTAGCGTTGCTCCACCGCCCGTGGACACCGCTCACCTACATGTTCCTGCACGAGGGGTTCTTCCACCTGTTCTTCAACATGCTGTGCCTGTACTGGTTCGGCAAGTTGTTCCTCACCGTCTATTCGGAGCGTCACCTGGTGGGGCTGTACCTCGTGGGCGGATTGGCGGCAGGGGCGTTCTACGCATTGGCGTTCAACCTGTTTCCCTACTACGAACCGCTGGTGCACGCCAGCATCCTGATGGGGGCGTCGGGTTCCATCATGGCCGTCATCACCGCCACGGCGTTCCGCCTGCCCAACATGGAGATACGCCTTTTCCTCGTGGGGGGCGTGAAGCTGAAGTACGTGGCCATCGGGGCGGTGGCGGTGAGCTTCTTCGGCATCACCTCGCACAACGGGGGCGGCGAGCTGGCGCACCTGGGCGGGGCGTTGACCGGCTACCTCTTCGAGTTGATGATGAAGCGGGGCAAGGACATCACGGCGTGGCCCAACCGGCTGATTGACCGGATAGCGAACGCCTTCAAGCCCAAGCGCATGAAGGTGAAGCCGGGCAAGGCCAACCCCCACCGCAAGATGACCGATGCGGAATACAACATGAACAAGGCGAAGAACATGGCCGAAATCGACCGCATCCTCGACAAGATAAAGGCTTCGGGATACGACAGCCTGAGCGCGGAGGAGAAACGGAAGCTCTTCAGCCAAGGAAGGAATTAGTGATTGGTGCTACGCACGAGATTGGCGCGAAGCGCGAGATTAAGAGAGATTAGTGCTGCGCACGAGATTGGCACTGCGTGCGAGATTAAGAGAGATTAGTGCTGCGCACGGGAGTGGCACTGCGTGCGAGATTAAGGGAGATTGGTGCTGCGCACGGGAGTGGAGCGGCTATCCGATTTCCCGATTATCCGATTTCCCGATTCAACATCCCATGAGGAAATTCATCCGAACCATATTGTTGCTCGCCAACCTGGCCTGCATCGCCGGGGCGTTGCTCACTTACGTGGGGAGCGGCATCAGCCCGGTGCGCTTCCTGCCCACGGCCTACCTGGCATTGGCCTACCCTTACCTGCTGGCGGCCAACGTGGGCTTCGTGCTGCTGTGGACGGCTCTGCACAAGTGGTATGCCCTGCTGTCGCTCGCGCTCATCGCCCTGTCGTGGCCCAAGGTGCGCACATGTTTCCCATTGAACCTCAACCCATCCACCGAACTGGCGGCCGACTCCGTCCGCACCTTGCGCCTGCTCACGTATAACACCAGGATGCTGGGAGGCATGGAGCGGCACACCGCCGAGAAGCCCAACCCCGTGCTGCGCCACGTGGCTGCGAGCGAAGCCGACGTGGTGTGCCTCCAGGAATTCGGCGTGGCGCGGGGCTACGTGACCGAGCGGGACGTGCGCCGTGCCCTGGCCGACTATCCCTACCGCCACATCTACTACAAGAACGACCGGGGCACGCGCCGGATGGGCATCGCCACGTTCTCGAAATACCCCATCGTGGGGCGGGGCACGGTGGACTTCCCCTCCCGCTACAACGAGGCCATCCGCACCGACATCGCCGTGGGGGGCGACACGGTGAGGGTCATCAACTGCCACCTGGAGTCCAACCGGCTGACCGAGAAGGACAAGGCGATGCCTGCCGAATTGCGCCGCAACTTCGATGCCGAACACCTGACGGACGTGACGGCGCACCTCTCGCGCAAGCTCGCCACCGCCTACCGCGCACGTGCCGTGCAGGCCGACCGCGTAGCCGACGAGGTGGACGGCTCGCCCTACCCCGTGCTGGTGTGCGGCGACTTCAACGACGTGCCCCTCTCCTACGCCTACACGCGGGTACGGGGCCGCCTGCAAGATGCCTTCGAGGCCACGGGCTTCGGCATGGGCTTCACCTTCCACGACGACTGGATGCGCTTCCGCATCGACTACGTGCTGTGCGACAGCACGTTCACTCCCCTGCGCCTGGTGCGCGACCGCGTGCCATACTCCGACCACTACCCCCTCGTGTGCACGCTGGCCCTGCCCGACAGGTAGGCGTGCCGGGCATTTCCCCTTTATATCAAATGCGCACCCGCCCCCCCGGGAAGCCGGGCAGGACTTCCCTATGAACACCCGAAGTGCCTATATATGGATACTCGCAGCACCCACGTATGGATACTTATAGTACTCATGTATTGATACACATAGTACTCATGCATTGATACGCATAGTACTCATGCATTGATACACATAGTACTCATGCATTGATACACATAGTACTCATGCATTGATACATAGAGTACTCATGCATTGATACACAGAGTACTCATGCATTGATACATATAGTACTCATATGTTGATACTCGCAGTACCCATATATTAATACTGACAGTACCCATATATCGATACTCGAAGTGATTTCACAGAGAGGCGTACAGCATCTCCATATTCACCCTGCCGGGAAGTCGGGCTGCATGGCGGGGCGCATTTCCCGTTTTTTTCCCTATCTTTGTGCCGCACCCGCATCGGGTCTTACCATATAATATTATAGAGATATGAAACGCATCATCCTCCTGCTCACCGCCTGCCTGGCTGCCTTGCCCGCCACGGTGCGGGGCGCGAAGCCCCAAACGGATTACCTGGCCGAAGCACGCCGCATGGCCGAGGCCGAAGAGACCGCCCGACGCACCATCGCTCCCCTACCCGATGCCCCCACGGCCACCTGGGGCGAGGCCTGCCTGGCCTTGTACGAGGCCACGGGCGACAGCCTGTACCTGCACCGGGCACACGCTTTGGCCGACGCGCTGGTGGACGAACAAGGGCGCATCCCCGCTTACGACAAGGAACTGTACGACCTCGCCGACCTGCGCTTCGGGGCATTCCTCTACCGCCTGTACCAGGCAGGAGGAGGCGATGGGCGATACCTCAACGCTCTGGAAATCATCCGCTCGCAACTCTACACGCAGCCCCGGCGGGCGGACCGCCTCTTCCTCCCCCTCGCATCGGAGGCGGACACGGTGCGCATCGAACCGTTGTACCACGCCCTGCCGTTCTACTGCATGTACGCGGCCATGTTCGACCAGTCGCGGGTGTTCGACGACATCGTGCTTCAGTGCGAAGTGGTTGACGAATGCACGCTCGACCCCCATTCGGGGCTCAACCTCCCCGCCCATCCCGCACCCGCCCACGTGCTCCTCACCCGCCCATCGGCCCTTGCCATGGCGGGGCTGGCGGACGTGCTCGACTTCATGCCCTGGGACCATCCCTTCCGCCGTCGGGCAGCGGGCATGTGGCAGCGCATGGCAGCAGGATTGTCCCAATGCCTCCCCCGCAAGCAGGCGGCCTGGGGTGTGATGCCCGACCGCCCGGCGGGAGCGGACAACCCCCTGTCGCTCACCGGCACATCGGCTGCCGTCTATGCCGTAGCCAAGGGCGTGCGGCTCGGTTATTTAGGAAAAAAGGAAGGGAAAATGGCCGTACAGGCCTTTGCCGCCCTCACGCAGCAATGGGAAGAGGGAAAGAAGGAAGCCGACTCCGCCGCCTGGTACGTGCTCGCGGCGGTGGAACTGCACCGGATGCAGCAGGAAGAATAGGCTGTCGCTTAATGGTGGACGCATCGCTACGCCGAGGCCCCGCTTACACCTGCACCTGGCGCGTGCCGGGGATGTCCTCGTGGGTGGCCCACAGCACCAGGGGACGGTACTCGCCCGTCCACCGCAGGATGGCCTGCGCCACTTGCCGCTTCGTGTCCGCGTCCAGGCCGGTGAGCGGTTCGTCCAACAGCAGCACCTCGCTGCGGGCAGCCAAGGCGCGTGCCACGTTCACCCGCTGGCGTTGCCCGCCGCTCAGTTCGTGCGGGTATTTCCCGGCACAATCCCCCAGTCCCACATCGGCCAGCAGGCGGGTGCACAAGTCGGCGGCCAGTTGGCGGTCGCGTTTGCGATGCCCGAGGGCGAAGGCCACATTCTGCCCCGCCGTGAGCCAGGGCATCAGGCGGTCCTCCTGAAACGAGCACGCCACCCTCGCCCCTCGTGGCAACGTCACCACGCCCGCATCGGGCCGCTCCAGTCCGGCCACCAGACGCAGCAGGGTCGTCTTCCCCCTGCCCGATGCTCCCCGGAGGCAGGTTATTTCTCCATTTGAAAAAACAAACGTGCGGTCGGCCAGTACCGTGCGGTCGCCATACCGTTTCGTCACGTGCGCCACGCTCACCTCCAGCGTGCCCGTGGCGGGCAGGGGGAAATCCTGCCTGCGGGCATCCCCTTTCAGTCCCTTGCGCACGGGTCGGGGGCGAGCCAGCAGGCGCAGCAGTCCGTCCAGCAGATAAGCCGTGCCGATGGCCACCAGCGTCCAGGCCATCAGCTCCGGCACGTCGAGGAACGCCTGCGCCTCTTTCATGCCGCTGCCGATGCCCCGAAGGGGTTGTGCCAATGCCTCGCCCATGATGGCCGCCCGCCACCCGAAGCCCAAAGCGGTCGCCGCGCCATCGGCCAACGCCCCCCTCGCCGCAGGCAACTGCACCCGCGTGAGGACGGCCACCTCCCCGCATCCGAACACCCGCGCCACCTCGGCCAGCCGGGGGTCAACCCCCTCCAACGCCGTCACCACGCCCTGGTACAACAAAGGAAAGGTGGTAACGATGACGATGAACGCGGGCAACCCCTCGGCCGAAAACCAAATGAGTGCCAACAGGATAAAGGAGATGACCGGCACCGACCTCAGCACGACTACCACGGGCTGCAACGCCGTGCGCACAAGGGGGCAACGCGCTGCCGCCACCCCCGCCCCGAAGGCCGCCGCCCCTGCTACCGCCAACCCCGCCAAGCAGCGCAACAACGTGACGGCCACATCGATATAAAACGCAGGCTCGCCCAGCAACGCCCACACCCCACCCAGCAAGGCAGGCAGCGTAGGCACGAGGGAGGCATTGCCCACCCATCGGGCCACCCCCTCCCACGCCAACAGCAGGCACAGCACGGACAGCAGGCTTGTAAGCAGTTTCTTCATTTGCCTATCTCTTTATTTATCTTCCTTCTCTTCAGGGGGCAGGGAACTCACGAAATCCTCGCCCGGCAACCTCCCGCCGATACTGGCGGCGTTTGCATCCAGCATCAGTTGCAGATAGCGGCGCAGTTCCGTCCCGATGGCCGAGGCCTCCACATAGCGCACCCGGCACAGGGGCAGCGAACGCCGGGCAGCCTCCTCCGTGGAAGCTAATCCTCGAGCCACCATCAGCCGGGCCGTGCGTTCCGGGCAGGCGTTCACTTGGTCGCAACTGGCGCGGTAGGCCTCGCACACGGGAGCAACGAGCTGCGGATGCGCTTCCGCCCACTCCGCCCGCACCACGAACGCCGCCTGCACGAACCCCTCGGCCGATGTTTCCTCCCCTGCCCCGCCCAAGTCCAAGGGCTGTACCAGATGCACGTTGCCCTCCTCGGCCAGCAGGCTCGCCAAAGGTTCGCTCACCACTGCCGCCCGCACCTGCCCTGCCCGCAACGCCTGGGCCACTTCGGCATTGGTAGTAAAGCGGTAATCCACCCGGCACAGCACCCCCACCCGCTCCACGAGCGATTGCAGCAGCACGTCGGCGGTGGCCCCCCGCCCGAACACCGCCACCTCGCCGCCCGCCAAGTCGGCCAACCGGTGCACCGCCGCATCCGACGACATTATATATAATGTACCCCACACGGGGCAGGCCAGCATCCGCACCGGCACACCCTTGTTGTACAGGTTGGCCGCCATCACCGTGGGCAGCACGGCAAAGTCCACTTCGCCTTGCATCAACGCCGCCTGCACCTGCAACGGATTGCCCATCAGTTCCACCCGCAGCGGAACGCCCGCCACGCTGTCCGTCCCCTCCATCAGCCCCAACGCGCTCACCGCCGAGGGGCCGCGCAGCACCGCCATGCGCACGGCATCGCGCTCACCGTCCCGATGGCAACCGGGCAGCATCAGCAAAGCGAGGAGGAGAACTATGGAAAACGTTTTCATGCCTGCAAAGATAGTGAAAGTCGAGGGCAAAGCAACCAAGTTCACTTGGATTGCTTTGCCGAGACGCATCCTATCTTATCTAAAGATAGCGAAAGTCGAGAGCAAAGCAACCAAGTTCACTTGGATTGCTTTGCCGAGACGCATCCTATCTTATCTAAAGATAGCGAAAGTCGAGAGCAAAGCAACCATTCCTCGCCTCCCGCAGCCCTTTGTGTAAATAATGGGTAATTTTCGCCCGTGGAATTTGGCACAAAGCGAAAAACAGCTTATTTTTGCTCATCCATTACAAAACCTCAAAACAACAAGCACATGAACGTACCTGCAAACTTGAAGTACACCAACGAACATGAGTGGTTGCGCGTCGAAGGCGACTGCGCTTACGTAGGCATCACCGATTACGCACAAGGCGAATTGGGCGAAATCGTTTTCGTGGAAGTGGAAACCGTAGGCGAGCACCTGGCCGCCGGGGAGACCTTCGGCACGGTGGAAGCCGTCAAGACGGTGTCCGACCTCTATCTGCCCGTGGAAGCCGACATCCTGGAACGCAACGAAGCCCTGGAAGACCACCCGGAACTGGTCAACGATGACCCATACGGCCAAGGCTGGATGATCAAGGTGCACATGACCGACCCCGCACAGGCCGACAGCCTGCTCTCCGCCGACGACTACAAGGCACTCATCGGGGCATAAGCCACACAGCCTCCCCACATGCGGAGGCTTTTTGTATATAATGAATATAAACGAACATCCTCCCCAAGCTCCCCTCTCGGGGGAGTTGAGGGGGCATCATCCGTTATGAATCCGCAAGTAAGCATCATCATGGGCAGCACGTCCGACCTGCCCGTCATGGAGAAGGCCGCCGCGCTGCTCGACGAGTTCGGCATCCCGTTTGAAATGAACGCCCTCTCGGCGCACCGCACCCCCCGCGAAGTGGAAACCTTCGCCACCGGGGCGCAGGCACGCGGCATCCGCGTCATCATCGCCGCCGCGGGCATGGCCGCCCACCTGCCGGGTGTCATCGCCTCGATGACCACCGTGCCCGTCATCGGCGTGCCCATCAAGTCCACCCTCGAAGGCATGGATGCCCTGCTGGCCATCGTGCAGATGCCTCCCGGCATACCCGTAGCCACCGTGGGCATCAACGCGTCGCTCAACGCCGCCATCCTCGCCGTGCAGATGCTGGCCACCGGCGACCCCGCCCTGCAAGCCAAATTGGCCGACTACAAGGAACGGCTCAAGCAAAAGATAGTGGCCGCCAACGCCGAACTGGCCAAGGTGCAGTACAAGCACAAGACAAACTAATAAGAGTGATTAGTGATTAACGATTAGTGATTAGTGCTGCGCCGCACGGGTTAATCGTTAATCACTAATCGCTAATCGTTAAATTACTAATCGTTAATCACTGAACACTAAACGTTATTTATTATGCAAACAATTGACAAATTCAACTTTGCCGGTAAGAAGGCAATCGTCCGCGTGGACTTCAACGTGCCGCTGGACGAAGCAGGTCACATCACCGATGACACCCGCATCCGGGGCGCGCTGCCCACGCTGAAGAAGATTTTGGCCGACGGGGGCGCACTCATCATCATGAGCCACATGGGCAAGCCCAAAGGCAAGGTGAACCCCAAGATGTCGCTGGGACAAATCACCGATGTCGTGGCCGCCGCGCTGGGCACTCCCGTGAAGTTCGCCCCCGACTGCGCCAAGGCCGCCGATGCCGCCGCCGCGCTCAAGCCGGGCGAAGTGCTGATGCTCGAAAACCTCCGCTTCTACCCCGAAGAAGAAGGCAAGCCCGTGGGCATCGACAAGGAAGACCCCGCCTACGAAGCCGCCAAGAAGGAAATGAAGGCCCGCCAAAAGGA
>CASFUX010000154.1 GCA_949297975.1 uncultured Bacteroidales bacterium
AAGGAAGTCAGAAAGGGGAAAGTAGAAGGTTAAAGTAGAAAGGGGAAGCCCAAGGCCAACGGCCTTGTGGCACTCAGCGTGGGGCAACGCCCTACGGGCAGAGGCAAGGAGTAAGAGGTAAGGGGTGAGTAGGGGCGAAAAATCTTTCGCCCGAAATCTGCGTCAATCTGCGCCATCTGCGGGAAACGGCATGTTCCGTGTGCCTCAACTGTCAATTATCAACTGTCAACTATCAATTATAACAATGATATCGATAGAGCATCTCACGGTCGAGTTCGGAGGCAACCCGCTGTTCGACGACATCAGCTTCCTGGTCAATGCGCGCGACCGCATCGCCCTGGTGGGCAAGAACGGCGCGGGCAAGACTACCCTGCTGCGCATCCTGGCCGGGCAGCAGCAGCCCACGCGCGGTACGGTCTCCATCCCGAAGGATACCACTATCGGCTATTTGCCGCAGCACATGATACACAACGATGGTACCACCGTGTTGCAGGAGGCGGAAAAGGCATTCGACCACATCACCAGCCTGCAAGCCGACATCGAACGCATGAACGTGCAACTGGCCGAGCGCACCGACTACGAGAGTGCGGGCTACCAGGCGCTCATCGACCGCCTGACGCAGGCCAACGAGCACTTGCAGATAATCGGCGGGGGCAACTACCACGCCGAGATTGAGAAGACGCTGTTGGGGCTGGGCTTCCGCCGGGACGACTTCGGGCGGCAGTGTTCCGAGTTCAGCGGCGGGTGGCGGATGCGCATCGAGCTGGCCAAGATACTGCTCCAGCATCCGGACGTGCTGCTGCTGGACGAACCGACCAACCACCTCGACATCGAGTCCATCCAATGGTTGGAGAACTTCCTCGTGGCATCGGACAGCACCATCCTGCTCGTGTCGCATGACAAGGCCTTCATCGATGCCGTGACGCGCCGCACCATCGAGATTTCCCTCGGCAAGATATACGACTACAACGTGAACTACTCCCGCTACCTGGAGTTGCGCAAGGAGCGGCGCGAGCAGCAGATACGCGCCTACGAGAATCAGCAGAAGATGATACAGGACACGGAGGACTTCATCGAACGCTTCCGCTACAAGGCCACCAAGGCCGTGCAGGTGCAGAGCCGCATCAAGCAGCTGGAACGTCTGGAGCGCATCGAGGTGGACTTGGAGGACAACTCGCGCCTCAACCTCAAGTTCCCGCCCGCGCCCCGCTCAGGCAGCATCCCGGTGGAGATGGAGCACCTTTCCAAGGCATATGGCGACCACCTGGTGCTGGACGATATCGGCATGATCATCAACCGGGGCGACAAGGTGGCCTTCGTGGGGCGCAACGGCGAGGGCAAGAGTACGCTGGTGAAGTGCATCATGGGCGAGGTGGAGTACAGCGGCAAGTTGAAGCTGGGGCACAACGTGAAGATAGGCTACTTCGCCCAGAACCAGGCCTCGCTGCTCGACGAGGAGCGCACCGTGTTCGAGACCATCGACTATGTGGCCACGGGCGACATCCGTACCAAGATACGCGACATACTGGGCGCGTTCATGTTCGGCGGCGATGCCATCGACAAGAAGGTGAAGGTGCTTTCCGGCGGCGAGCGCAGCCGCCTGGCCATGATACGCCTGCTGCTCGAACCCGTCAACCTCCTCATCCTCGACGAGCCGACCAACCACCTCGACATGCGCTCCAAGGACGTGCTGAAGGATGCCATCCGGGCTTTCGACGGCACGGCCATCATCGTGTCGCACGACCGCGAGTTCCTCGACGGGCTGGTGACCAAGGTGTACGAGTTTGGCAACAAGAAGGTGCGCGAGCACCTGGGCGGCATATACGACTTCCTGCATGCCAAGCAGCTCGACAGCCTCCGCCAGCTGGAAGCCGCCCCCGCCCGCCCCGCCGCCCCGGAACAGCCCCGTGAAGCCTCCGACGGCAAGCTCAGCTACGAGGCACGCAAGGAGTTGAACCGCAAGATAAGGAAAGCCGAAAAAGACGTGGAAGCCGCCGAGGCCGCCGTGACCGCCCTCGAGGGCGAGATAGCCGACCTTGCCCGCCAGATGGAGCAGCCCGCGAAGGCCGCCGACCCCGACTTCGTGCGCCTGTACCAGCTCAAGCAGCACGAACTGGAGCAGAAAATGTACGAGTGGGAACTGCTGAGCGAGGAGGCCGAACGCCTGAAGAACCCTGACCCCCCGACCCCCTGAAGGGGGAGCAAGGTTAGCAAGCTCCGCTCCCGTCATTTCGAGCGCAGCGAGAAATCTTCCTCTACAACGCTTCAAAGGGTACTTTGAGATTTCTCCCTACGGTCGAAATGACGGGACGCGATAAGGAGGGAGCAAACTTGTAACACCAACAGCATACTGACTATCTCTCCCCCTCTTCCCCTGGAGAGGGAGGCGGGGGGAGAGGCTTTATTTACTTCCCTTATGCCCACACTTTACCTCATTCCCACAACCTTGGGCGAGTGCGACCTCGCCCGCGTGTTCCCGCCCCGTAATGCCGAGGTGACGGCACGCCTGCGCCACTTCATTGTGGAGAACGTGCGTTCGGCACGCCGCTTCCTCAAGCGGCTGTGTCCGGACATCGTGATTGACGAACTCACTTTCTACGAGTTGAACGAGCACACCCGTCCCGCTGACATGGAGGGGATGCTCCGCCCCATGGACGAGGGCAGCGACATGGGCGTGCTCTCCGAGGCCGGATGCCCCGCTGTGGCCGACCCGGGCGCGGACGTGGTGGCCGTGGCGCAACGCCGGGGTTACACCGTCGAGCCGATGGTAGGCCCCTCGTCGCTGTTGCTGGCTCTCATGGCATCGGGTTTCAATGGGCAGAGCTTCGCCTTCGCGGGTTACCTGCCCGTGCTGCCCGCCGAGCGTGCGAAGGCCTTGAGGCGGTTGGAGGCACGCGCCTACGCCGAGGGGCAGACCCAGCTCTTCATCGAGACGCCCTACCGCAACATGCGGATGCTGGACGACATCCTGCGTACCTGCCAGCCCGATACCCGCCTGTGCGTGGCCGCCGACCTCACCCTGCCCACCGAGTACGTGCGCACTCTCACCGTGCGCGAGTGGCGGCGGCATCTGCCCGACTTGGGCAAGCGACCCTGCATCTTCCTTATATATAAGTAATGGAAGGACACAGAGGGGACACAGAGATACACTGTGTGCCCTCTGTGTCCCATTCTAAGGCGCGGCACGCTGCGTCTCTACAGGTTATCTCGGTGTTCCCCTCCCCATTTTCCCCTTTCAACCGAAAACACTACCTTTGCACCTCACACTTACATTTGTTGACGGATATGCATACGACACTCGACCTCACCCTCGCGCCCCGACAGGCGGGCGAACCCTCCCTGCTGCGTGCCGAGGTGGCACGCGCCCTTCGCGTGGACGAACGGCGCATCACGGGTACGCGCATCGTGAAGAAGTCCATTGACTCGCGTTCGGGCATCCCCCGCGTGCACCTTGCCTTGGAGGCGTGGTGCGACGAGCCGATGACGGAACCGCCCATGCGCGAGTTCCGCTTCCTGCCTGTGTGGAATCGCCCGGCGGTCATCATCGTGGGGGCGGGTCCGGCGGGACTATTCGCTGCGTTGGAGTTGATAGAGCGAGGGCTGCGTCCCGTGGTCGTGGAGCGGGGCAAGGACACGCACGACCGCAAGGTGGACATTGCACGGCTCAACCGCAACCAGGGACTGGATGCTGAGTCCAACTACTGCTTCGGTGAGGGGGGGGCTGGCACGTTCTCGGACGGCAAGCTGCATACCCGCTCACGCAAGCGGGGCGACGTGCAACGCGTCATGGAGCTGTTCCGCTACCACGGCGCGGCCTCCGAGGTGCTTTACGAGACGCATCCCCATATCGGGTCGGACAAGCTCCCGCTTGTGGTGGAGCGCATGGCTGGCACTATCCGCTCGTGCGGTGGCGAGGTACTGTTCGGCAGGAAGATGACGCACCTTCTGTTGCAAGGCGGGCGTGTGGCGGGCTGTGAGTTGGAGGGGGGCGAGGTGCTTCGTGCCGATGCCCTCGTGCTGGCTACCGGGCATTCGGCGCACGATGTGTACGAGATGTTGCACGCCGAGGGTATCGCATTGGAGGCAAAGGGCTTCGCCATGGGCGTGCGTGTGGAGCACCCGCAGGCGTTGATTGACAGTATCCAGTATCATTGCCGCACGCGCAGCCGTTACTTGCCCGCCGCTTCGTACAACCTGGTGGAGCAGGTCGAGGGACGCGGCGTATATACCTTCTGCATGTGCCCCGGCGGGCATATCGTGCCTGCGGGCAGCGGGCCTGAGCAGGTGGTGGTCAACGGCATGTCTGTCTCCCGCCGCAATTCGCCCTATGCCAACTCGGGTGTGGTGGTGGAGGTGCGTCCCGAGGATGTGCCGGATGAGTTCCGCCCGCACGGTTCACTGGCGGGGCTGCGCTACCTGCAATACGTGGAACGCCTCGCCTGGCTCAACAACGGCGGGCGGGGCGTGGCGGCACCGGCGCAACGCCTGCGCGACTTCGTGGACGGCCGCCTCTCGGCCGACCTCCCTCCCTGCTCGTACCTGCCGGGGCTGGTGTCATCGCCCTTGCATTTCTGGCTGCCGGAGGGCATCGCCTCGCGCCTGCGCCAGGGCTTCCGCCGCTTCGACCGCCGGATGCGGGGCTACCTCACCAACGACGCGGTGGCTGTGGGGGTGGAGACTCGCTCTTCATCGCCTGTGCGCATCCCCCGCGACCCTGCCACGGGGCAGCATCCGGACGTGCCCGGCCTCTTCCCCGCAGGCGAAGGGGCGGGATACGCGGGCGGCATCACCTCGTCGGCCCTGGACGGGCAGAACGCCGCCCGGTTGGTGGCGGAGTACCTGCAAGCCTCCCCAAGCCCCTCCCGAGGAGGGGATGTTCTGGGGTGAAAGCCTGGAAGTGTAAAGGTGAAAGTCTAAGGCCGACGGCCTTGCGGCATTCAGCGCAGGGTATCGCCCTGTGTCAGGGGCAAGAGGCAAGAGAGGCAAGAGGTAAGAAGCAGACAAGTGTTCCCCAAAGTCCCCTTCGGGGGGGCGGGGATTAATATAAACAATATGAAACCGAATACAGACAGACCCCTCCCGCCCGTGCGGCAGACCGACCTACGGGTCAACGCGCCCGCCGGGCTGATGGATTTCCTGCTGTCCAAGATGGGCGGCATGAAGCGCAACTCCGTGAAGTCGCTGCTCACGCATCGGCAGGTGAGCGTCAACGGTGAGTTCGTAACCAGGCACGACCACCCGCTGCAACCGGGCGACACCGTGACCGTGAGCAGCGAGCGCGGCAACACGCCCCTGACCCATCCCAAGGTGCGGGTGATATACGAGGACCCGTACCTTATCGTGATTGAGAAGAAGGAGAACCTGCTCACCGTGCGCACCGACAACGGGCACGAGCTGACTGCCTTTTCCATCCTGAAGAACCACGTGCAGAAGGCTTCGGATCGCAACCGCATCTACACGGTGCACCGTCTGGACAGGGAGACGTCGGGTGTGCTCGTATTCGCCAAGAGCCGCGAGGTGCAGCAGGCCATGCAAGCCGCCTGGCACACCGACGTGAAGCGGCGCGTGTACGTGGCCGTGGTGGAGGGGAGGATGGAGAAGCCGCAGGATACCATCGTGAGCTGGCTCACCGAGCACGAACGTTCGCTCAAGGTGCACTCAAGCCCGGTGGACGACGGGGGTCAGCAGGCCGTGACACGCTACCGGGTCGTCAAGGCCAACGAGGAATATTCCCTCCTGGAGATAGAGCTGGAGACGGGGCGGAAGAACCAGATACGCGTGCACATGCAATCGGTGGGGCATCCGGTGGCTGGCGACAAGCGGTACGGGGCGAAGACCAATCCCATCGGCCGCCTGGCCCTGCACGCCCGCATCCTCGATTTCGAGCATCCCGTCACCCGCAAGCCCATGCACTTCGAGACTCCCGTGCCGAGGAAGTTCCTGCATTTGTTCCATTAAAGGCCGTCGGCCCATCCGTATGACATGAAGCATTCCCTCCTCCTGGCCGCCCTCCTGCTATGCGCGGGGGCGGTCGCCGGGCAAACGCCCTACCGCACCCGTCCCCTCGCCCCCAACATCAAGACCTTGCAGGTGAGGCTCAACGACCGTGACTTCGACCTGCCCCTGCTGCACCTCGGCGGGACGGACGTGCTGCATGTGCAGTTTGACGAGATGTCGCACGAGGTACGCTCGTACAGCTACCGCGTGCTGCACTGCAACGCCGACTGGACACCGTCCGTCCTGGCCTCGGGCGAGTACCTGGCGGGCTTTCCCTCGGGCATCGTCTCCGAATATGCCCTCTCCACGACCACGACTTACCCGTACACGAACTACAAGCTGAGCGTGCCGAACGAGGACATGTCCTTTACCAAGTCGGGCAATTACGTGCTACAGGTCTATGAGGACAACGACCCGGACCACCCGGTGGCGCAGGTGTGCTTCTGCGTGGTGGAGCCGCATGTGTCCGTCAGCGGGAGCATCAGGGGGAATACGGACACGGAACTGAGCGGCCACCTGCAACAGCTGGACTTCGAGGTTGACCTGGGCAGCTACGAGGTGAGCGACCCTCGCGGGGAAATCTCCGTGACCGTGAGGCAGAACAACCGCTACGACAACGAGGTGACGGGGCTGAAGCCTACCTACCTGCGCGGCAGCCTGCTGAGCTACGTGAACAACCGCGCCCTGATATTCGAGGGGGGGAACGAGTACCACCGCTTCGACATCTCCTCCGTCTATACGGGGGCGCTCCAGGTGGAGAGCATGGACTACGACGGCGGGCATTACGACGCTTACCTGTACAAGGACGCCGTGCAGCCCCACCGCACTTACGTGACCGAGCCGGACGTGAACGGGCGGTACGTCATTAACCTGCAAGAGTCGCACTTCGACCTCGACACGGACGCCGACTACATCAACGTGCACTTCGCGGTGCCCCGGGCGGAACCCTTCTTCGATGGTCAGCTTTACATCGGCGGGGAGTGCTGCTACAACCTGCTGGACGAGGGCTCGAGGATGCGCTACGACTTCAACGCAGGCGAGTACTTCAAGACGCTGCTGCTCAAGCAGGGGGGATACAACTACCAGTACTGGTTCGTGCCCAAGGGGGAGACCCGCGCCTCCGTGGAACGGGTGGACGGCAGTTTCTGGGAAGCCCGCAACGAATATACCATCTACGTCTATCACCGCCCCTGGGGGGGACGGTACGACTTGCTGGTGGGCGTGGAGACGGTGGAGAACTGAGAGGCGGGCGGCTGGACACAGAGCACACAGAGCGGTATACCCTTTCCTTTTAACAAGAGATCACACATAGATTGGCCCAGTCACAGAGTGCCGGGGCCAAGCTATG
>CASFUX010000155.1 GCA_949297975.1 uncultured Bacteroidales bacterium
ACCGCAAAGAGCGCAGAGGGCGCAAAGGCTCCTCGGTCGGCAGTCAATAGTCAACTGTTTCGCAACCGAAATGCCTTTGCGCCTTCTGCGCTCTTTGCGGTTAAAAAATCAAATTATCCGCATTATTTGCGTTATTCGCGTTCTTATCACCGCTTGAACCATTTGCGCAGCAGCTTACCCACCTCGGTGAACAACAGCGGGGCGAGCGAGAGGCCTGCCACCCACCACCACTGAGCAGAAGTGAGGGGCGTGGTGTGGAACACGACTTTCAACGCCGGAATGAGCAACACCACCAGCATGAGCAGCACCACCACCGCCACGGCACCCAGCAGGTATTTGTTGCTGAACATGCCCCGGAATGCGCTGTGGTAACCCGAACGGATGCCGAAGACGATGGCCATCTGCGAGAAGGCCAGCGTGGCGAAAGTCATGGTCTGCGCCGCCTCCACGCCGCCCGTGCGCAGCCCCACCTGGTAGGCGGTGAGGGTGAGCAGGGCTATCATCAGCCCCTCCAAGGCCAGGCGGATGGTGAACGGACGGGTCATCAGCCCCTGGCGCGAGTCGATGGGCTTGCGGCACATGATGTCCTGCTCGGCGGGGTCCACGCTCAAGGCCAGGGCGGGCAGGCTGTCCGTCACCAGGTTTATCCACAAAATGTGGATGGGCAACAGGGGCGTGGCCCAGTTGGCCATCACGGAGATGAAGAGCACCAGTATCTCGCCCATGTTGGTGGCCAGCATGAACTGAATGGCCTTCACGGTGTTGTCGTAGATGCGGCGACCTTCCTCCACGGCAGACACGATGGTGGCGAAGTTATCGTCCGTAAGCACCACGTCGGCGGCTTCCTTGGACACGTCGGTGCCCGTGATGCCCATCGCCACGCCGATGTCGGCCAACTTCAAGGCGGGGGCATCGTTCACGCCGTCGCCCGTCATGGCCACGATGTCGCGACGCGACTGGAACGCCCGCACGATGCGCACCTTGTGTTCGGGCGACACGCGGGCATACACCGCCACATGGTCCACCCGGTTGCGCAGCTCGTCGTCGCTCATCCGCTCCACGTCTAGCCCGGTGAGGGCCTCGTCGCCCTCGGCCATGATGCCCAGGGCACGGGCGATGGCCACGGCGGTTATCTTGTGGTCGCCCGTAATCATCACAGGCTTGATACCCGCCTCGCGGCAGCGGGCCACCGCGTCCTTCACCTCCAGGCGAGGCGGATCTATCATGCCCACCATGCCCACGAAGGTGAGATCGCGCTCCAACGTGGCGGAGGACACCTCATCCGGCAGGCGGTCTATCTCGGCAAAGGCCATGGAGAGCACCCGCAGCGCGTCGCCCGCCATGCGTTGGTTGGCCTCGGCCAGCAGCTTGCGGTCGGTCTCGGTCAAGGGGCGCACGTTGCCCCGGTCATAGATGCGGGTGCAGCAGGCCAGCACCTCGTCCAGCCCCCCTTTCACGGCCACCAGCAACTTGCCGTCGCCCGCATCGTGCACGGTGGCCATACGCTTGCGGTCGGAGTCGAAGGGCACTTCGGCCACGCGAGGCAGGCGGGCTTCCAGTTCCTCCTTGCGCAGGTCGTATTTCAGTCCCAGGTCGAGCAAGGCGGTTTCCGTGGGGTCGCCGATGCCCGTCCAGCGTCCCTCCTCCTGCACCAGCTTGCCGTCGTTGGCCAGCATGGCGATGGTGATGAGGCGATCGCGGGTGTCGGGCGCGTCGGGGGTGCGCTTGGTCAGTTCCGATGCCTCGCCGTCCACGTAGGTGCGCACCACGGTCATGCGGTTCTGGGTGAGCGTGCCGGTCTTGTCCGAGCATATCACGTTGGTGCTGCCGAGCGTTTCCACCGAAGGCAGCTTGCGCACGATGGCGTTGCGCTTGGCTAACCGCTGCACGCCCACGGCCAGCACGATGGTGGACACGGCGGGCAACCCTTCGGGGATGGCGGCGGCAGCCAAGCTCACGGCGGTCATGAACATGTCAAACAAACCCCGCCCATGCAGCACGCCCACCAGGAAGATGACGGCGCAGATGCTGAGCGCGGCGATGGCCAACCCCTTACCCAGCTTGTCCAGCCGCACCTGCATGGGGGTCTTCATATTAGGCACGGACTGTATCATGGAGGCTATCTTGCCCATCTCGGACTGCATACCCGTGGCCACGACCACGCCGCGTCCCCGACCGTAGGTCACGCTGCTGGAGGCAAACACCATGTTGTCGCGGTCGCCCAACGGCACTTCGCCCTCGATGGGCTTCACGAATTTCTCCTCGGGCACGGACTCGCCGGTGAGGGCGGCTTCCTGCACCTTGAGGTTGGCGGCCTCCACCAGGCGCAAGTCGGCAGGCACGGAGTCGCCCGTGTCGAGCAGCACCACGTCGCCCACCACCAGTTCGCGCGACTCGATAACCACGGCCTGCCCGTCGCGCAGCACCTTGCAGTGGGGCGACGACATGCGTTCGAGCGCGTCGAGCGAACGTTCGGCCTTGGACTCCTGCAACACGCCGATGATGGCGTTGAGCACCACGATGAACAGGATGATGATGGCATCGGTGAAGCCTTCGCCGTTCATCGCTCCCACCACGCCCGATATGGCGGCCGCCACCAGCAGCACGATAATCATGAAACTCTTGAACTGGTCGAGGAACTTCGCCCACCACGGCTTGTGTTTCTTCTTTTCAAACTCGTTGTACCCGTCACGGGCCAACCGCTCCTTCGCCTCGTTGGCAGAAAGCCCCTCGTGCAGGTCGGTACCCAGTTGGGCAGCCACCTCGTCGGGGGAAAGATTGTAATACGCGTTCATATAATATTGTTGAATTGTGAAATCGTGAAATTGTGAAATTGTGAAATCGTGAAATCGTGAAATCGTGAAATCGTGAAATTGTGAAATCGCGAAATCGTGAAATTGTGAAATTGTGAAATCGCGAAATCGTGAAATTGTGAAATCGCGAAATCGTGAAATCGTGAAATCGTGAAATCGTGAAATCGTGAAATCGATAGCGCGGATTGACGCAGATGCAGCGGGTTTCGGGCGAAAGATTTTTCGCCCCTACAAGCCGTTGACCTCGTAACTCGTCCACTCGTAACTCGTCACTGAATTCATGTTGCAAAAGTCGGCATTCGTTCTTTTTCCTGCATGATGTTTATGGGATAAAAAATGTCGGATAAGTCGCATTTAAGAGGTTTTAAGAGTAAAAATGTCTTATTTTGCCTACCTTTGGCACACGGATAGGAGACACGGATATGTCGGAAAAGACGACAAAGCATACGCACCGCCCGGCAGAAACGGGCGATATGGATAACCTGCTCACTTGGCTCGGCCTGACACCGGGGCATGATCTCGCATTGTCCGGCCAAGAGGTGCTGGACGAATGGGTGACACCCGGCATCACGTACATTTCCAGGCATTTTACCCTGACCCTATGCCAGGAGGGCAACGGGCGCATCCACATCAACCAGAAGGAATACGCTCTGCGCCCCGGGGCGGTGGTGCTCGTGTCGCCCAACCAGATGCTGCTGTTGCGGGAGCGGTCGGCGGACTTGCGCATGGCGAGCATCTCCACCACGCCGTCACTCATCCTGGAGTTCCCCTCGCCCATCGACTTCGACCTGTTCGCCCACGCCCGCACCTGCCCCGTGCTGTATGCCGAGGCAAGCGACTTCATGCGGCTCACGGAACACTACCGGTTTATCGCCTCGACTTATGCCCGCACCACCCACGCCTACCGCATGGAAATCGTGAAGACCTTGCTCTACGCCCTCATGCTGGAGGTGTGCGCCCTGTACCAGGCGCAGGGGCAACGGGCACAGGAGGTGCGCCACCCCCGGCAGGAACAGTTATCGGACGACTTTTTCCGCCTGCTGGCCAGCCACTACCGCACCGAGCGCGGCATGGCCTTCTACGCCGACCGCATGTGCATGACACCCAAATACCTCTCCGCCGCTATCAAGCGCATCACCGGCAAACCCGCAACCGCCTGGATAGCCGAGTCGGTCATCACCCAAGCCAAAATCATGCTGAAAACCACCACCCTCACCGTGGCCCAGATTTCGGAAGAACTGAACTTCGCCACGCCTTCGTTTTTCGTGCAATACTTCAAACAGCACTGCGGCATCACACCGCTGAAATATCGGGTAAGCGGGGAAGGGTAAGAGTGATTGGAGATTCCAAATTCCAAATTCCAGATTTAAGATTAGGGAACGCGAAGGACGCGAAAAACGCAAATAAACGCGAATGGTTCTTTTCTCCATTTTTCTTACTTTTGTTTCTCAGATGATGGCGGAAAATTTTTCGTTCACACATATCGTAAGGCGTTGCCCTACGCTGAACGCCCCAAGACCGTTGGCCTTGGAAAGTGACGGGCGAAGGATTTTTCGCCCCTACAACGTCCGCACTCGTAGCTCGTAGCTGAAATACCCCTACTAGTTTCCCGGTCATCGTCCTATAGTTTCTTTCCCATCGTCCTATAGTTTCT
>CASFUX010000156.1 GCA_949297975.1 uncultured Bacteroidales bacterium
ACTGTGAGATTTCTCGCTGCGCTCGAAATGACGAGGACTGCATGAAAATAGTACTTTTCACGCAGCCGCAAAGAAAGGGGTTAGGGGTGAGATGATACCCGCGCATCTATCCGCATATAAGCACCAAGGCACGTCTGGAAACGGAAAAAAATCTCTCCCGTCCAGGCGTGCCTTGTGTTTTCAGTATGTCGCGGGTGCTGCCCGGGGCGTGCGTCAGGGTAGCATCACCCGGTAGGCGTGTTCGCTGCCGTCGGTCAGGCGCACGGCCACCACGAGCGCGCCTTGGCGGTCGGCAGGCACTTCGGCCTCGGCGGCCTGCCCGCAATCCATCTGCCTGAGCAGGCGGCCTGCCGCATCGTACACGGCCACGGTGGTGATGTCTGTCCGGTGGCTGAGCACGCGTATCATGCCGTCGCGGGCGGTGAGGTACACCACCGGTTCGCCCGTGGGCTGCCCTCCGGCCTCGTCCAGCGAGGCGCGGCTCACCAGTTCGAAGCGGTTGGCGCTCGTGCCCACGCCGTCGAAGCGGAGCGTGTCGGCCAGGTCGTAGGTCATGCCCGTGCTGTTATCGCGCAGCAGGTAGGCGGCAGCCAGGTCGTCATCGCCCGTAAAGGCAAACGTGGCCTCGCCCGGCGTGGCGGCGTAGATGCCCAGCGGGATGCGGTCGCGCCCGTCGGCGGACAGGATGTCGAACGCCTGCCCGTCGGCCACGGCAAAGAGAGCCAGCACGGGGCGCACCTCCTGATCCAGCAAGGTCGTCACCGCCGTCGCCCCGTCCGGGGCAATCAAGGCCGATGCCTGCGCCCCGCCGCCGCGCAAGGTGAGGCGCAGGCCCTGCTCGCGCAAGGCCAGCAGACCGCCCCCGCCCAGCATGGTCTCGGTGAACTGCACCGTGGCCGAGGCGGCAGGCGTGTCGAGCGTCACGAAGAACGACTGCATGGGAGCCACCGTGCCAGCCACCGGAGCAGCGGCCAGCCCGTCACGGCTGATGCTGGCGTATCCGCCCGCGCCGTCGTCCACCTTCACGCCCGCCACGTGCGTGTTGCCCTCGAAGAAGGCCGCCAGGTCGATGTAGCTCATGAAGGGGTTGCCCACGAGGAAGTCCGTCCCTGTCCCGGTGGCCTGTACCGTGATGTCCAGCGGCAGCCGCCCGGTGTACACCGTGCGCTGCTCGGCGGCCGCCCCCTCGCGCCGGGGCTGGTAGTTGAAGAGGATGTTGCCCCCGTCCTCGGCCTCGTAGATGAAGCGGTTGGCATCCGTGCGGTCGATGCCCGTCTCCTGGATGTCGAGCATGGAACCGTCGAAATCGTTATAGTAATTGTATGCCGTGTGCGTCTTGGGGAAGCGGAAGCGGAAGGCGGTGGTGTCCGGCAAGTCGCCATTGTCCACCCACAGCGAGAAGCCTTCGGCCTGCGGGTAGGCATACTTCAAATGGTTGAAAGTAGTGGACCAGCGCGTCTCCTCGATGGGCAGGGTCGTTTCCGAACCGTCCATCAGCCGCCCGGGCGCGGTGCTTTCCCACAGACGTTGGTACACGGTGGGGTTGAAGCGGTTTTGCGGGGCGTTGTCGGGCGTGATGTCGGCGAAGTAGTCGGCCGTGTGCACGCCCTGCATGTCGGCGGGGATGAACATGTCGCCCGTGTACATGCTCTTGAGCGGTGCGGACAGCAGGTGGTAACGGTTGGGCAGCCACTGCGCTTCCACCCACGCCTTGCGGTAGTTGAGCTTCGGCACGCGGTTGACCGCCGCGCCCGGCTCGAAGTGGATGTCGTTGCAGCTGTATTCGTCGCCCTCGGTCACCTCGCCGTCGAGCAAGGGGTACCGTTCGGCATCCGAGGGGATAATCACATCGGTGCAGCAATACGGCGACCCCTCCGTCCAGTTGGTCCATTCGTTCCAATCGGTGTTCACGGGGTCTTTCTTCCACATGGTTCGGGTGGGGTGCACGGTGTAGGGGGCGGTGGTCACCAGGTTGCCGCTGCCGTCGTAGAACAGCATGTTGTAACGCCCCACCACGTCCAGCTGGTACGAACGGGTGAACGAGCCGTCCTGTTCGGTGAGGATGGAGTCGGTGATGTTCTGGTCGGGCAGGGTGAGCAGGTAGTCCGTGCCCGCCGTGCCGCGTCCGCTGATGGTGATGATGTCGCCCTGGCATATCTGACCTATTTCGATGTCCTCGATGTTCGTGAAGCAGCTCACGGGGTCCTGGCAGTCGGGTATGCCATCGTTGTCGATGTCGCCCCGCAGCATGATGCCGTAGTAGCTCTGGAAGTCGAGCGCACCCACGATGCCCGCGATGGTGATGCGCACCTCGTCGTAGGTCTTCTTGGGCTGCATGAGCAGGTAATTCTTGTCGCCGTAGCCGATGACGTTCAGCCCCAACACGTTCCAGTCCTGGCACACGTCGCCCGTGGCCGTGCCCCGGTAGTAGGTCTCTATCTTCAGCCAGTTGCCCACCTTGGCCCCGAGGGTGTAGGTCTTGTTGTCGGTGACCAGCACCAGCTGGTGGCGGAAGTCGAGCGTGCGCCCCGTCTTCACGGCGATGATGGTGCCGCCGCCTGCCGTCACGGTGTTGACCACCTTCATGGCCGTGTTGATGTCGTTGTCCAGCAGGAAGCTGATGTTGTCCGTCACGCCCGCCACCTGGATGGCCGAAGCCATCTGCGTGGCGTTGCCGTTGAGCGAACTGCCCGTTTCGGAGAGCGAGAGCAACACGCCGCAACGCAAGGGGTCGCTGCATTTATCCGACGCTATTTCGGTGAAGGGGTAATAGATGCGCAAGGTGGAAATGGTGAGGTTGAGCACGCCCGACTTCCACAACATGACTTCATCGAACTGCAAGGGGTTGCCGTCGCCGTCCGTCGGACCGACCTCGATGCTGAAACGCACCTTCTGCGTGCGGTTGGAGCCAGCCAGCCCCACGGAAATCACGTCCGTCTCGTCCACCACCTTGCTCACCACTTCCTTGCCTTGATTGTACAGGCGTATCTGGAAAAAGCTCAGCAGGCTCACGTCCAGCCCCGTGGACTCGAACTCAACCACGAAACCCACGCGCGTGGCCTCGGCACCGGGCTGCGAGCCGTCGTAGATAAGCCCGCCGGTGGATTTCACCCCGATGATGCGCAGGTTGTCCGCCACGCTCAGCCCGGAGGTGTAGGTGGCGTAGTTGTCGAAGTCGGGATCGAGGATGTGTTCCGGATAGCTCAAGTCGGAAATGGAGATGAGCGAGCCGCTGCTGCCGTACACCTCGGTCGAAAGTTCGTAGTCGGTCTTGTCAAAGGCATTGTATATCGGTTCGCCGCACTCGTCGGTCGAGCCGAAGCCGCCGTGGGTGAGCGTCACCTCTTCCCGGCAACCGTCGGAAGCCGTGGCGAGGAACACGTAGTCGCCCACCGAGTCGAGGTTGGTGACGTAGCCGCCCGCCGTGACCTGCACGGCCGAGCCTTCGGGGGCGGAGAGGAGCGACCAGCGCACTGTGAGTTCGGGGTTGGACTCCAGCTGGTAGGTAGTCTGCGCCTCGCACAGGTTGGTGCTCAGCGTGGGGTTGATGTCGCAGTGGTGGGGCACTTCGGGGGCTTTGCGCACGAAGCCGTAGTACACGCCCATGGCTCCCACGCTGACCGACAGCACCGTGTGGAAGCGCAGCTCGGCGTAGGTGAAGTCCACCCCCGCCACGGCACTGGACATGCCGCGTCCGCCCGAGGCCACGCCCAGCCCCACCACGTCGCCCGACACGGTGATGCGTTGCAGGATATCTCCTTCGCCGGTGCCCTTGCGCCCGAACAGCATGATTTCAATCCACGCCCCCACGTCGAGGTCGAGTGCCGCGCCGTTCAGCCACGAGAAACCCACCTCCGTACCGGCGGGGAAGGCCTCGCTGCCATCGTCGGGCAGGTGGTCGGGGTTGATACCGAGGCGCACGCCGCCCTGATAGCCGATGGAGATGATAGGCGTGAGGGGCGCATAGTTGTTCTCGGTGTCGTCGTCAATCAGGTCGTCGATATTCTCCGGCAGCAACGGAAAAGGCAGACCGAGCAGCACGGGGTTCCATCCTTCGGCCGAGAGCGAGCCTTCGCCGAAGACAGCCTCCGTCTCGCTCGTGATGAACTTCATCTCATTGGCCTTGCCCACGAAGGCATATTTGATTTGCACCACGTCGCCCACAGCCACGTTCAGCCCGCCCGCGTCCATGAGCACGATTTCATCGAAACGTGCGGGCGCGGTGGCGGTGAGGTTGATGCTGGCATCCTCCGAGCCGGGGATGCTGATAAGCGACAGGCCCACGCCCGCGCCGTCCTGCCCCTGCTCCACGTCGATGGGGTCGCCCACGGCCTCGCCGTCGCAATAGAACTGGATGGACATGAGCTTGATGACATCGAGCGACAACACGCTGCTGCCCGACGAAGCCACGAGGCAGAAGCCCGCCTCCATGCCTGCGGCGTAGTAGTTGTTCTGGTCACGCACGCTCACGATGGGGTTCACCGTCAGCCCCACGCCCACCACCTTGGGGAAGTTGACGTAGTTGCTGATGTCCTCGTCGGTCAGGTTGTTCAAGTCATCTATCCACGTGCCGACGCCCACCTCGTTCACCAGCTTGTTCACCAGGCAGCCGCGCCCCACCAAGGCCCGCCGGTTAGGCAGGTAGTTTTTCCCTTCCGGGTCGGTCTGTTGCCACTCGGAGCGGTACGTGCCCTGCGCCGCCGCCAACAGGGGCAGCAACAGGAAAAGGAAAAATATCTTTCGCATCTTCATTTCAGATTTCAAATTCCAGATTTCAGATTATAGCATACGGATTACACAGGTTGAACGGATTATCACGGATAGAAGAACGCAAATTGCGTGAATGGACGCAAACCGGTTCTTACCTCTTACTCCTTGCCTCTTGCCTCTTGCTCCTTACCTCTTAATTATATATCGTGGCTGTGTTGCCACGCAGCACGTACTTGTGGTTGCGGCGGAAGTAGAACTGCCCGTTGTGCACGTCGGGCGAGATGATGCCCGTGCCGCCATCAGCCGAGGAGATATTTGTCACGTTGATTTGGGCGTTCCAGCCCATGAACACCCCACCCGTGTGCAGTTCACAGCGTACCCTTGTCGCCAGGCGCGTCACGGTGGGCAGCACGTAGGCGGTAAACACGACCTCTGCACCGTTGGAAATGCCATCGTCCACATAATCAATCAGCACATATTTCCCTTTCCCATTATCGTCCACCGCACCTTGCATCCCCAAGTGATCGGACGGCGACAGGAAGTCGTCATAGTCCGCCAGCCCCACCTGTATGGGCACGTGGTCGGCCAGCAGACCTATCCAACGGATGTTATAGCGAGAACCGTAATACACTATTTGTTCTATGTCCAGATGCACTTCTACCTTGGCCAGTCCACGATAGAGCGTGCCGGTGAGGGGCAGCGTCTTGTCGTTGTCCACGGCAAAGTCGATAACCGGGTCGCCGTCGCCCGTGTGGCAGAAGCCGTAGAACAGTTGCGGTCCGTACACGGCATAAGGGCTGAGGTCGTTCAAGTCATCACCCATAATGGGACTTCCCGGATCCCAATAGCCGGAGTTATTCCAACCTTGTTCCACATTGGGATGCTCGAACGTAGCCACGAAGTCATCGTAAGCCAGCCCGTCGTGCAGGTTGAGGGAGAAAAGACCCGCTTCACCTGTGGCAGGCAGCAGGTTGTTACTCGGTGGGTTCTGGCGAGTGCTGCTGTAGGCAATGGCCACCACGCGGTATTGATAGCCGTACACCTTGGTGAGCGTGCCCTCGGCCACCAGGTAGCGGCTGCCCGCCGGGTCGGGGGCGCAGGGCACGGTCTGGTCGTTCGAGGGGTCGTACAGGAAGGGTTCCACTTCACTCCCGGCGGGCTGGTTGTCCGGGTCGTGGCGGCGGAAGGCGATGATGCGCACCTCATCCGTGCCAGCAGCCTCGGCAGATCCGTCCACCGTGTTGCCGCCTTCGCCCCATTCGGGTTCATGTCCCGGAGGGGCGGCCTTGGTCGCCGCGCCCTGCCGCGCATCGTCCACGCTCCACGCCGTGCCCATGTGCAGGGTGACGGGCACTTGCACCGCGTCGGCGGGCAGGGTGTCTTGCGGGCAGGTGGTGCAAGGGCCTTCCGGCTCGTCGTCGCGCACGCATCCCGTGGCCAGCACGACCAGTGCCGCCACGCAGGCGCAGCGCACGAGGCTTGCCCGCCAGCCGGATGGCAGTCTATTATATAATGTCATAGTCATGTTCCTCCTCGAAGTTGGGTTCCACGTTAATGGTTATCTGCACCTCGCCTGTCTCGGCGGCCACGTTGGCAAACACGCCGCTGAGGTTCACCCGCACGTTGGCATAGGTGTAGAAGCAATACTTGCCCTGCCGCCCGTCGTACACGTACAGTCCCTCGTCGCTGCGCAGGTCGGCCGATGCGGGGGAATAGACCGCCGCGTCCGTCCCCGTGAGCGAATAACTGTGCCCGGGGCGCAGGGGGAATGTTTTTTCCAGATAGCGCGTGCCGTCGTCGGCCAGCAGGGAGTCGCGGTAGGTGACGCGCAACGACAGCTCCATGCCCACCTCGCTGGGCAGCACGAAGGCCGACATGGCAGCCGCCTGGTCGCCCGCCGCCTGGTCGTAGTCCACCGAGCCGAGCACCACCGGCCGGTCGCCCCGCGTGTCAGTGGCGGAGGTGACGGCCTTGACGGGATAATACGTGCCGTGCGTGCCACCCAGCCCTATCCGCACGGGGTAATGCGTGGCCAGCAGTTCCACCCGGCGCACCACGTCGGTGGGCACCTCGGTCATGTTCAGATTGACCTGCCCCACGATGCGGTAGATGCGCCCCTTGAGCCAGGCGGATATGGTATCCGTACCGGTCGGATTCCATTGCGAAGGATATTGGGCATAGTTGCTGTTCGTAAAATAGAACGTGTTGTGTTCCTCGTTAAACTCGCCCTTGGTGGAAGCCGTCACCCGCGCTTCGCCGAAGTACAACTCCGGTGCCAGGCTGCCGTCGGTGAGGGCAAGCGAGAGGTTGGCCCGCTTCGTGGAGGCGGTGTTCAGGGTGAAACGCTCCACATCGGCCTGCGTGTAGGCCAACGCATCGGCCTGGATGAACTTCTCCCGGTTATCACCCGTACACGTGGTACTGAAGGGCAGCTCGGCGTAGCGGTCCAGCCCCATGATTTCCGTTCCGGTAGTGAGGATTGCTTCGCGGTCGTAATCGCTGTTGTCGGGGTAGTTGATTTGCAAAGGATGCAACGTTGCCCTTTCCGTCTCCGCCGTGTAGAGGAAGGCTTGCACGTAGTCGGCGTAGCACGTGCCTTGCACGGACGGGCCGCTTTCATCGCCGGGTTCGAAGTAGCGCGGCGCGGCACCGCCCGCCACCAGGTCGCCCCCGGCACGGCCGCCCGCTACGTACAGGCGTGCGGCGGTGGGCACGGATGATGCCCCGCCCTGCCCGGTGAGGTCGGGCACAGGCTCGTCGCCCTGGCAGCCGCCCAGCACGAGGGCCGCCAGGAATAATGCGGATATGGTTGTGGTCGGTTTCATTGTCGCTCTTTTATTTCAGATTCCAGATTTCAGATTTCAGATTGGCACACGGATGACACGGATTGTACGGATTTACACGGATTTGTTTCCCGCAGATTTACGCAGATAGCTCACCACATCAATCCATGTAAATCCGTACAATCCGTGTTATCCGTGTGCTCATTCCTTACATCACGATGTCCACGTCGGCTTGCCAGTTGCCGTCCACGTAGATGACGGCATCGCCCGTGTCGCCGCCGAGGTCGGCGGGTTCGTCGGTGGCGGCATCCTTCATGCCGATGGTGTAGAAGTGGTTGGCCTCCAGCGGGAAGTTGTACACCGGCGCACCCGTCGCGTCCAGGTCGGGCAGGCGCACGTTCTTCGTGCCCGCCAGGCTGCCGTCGGCCTTGTACATCTCCAGCACGAGGGTATGCCCGGCGGCATCGGCGGGCGCAGGCATGGGCAGCATGTAAGCTCCCGCCAGCAGGCTGCCCGGCTGCTTGGCGTAGGTGGTGCCGTCGGCCAGCGTGACGCTTTCCGCCGCGAGGGCTTCGGGGGTCACGTCCAGATGCAGCAGCGTGCGGGCATCGGCAGCATCCAAGGTTGCCGTGCCGTGGTCGCTGCCTGCGGGTTGCGCCACGAGGGGCACTTCGGCCCGCTGCGCCTCGTACAGCTGTAGCTCGATGGCCGTCACGTCCACGGGGATGTTGGTCACGTAGGCCAGCACGCCCGCCACGCGGCGGTAGAGATCAATGGTGAGGTGCAGGTCGGCCTCGCTACTGTAGGCGGCGGTAACGCTGCCCGCAAACAGCTCGGAGGTGGCGATGGCCTGGTGTGCCGTGCCGCCGTCCACCAAGGCCTGCCGCACGTGCGCCTTGGCCTCGGCCAGCATCGTCCCCTCGGCGATGGCATCGGGCAGGCCGTAGGTGTCGGGCGATGCATCGTCCATCCCCACGGCCAGGAAAGTGTAGGGGTCGGCGGCATCGCCGTCGGGCAGCTCGGTCTCCAGCTTGTAGTATTGCGAGGCCGTGGGGCCTATGGGCTGTTGCCAATGCACGTCCTCGGAAGCGATGCATAGGGCATCGTCGCCCGTGCCGTCGAACACGTAGAGGTGCATGCTGGTAACATGCTGCACGTTGTCGGCACTCACCAGCGAGGTGCGGGGGGCTGCCCGGCCTGCCTGCCGACGAGCGGCGAAGCCTATCCACACCTGCCCCGTGCCGTCGGCGGGCGGCACGGGTTGCGGCGCGTCGGTGCAACCGGCGGCCAGCAGCACGGCCAGTGCCGCGAGGATGTGACGGAAGGATGGTTTCATTATGCTATTATGTACAAATTACACATCTTACTTTTATGGGCTACACGGGGACTGTCCGCCCCAGACCCTCAAAGGAGGCTTGGAGTATGAAGAACGTCAAGCTCCTTGTTCTTCGGGCGGCAACGGGGACATTCAACCCCGATGCCGCGATTTTAAACCTCACCTCCATACCAGGAGGCTGTGTGAAAACCACGCAACAAACCCGCCGTCATTTCGACCGTAGGGAGAAATCCCCTTCTACAACGCTTCCAAAGCCACTGTGAGATTTCTCGCTGCGCTCGAAATGACGAGGACTGCATGAAAATGGTACTTTTTACACAGCCTCCCAAGGGTGAGGTTGTGCCTGCGGAAATTCCGCTGCGTCCGTACGAAAATTCCGCCGCGTTAGTGCGCGGCAAAATTTTCGTAGGCACGCCGCGTTTCACGCCTTGCAGGCATTATTCCAATTCCATGCGGTGGATGGCTTCCCATTCATCTACCACGCGGATGATGAGGTCCTGGCCCTTGCTCAGGTCGGAGGGCTCGTCATCGTCCGGGTTCGGGTCGGGATCGCCTCCTTCGCCATCGTCGTCTCCGTCATCATCACCACCGGCACGCATCCCTACGGCATAGAGGTGGTTGCGCACCAGGCTATAGGTATCTACGGTTTCATCCGTGCTGTTGTCGCTGATGCCTTCGGCAAATTCTATCGTGCCCGTCAGCTGGCCATCGGCGGAGGGCAGTTTCACGTTCCAATACTTCAGCACGTTGTCGCTTTCGTCCAACAGTTGCAGTTGCAGGGTGCTCTTGCCATCTACAGCCTGGAAGGGGTGGATAAATTCGCCCGCGAACACCGACCCTTTGTCATACGTGCCGTCGAGGGTGGCGGGAGAGTCCCATGTGTCGTCCGCGTTCAGCAGGCCGTCCTTGTTGCTGTCGCCTTCGGCAAACCAGTCGGTCAACGTGATGGTGTACACGGTGTAGGCATCGTTTTCACCCGTTGTTTCGGCGAACTTGGCATCCTTGCTATCGGCACTCGTCTTGCCGTTGACCACGTACTTGGCACCCGTGCCCGTGGTGGTAAATTCGCTGTTGAAGTTGTCGAACACAAGGTCCTTCTTCAGGTCCGAAGCCACGAGGCGCAGCGACTTGGCTTCCTTGCCGTCCACGGTGGCGGGGATGTTGGTGAAGTAACCATACGTGCCGGCCACCTGGCGGTGCAGGTTGAGGTTGGCCGAGAAGCCGTCTTTGCCCACCGTGAAGTCCACCGACCCGGCAAACACTTCCTCGCCCTTGTGCGTGTCGAGGCTGGCAGCCGTGGCGGTTACGGGCAGGGTAACGGTAGTGCTGCCCCCGGTGGCGTTGTTTTCAGTCCAGTCCGTGGTCTGCGTGGCAATGTCGTAAAAGTCCGCGCTGCCCGCACCTGCACCCGTGGTGTAGCCGATGGCGTAGGCGGTGTAGTTGCCTTCGTCCAGCTTCTGGTCGGCATTGAACACGATTTCGGCTTCGCGCCCGCTGGCCGTGGTCATCACGCGGCTGTCGGCCTGCCAGTCGTCATACGTTTGGGCATACACGAGGGTGTTCTCCGTTTCCTTCACGATGGCCACCACCACCTTGTCGATGCTCTGGCCGGGGGTTTCGCTCAGCAGCGGACGAGCCGTGCCACGCAGCAGGCTGCCCTGGTTGCTCACGCCGATGGTGAGGACTTGTTCGCCCGGACGGTTGTCCGGAGCCACTACGCTTTCTTCCTTGTTGCACGAGGCAAACGATACGGCCAGCATGGCTACCGCACCGTAAATCACAAGTTTCTTCATTGTTTTGTTGTTTTAAAATTATAGTTCATATTCCATTTACGTTTACACCACAGAGGCACGGAGACTTGCACGGAAGCCCCGGCCTCCGGACACATTCCCCGTCTCAATCCAATCCCATGCCGTGCACCTCTTCCCAAGCCTCGCCCACCAGCACGTACACGCGGAACTCGCCCAGCTCGCGCAGGTAGTCGTAGCGCACCACTGCCACCTCGTTGCGCCGCAGCTGCACCTCGGCAGTGCGGGGCGTGAGCACCGGCTCGGCGCGGGCGGGGTCGTCGTAGAAATGCACCTCCACTGCCGACGGCTCGCCGCCCGCCGACGGGGCGAGGTACGTGTGCGACACCACGGAGTCGACCTGCGCCCAGGCACGTTCGGTGTACACCTCGGTGGCACCGCTGTAATCGAAGGTGGCCGTTACGCCGGCGGAGATGTTGTCCACCGTCTTGTCGCTCCAGCGCACGCTGTCGGGCAACTGGCGTGCCTGCACCACGAGCTTGCCTTTGACGCGGTGCAGCCCGATGGTGAAGTCGGCTCGGTCATAGTCGTAGTCCACCGTGTCGGCGGCCAGGTACACGTCCACGCCCTCGATGGCCTCGGGGTGGAGGCGCAGCGACGCGGGGTCGAAGGTGTCCGCCGCCGTAAGCGAGTCGGGCAGGTTGCCCCAGATGGTGATGACGTAGCGTCCGAAGGGCAGCTCCGCCGGTATGTCGCGGCAGGTGGCCAGCGTGTCCGTGCCGCTCACGCGGTGCAGGCGTTGCAGCACCACCGTCTCGCCCGTGGCGCAGTCCTGCAACTGGTAGTACAGCGTGCCCACGTAGCTGCCGAAGGGCAACCCGGCAGGGCGCACCGTGTCCAGCCCCAGCGCGGCGATGGCTGCTATGTTGTCATAGTTTTTGTCGGCCACGGCAAAGCGGATGCTCAGCGGCGGGCAAGGCAACAGCTCGTCGCGGATGCACGAGGTGTACCCGGGCAGCAGCACCAACAAGACCATATAATAGATAAGACGTTTCATCTGCTTCAGTTACGAGAGAGTAAACAAGTTACAAGTCATCGCGAGAGGCTTCCTCCCCGCTATCCGCTGCTCGCTCCCCGCTATCGGCATTCACTATCTCCTCGAAGGCTTCGGTGCGGCGGTAGGGCACAAACTCATATTCGGTGCGTGCCCGTTCGCGCAAGGCGGGGCAGGCGGCGGCGCGTGCCAGGTGCTCCAGGGCGGCTTCGCCGTCGTGCAGGCGGGCGGCTACCAGGGCGCGGGCGTATTCGGCTAGGGCCGTGGTATCTGCCAAGGCGGTCAGCATGGTGTCGGCCTCGGCGGTGCGTCCCAGGGCGAGCGCCACCAGGGCGGCGTTCACGTCGGCATAGGAAGCCAGTATGTCATACGCTTCGTCCAGCTTGTAACGGCGGGCCTTCACCACGCCGAGGTTGTAGTGCGCCAGCGAGTCGGCGTGCGCCACGGGCTGTAGCAGGCCTTCGGCGCGTGCCAGCTCGTCCGTGCGGACATATAGGGCGGCCTTGGCATTGGCCAGGCAGGGCAGCGTGTCGGCAAAGGCGTCGAGCACCTGCCGCGCCTCGGCCACGCTGTCGCCCCGCAGGTGCAGGGTGGCGGCGTTGCTGGCCGCCGTGCACGAGGCCGGGTAATAATGCAACAGGGTGGCGTACACGTCCAACTTCTCCTGCGGGGTGGCGCGCAAGGCCGACACGCGCAGGAACTCGCCTTCGCTGAAGGCATCGGGGCGCACATCATACAAGGCCAGCAACTCGGCATCGGTGTTGAACGACCTCATGCGGTAGAAGTAGGCATAGTCCACCTTGCGGTCCGACGGCAGGTAGAGCGAGCGGATACGCTTCCAAGCGGGCAGGCGGCGGATGAGGCGTTCCTGCACGTCGTCGTTCTCACCGGCCAGGCGGTTCAGCACGTCGGCCACGCCCGCCGTGTCGGGGTCGTTGGCCAGGCGCATGGCGGCCAGCACGGGCAGCCAGCCCTCGGGGCGCGAGTCCACGGTGAACTTGCGAGCCTCGTTGCGCGACAGGTGGAGGCTGTCCAGCAGCCAGCGGCGAGCCGAATTGGCGCGGTCGCGCGACAGGCGGGTGTTGAAGGGCAGCGAGCCGTCGGCCGATGCCACACCCACGATGTGCACCGAGTCCAACGAAGCCAGCGTGTCCGCCACGATAGGCCTCAGGGCGGCCAGCATCGTATCCAGTTCGGCGCGGTTGTTGCCCAGGCGCAGGTTGATGTCGTAACGGTTGATGACAAACTGGAGGCGTGCCGTGCCGCTGCCTTGCCGCAGCTTGGGGGCGGGCACGTAGTCGGGTTCGAGCCACGGGTCCTTCACGGCCAGCAGAGGGGTGAGGTCGCTCAGCCCGGCCACCGGCACGGTGTCGATGCCGCTGCACGCGCCGCAGCCGTCGGCCGATAGCACGGCCAGCACCTCGCCGCCCGCCACGCTGTCCGGCAACTGCATGGTGGCCCCGTAACGCACCGTGACCGTGTCGCGCCGCTCGCGGCGGGTCAGGGCAAACGCGCTCACCGTGTCGGTCGCATCGAGCAGCACGGCGGCACGCTCCTTCTTCTTCGCATAAATAGGGGCATCGAGCACCACCTCGGGATAGCCGCCGTAGGTGCTGTCCGCCGTGGCCACCACGGGGGTGATGAAAAGGCGGCTGCGCTTGCCCACGTAGCGGGGCGGCACGCGGAACGAGGCGCACACGTCGGCACGCCGGGCCGAGTCCACCGCGAGGATGGTACCGGCGGGCAGCACGTCCACCCGCGCGGCCTGCTTGCGCGAGGCGCACCCGCCCGCCACCGCCACGGCGGCCAGGCAAGCCGCCCACGCGGCGCAAAGGATGATAGGATATCGCTTGATTGACATGACTTGCTGGAATAGGTTAGAACAAATAACTGAACGACACGCCCA
>CASFUX010000157.1 GCA_949297975.1 uncultured Bacteroidales bacterium
ACCGCAAAGAGCGCAGAGGGCGCAAAGAGAGTCCCATCCCTTTTTTTTCGCAAAAATGTCGTTCAATTTATTTGTCTCCTCGGACTATTTTCCTTACATTTGAAACGCCGTAGATACTCCCACATTCAAACACACTTTGACATGAAAAAGGTGCTTCTTCTCTTTTTGCTGTGTCGGGTCTTATCCGCCTCCTTGGCACAAAATTTACAAGACCACGATGAGGGGAAAGACATTATCAAAGAGACAAAAGCTATAAAACTACAACTACTATCAATAAAAGACACGACCATGTTAATCGACATGGAAAAACTGTCTCAAGAAACAGAAAGCCCATTACGTTTTGGGTCAAGGAATGACCATATTTTTTACCTGCACATTCAAGCCTTTGAGCAAGGCATCAACTTACTTGTATCTCCAGCAGATAACTTTACAGCCGTGGATAAACTGATCGGCTTTTTCGAATACAACAACAATTTATTTATCGTAGCAGGAGATAGTATTTCTGATTTGTTTTCCAAGACAGAGAAGTCCAAAGTTCTCGAATACACTTCTTTTGTCGGCCTCAGAATCGATCCTGACAAAGCACTACTACCACTGATAATGGATAATGTCGACGACTCCCGGATGGCGGTTTTATACCATTATTCTAACGGAACTCTAAAATTAGAGCGAGTAATACATAATTTTTAATCTTGCGGCTACAACGTGAAGCAGGCTTAAAAACACAATTAGCTGTCAACAAAAGTCAAAAGATTGTTACACAGACTTCAACTTATGAACAATGAAAACATCTATTGTAAACATCGTTTTATTATTGTCAAGTGTTTCTATTAGCAGTTGCTTGTCACGCAAAAACGCTCCATGCCCCACAGCAGACATAGATGTTCAAGAAGTGGCCATACACCAGGCAATTGCCGATTTCTCAAAAAAGTGCAATCTTTTCAAGAAAGACTCTGTTTTTGAAGTCACATTCAAAGACAGCGTGTTCCTACAGGCAGAATTGCTCCCAACAAATCAGCCCCACCCATCGGGTGTCAAAAATTACACTTGGAAACGAGGAAAATTATATCCTGGTATCGTGGCAGTAGAAATATCGCCAGTTCATCATCCTTACTATTATTCAAAAGAGAATAAACAAATATTCCCATCTGCATTTGTATGTAAAGAAGACTTTGAGATTCCAGCTGAGAATCTTTCAGACTTTTATGCCCAGATACTACCCTCCCGGTTTGTACTGAAAGAAGGAAAATTATTTTTTTGGCACGATGAACATTTTCCTATAACAAATGAGACCTTTATCCTATTACAAAAATACAATCTGCTGACTACATCGCCAGATTATTCATATGATGATATACAAAAAGGCGCAGATTATTATTTTTGCAAAAACAATTTATCCGTTTTTAAACGAGTCACAACAAATGCCGCCTTGGGATTTTATGCACCTCCAAAAATGAATTGCAAATAATCAACACATGGCATTCACACACGCAAGTTCGGCATAAGAAATCGTACCCATTTCATTCCTATAAAAAACAATCATGCAAAAAGTCCTTTCATTGATAATGATGCTCCTTTTCATTTCTGGCTGCTGCAATGAAGAGAAAAGCATTGCACAGAGCATCACCAACCAAACCGCGGCATCGGCCATCATCGACACACTATTGGCACAAGGGATGACGGAACTGTTAAACACACAAGCACATGCAAAATATGACAGCATACCCATTTCTGAAAGTTGCCTTATTTTACGTTCCACCATAAATGAAGAGGATTCCCTCATATACTTTTCGGATTCGACAATCACCATATCGTACAATTCGAGTTACTATAAACTCAACAATTATAAAGGCATTTTAAAAGTAAACGACTTTAACGTGGCGATATTTGACGCAGGAGGTTTTCTAAGCAAGTATTATAACACAGACAGTTTAAAAGCAATACCTTTCGAGCAATTCAAACAATATCCGATGGCTTTCATACCTGCCAATACATATTATATACAGAATGGGCACCTTCATTATTGGAATCCATAAAACAAAAATCACTATAATATGAAAAGTTTGATGTTTTATACTTTGATAATTCTACTGGCCTCGGGCTGTACTCACCGGCAAAAGCACCCATTCGAAGTTTTCACACATCCGGTCAGTTTAGATAGCATTCCGGTTTTCAAGAAGCTGGACAAATTCCTTGCATATTTACAACCCGATGAAGAAGCCGGTTGGATTGCCCGTGTGATAAGGCAAGAAAAAGGTTTCTTCAAAATCATCTTGCCCCAAGAATGCAACATACGGCAAAAGAAGGTGTGGGTAAAAGCCGGAGACATCGGAACAATTATCCAAAACTACGATTCTGTCCCCATATGGATGTATACTGAACCAACCACAGCTTCCGCACCACTCCAGAAAATAACCTCATCGGCCATAGGGTGCATTTACGGTATACAAGATCAGTTTGTCCTGCTAAAAGTCACCCTGAACGATGGGACGTGTTGGCTGGGCTGGGTGGAAAAACAATATCTATGCGGAAATCCTTATACGACTTGCAATTAACTTTATCATGTCGAACTCGCACTAACTCTCTGCGCCCTCCGCACCCTTTGCGGTTAATTTTCAAACATGCGGACACGAAGCCCCCTTTAGGGGGTTGGGGGTCTTTGCGCCCTCTGCGCTCTTGGCGGTTAAAAAAAATCCCGCTCTTGGCGGTTAGCATCTTAGACGTGGCACGCCGCGTCTCTACGACAGGACGGGTAAGAATTTGAGGCAAAAAATCCCCTCTTTTCAGAAAATTAACCTCCGCTTGGCAGCTTTTTGCAGGAAAAACGTTACTTTTGTTGCATTTTTCGGATGATTGTGCTTCGCCGAAAGGTTTTCTGTTCATTATATAATATTATATGTCACATAAAACCAAAGCAAAAAAGCAAAGACAAAGCTTTTGGAACATGCACCTGACCTCGACCATCAGCATCTCCTTGGTGCTGTTCCTCATCGGGTTGACGTGCATGTTGCTGCTCACCGCCCACGACATCGGCGTAAACGTGAAGGAAAACATCAAACTCTCCATCATACTCGACGACTCCATCGAACCCGACTATGCCAAGCGGATAGAACGCTACCTGCAAGCCGCCCCCTACACGAAGTCGGTGGAATACATATCGAAAGACGAGGCTCTGAAAGAGCTGGTGGCCACCCTGGGCGAGGACCCGCAGGAATTCCTCGGCTACAACCCGCTGCTGGCCTCGCTTGAGGTGAGGCTGAAAGCACCCTACGCCAGCAGCGACAGCATCAACATGATAGAGTCGAAGCTGAAAACGTTCGACCACATCAACCAGGTGGCCTACCAGCGCGACATGGCCAACCTGGTGAACGACAACGTGCGGCGCATCAGCACCGTGCTGCTGGGCGTGGCCGTCGTGCTGCTGTTCATCTCCATCGCACTCATCAACAACACCATCCGGCTGGCCACGTACTCCAACCGCTTTATCATCAACACCATGAAGCTGGTGGGAGCCACACCGTGGTTCATACGCAGGCCGTACATCCGCCGCAGCATACGCAACGGGGTCATCGCCGCCTTGCTGGCCATCGGCTACCTGGCGTTCATGCTCTACTACGCGCAGCACCGGTGGGGCTTCGACCTCTCCATCCCGCCACACACGTGGGGAGCGGTGTGCGCCGTCATCGTACTGACCGGCATGGTCATCACCGGCGCATCGGCCTACCTATCCGTGGGACGGTACGTGAAGATGAGCACCAACGACTTGTATTTTGTATAGTTACGAGCTACGAGCTACAAGTTAGTATGCTCGAAGGCATCCGTCAATACGCCGCACGGCACTTGTAGCTCGTAGCTTGTAGCTAACTCGTAACTCTGTAACTATAAACAATGGAAGAAAACAAACGCTTTACGTTATCCAAGACCAACCTGCTGCTCATCGGGGCGGGTTCCTTAATCATCGTTTTCGGCTTCCTGCTCATGACGGGGTCGGCCACCGAAGTGGAATTCAATCCCGACATCTTCAGCACGCGCCGCTCGGTGGTGGGGCCGATGATTTCGTTCTTCGGATTCCTGTTCATGGTATTCGCCATCATGTACAAACCTAAAAAAGGGACGGAAGCATGACGTGGTTTGAAGCATTGTTACTGGGCATCCTGCAAGGCCTCACCGAATTCCTGCCGGTAAGCAGCAGCGGCCACCTGACCATCGCGCAGGAGATGCTGAACCTGAGCACATCGGCCGCCGACAACCTGCAATTCATCGTGACGGTACATGCGGCCACGGTGATGAGCACCATCGTCATCCTTTGGAAGGAGATTGCGCACCTGTTCCGTGGAACGTTCTGCACCAAGGCGTGGAACGACGAGAAATCGTATGTGCTGAAAATCATCATCTCCATGATACCGGTGGGCATCGTGGGCTTGTTCTTCAAGGACGAGGTGGAAGCCATTTTCGGGCAAGGCATCCTGGTGGTGGGCTGCTGCTTGCTGCTCACGGCTCTGTTGCTCACGTTCGCCTACTTCGCCAAGCCCCGCCAGAAGGAGAACATTTCCTACCGCGACGCGTTCATCATCGGCCTGTCGCAGGCGGTAGCCGTGCTGCCGGGACTGTCGCGCTCGGGTACCACCATCGCCACGGGGCTGTTGCTGGGCAACAAGAAGGAGAGCATCGCCCAATTCTCGTTCCTCATGGTGCTGGTGCCCATCTTAGGGGAAACGTTGCTGGACATACTCAAATCCATCGGTGAGCCTGCCGCCGCTTCGGGCATCGGGCTGTTGCCGCTCGTGGTGGGTTTCGCCTCGGCGTTCCTGGCCGGGTGCTTCGCATGCAAGTTCATGATAAACTTAGTGAAACGGGGCAAACTCATCTACTTCGCCATCTATTGCGCAGTGGCCGGGATTGCCTCCATCGTGTTCGCACTGGTGTAACGAATTAGAACACGGATGACACGGATTGATCGGATAAACACGGATTGTTGTTTCCCGCAGATGGCGCAGATAAGCGCAGATTACTCATTGTCCGCAACTCGTAGCTCGTAACTTGTAGCTGAATGGTGGATTTCAAGGAAGGTGTCATATTATATGTCAACAAGCCGTTGGGCTGGACCTCGTTCAAAGTGGTGGGCCGGGTGCGGGGCAAGATAAGCAAGGCTTGCGGCATCAGGCGCATCAAGGTGGGTCATGCCGGCACGCTCGACCCGCTGGCCACAGGTGTCATGGTGCTGTGCACAGGCAAGGCCACCAAGCAGATAGAGAGTTTCCAGTACCAGACCAAGGAGTACGTGGCCACGCTGAAACTCGGAGCGACCACCCCATCGTTCGACCTGGAGCACGAGGAGGATGCCACCTACCCCACCGACCACATCACCCGCGAACTGGTGGACGAGGTCATCCCCCGCTTCACCGGCGAGATATGGCAAGTGCCCCCGGTCTATTCCGCCGTCAAGGTGGACGGCATCCGGGCATACGACTACGCCCGCCGTGGCAAGGAGGTGGAACTGAAGCCCAAACTGCTCGTCATCGATGAAATAGAGGTGCTGGACTTCACCCCGCCCCTGCTCAAGATAAGAGTGGTGTGCAGCAAGGGCACCTACATCCGCGCCCTGGCCCGCGACATCGGGCAGGCATTGCACAGCGGTGCTTACCTCACCGCCTTGGAACGCACCCGCGTGGGCGACATGCGGATAGAGGACTGCTGGCAAATAGACGACCTGTTGGAACATATAGACCGATTAAAGCACACCGATAAATTGGAACATACGAATAAACTAAAGAACACGGATGACACGGATTGAACGGATAAACACGGATTTCCATCTGCGCCAATCTGCAAAATCTATGGGAACAAAAATCCGTGTTTATCCGTTTAATTCCGTGTCATCCGTGTGCCCCCAATTTGAAATCTGAAATCTGAAATTTGAAATAAACAGCATATGAAACTATCCCAGTTCAAATTCAAGTTGCCGGAAGAACTGATTGCTCAGCACCCGGCACCGCATCGCGACGAATCGCGCCTCATGGTTGTCAACCGGAAGACCGGCGACATCGAGCACCGGATATTCAAGGAAGTAATCGACTACTTCGACGAGCACGACCTGTTCATCCTGAACGATACCAAGGTGTTCCCCGCCCGCCTCTACGGCAACAAGGAAAAGACCGGGGCGCAAATCGAAGTGTTCCTGCTGCGCGAACTGAACGCCGACATGCACCTGTGGGACGTGCTGGTGGAACCGGCCCGCAAGATACGCATCGGCAACAAACTGTACTTCGGCGACGACGAGACGGTAGTGGCCGAGGTGATAGACAACACCACCTCGCGCGGACGCACCCTGCGCTTCCTCTATGACGGCTCGCACGATGAGTTCAAGAAGAACCTTTACGCCTTGGGCGAGACACCCATCCCGCGTACCATCAAACGTCCCGTGGAACCGGAGGACGAGGAACGCTTCCAAACCATCTTCGCCCGCAACGAGGGGGCCGTGTCCGCACCGGGCGCAGGACTGCACTTCAGCCGCGAACTGCTGAAACGCATGGAGATAAAGGGTATTGATACGGCTTTCATCACCTCGCACATGAACCTGGGCAACTTCCGCGACATCGACGTGGAAGACCTCACCAAGCACAAGATGGACTCCGAGCAGATGTTCATCTCGCAGGAAGTGGCCGACACCGTGAACCGCAAGCAGGCCGAGCAACGCCGCATCTGCGCCGTGGGTGTCACCGTGATGCGGGCGTTGGAGACCGTGGCCGGCACCGAGGGACGCATCAAGTCGTATGACGGATGGACCAACAAGTTCATCTTCCCGCCCTACGAGTTCACCATCGCCAACGCCATGATCACCAACTTCCACATGCCCTACTCCACCCTGCTGATGATGGCCGCCGCCTTCGGGGGCTACGACCACATCATGCACGCCTACAAAGTGGCCATCGAGGAGGGATACCGCTTCGGCGTGTACGGCGATGCGATGCTGATTATGTAAGCCCAGCCTCCCCAAGCGACCCCCAACCCCCTAAAGGGGGCTACAGGTCCGCCAGATGTAGAGACGTGGCGTGCCGCGTCTGACTTCCAGCCGCAAGGAGGGATATTAACCGCAGGGAGATTTTAATTTAACCGCAAAGGGCGCAAAGGATTTATGCGACACTGCCGACCTATAGCCCCCTTTAGGGGGTTGGGGGTTAGTCCTAAATCCTTTGCGCCCTTTGCGCTCTTTGCGGTTAAAACATCAGACGCGGCACGCCACGTCTCTACAGGCGGATGGGAAAGTCCCCTTTAGGGGATTAGGGGTATCGCCTCGTCCCCTACCTTTATAATATAGATGCCTTGTGGCAGGGCGAAGTGGCGTTCCGTGGTGCGCAGCACTTGATGCCCTTGCAGGTCGTACACCTGCACCGCGTCTATTCCTGCCATATTAATATGCACCTCGCCATCCTGCACCGTGATGCTTTCTTGCAAGGAGGGCATGGCGATACCGCTGCCTTCGATGGGGTATATGTGGTTAAATTCATTCCATACGGATGCTGCACGATAGGCTTCAACACTTTCGGCAGGCACATAAAGGGATATGTTTCTATCTACACCTCCAAAAGCATAAAGACTCGAATTGGGTGGTGTGATGGCATGCACTGTCATCGTTTCCAATCCTTCACATCCAAAAAAAGCATAATCTTTCAAGTCCGCCATACTGTTGGGAATTGTGACAGAAGTCAAGCTAAAGCAATATTCAAAAGCACTCTCTTTAATAGTTGTCACACCTTCGGGAATAACTATAGAAGGCAAAGGGCAACAATAGAAAGCACATTGTCCTATACTTGTCACACTATTAGGTATTATTATTGAGGTTAGCGAAGATGACCTGAATGTATCATCTTCTATGCTCGTTACTCCATCAGGAATGCTGATTGATGTTAAACGACAGTTCCTAAAAGCCGCTTTCCCGATGCTTACTACACTGCTTGGAAGAGACACATTTGCCAAACTGAAGCACCCAGCAAAAGCAAACTCCCCAATGTTTTTCACACCCTGTGGCATGGTAATTTCTACGATAAGCCTACAATCAGAAAAAGCAGAATTTCCAATATTCGTTACAGTATTTGGAATACTGACTGAAACTAAACTGTCGCACTGATAGTATGCATAATTTCCAATACTGGTCACATGGCTTTCCATAATGACAGTTTTGACATTTTCTCGTAAGTCAAACCAAGGAGCATCGGTCCTCCCCCCTTGAATGTCATAATAATAATAATAGTTTTCCATCGCGCCCTCGCCGCTTATCGTCAGCGTGCCGCCGTCCGTCAGCGTCCAAGTAAGGTTGCTGCCATCGCCCTCCGCGCCGCATGTGCCGGAAGCCACCACCGTTTGCCCCCACGCCTGCACTGCGGTCAGGCAGAGGACGACCAAGAGTAGAAGTTGCTTTTTCATATCCCCGTATTTTTATATTGAAAAAGAAGGTAAGGCAAAGGTAGGCATTTTCTTATGAATACGCGCATTTTCCAAAAAACATCCGCACACCTAAGCCCATTCCCCGACACGCCCCCACAAAGAAATACGCACGGCATGGCAGGCGAACGCCCAGTTTTCCCTATCTTTGTCCCTGGGATTACACAGAGGCAACCCATATGATTAATTTTTAACTTCCCCCTTTAGGGGGTCTGGGGGTATTCTTATGGCTAAGACGAAATCGGTTTACGTGTGTCAGCAGTGCGGCAACGAGTCGCCCAAGTGGATAGGGAAATGTCCGGCTTGCGGCGAGTGGAACACGTATGTGGAAGAAATAGTGAGTAAAACACCCGACCGCAAGGTGCAACTGGCGGGG
>CASFUX010000158.1 GCA_949297975.1 uncultured Bacteroidales bacterium
AGCGAGAAATTTCCTCCGACAACGCCCCTAAGTCCCCGGTGAGATTTCTCGCTGCGCTCGAAATGACGGCGGGATGACCTCACCCCCCCCCTGCCCCCCCTCTCCCTGGGGCGAGGGGGGGAGGGGTTAGTCCCGCACGCGGAAGCCTTGCGGACGTGACATGCTCGGTCCCCCTCTCCCCGGGGAGAGGGGCGGAGGGGTGAGGCAGGGGGCGATGGGCGCATCTCCCCGGCCTCCCCGTCATTCCGAGCGCAGCGAGGAATCTCCACCGACAACGCCCCTAAGGCCCCGGTGAGATTTCTCGCTGCGCTCGAAATGACGGCGAGGCTTCATTAAGGTCTTTTCCGTATCTTTGTCCCTGCAAAAACCATCACGCCCCATGCTGAACATCTACCGCGCGTCCGCCGGGTCGGGCAAGACCTACCGCCTGACGCAAGACTACATCCACCTGCTGCTCGACCCGCAACGCGAGCGCACGTACCGCCGCATCCTCGCCGTGACCTTCACCAACAAGGCCACCGACGAGATGAAAAGCCGCATACTCCGCGAACTGCACACCCTGGCCAAGGGCGAGAAGTCCGGATACCGCGCCGGGCTGACGGCCCGCTACCGCCTGTCGGCCGGCGAGGTGGACGCGCGCGCCCGCCAGGTGCTCGTGGAGCTGCTGCACGACTACTCCGCCTTCTCCATCAGCACGATAGACAGCTTCTTCCAGCAGGTGATACGCGCCTTCGCACGCGACATCGGCGTGAACGGCGCCTACAGCCTGGAGCTGGACAGCGACCGCACCCTCGAGCAGGCGGTGGACAACCTCTTCCTCGACCTCTCCCGCAGCGAGAACCGACAGCTCCTCCAGTGGCTCACCCAGCTGGCCGAGGAGCGCGTGGAGCAGTCCGAAAGCTGGAACATGCGAGGCAGCATCGTGGACCTCGGCAGGGAGATATTCAAGGAAAACTTCCAATACCGCGCCGAGGAGACCAACCGCAAGCTGCACGACCGCGTCTTCCTCGACGCGTACCGGCGCGACCTGCGCGGCATCAAGTCCGCATTCGAGCAGCGCGTGCGCGAGGCCGCCGCCGAAGCCCTGAACACCGTGGCCCTCTACGGCTTGGAACTGACCGACTTCAAGGGAGGCACCAACTCGCCCATGAAGCAGCTCGTGCCCCTGAGCCGGGGGCGCATCGCCGACGACAAGGCCGCCTCCCTCCTCAAGCTGGCCGAGGGCGTGGAACGTTGCTACGCCGCCCGCAGCAAGGACAAGGACGCCATCGAAGCCGCCTGGGCGGGAGGCCTCGGCGCGTGCCTGGGGCGGCTGGCCGAGGCCTTCGGCAAGGACCTCGCCCTGTACAACTCGGCCTGCATCGCCCTCAAGCACCTCAACACCCTCGGCGTGCTGGCCGACCTGGCCGTGGAAATCAAACGCCTCACGGAGGAGCAGAACGCCATGCTCATCGCCGATACCAACCTGCTGCTCAACCGCATCATCGACAACAGCGACGCGCCCTTCGTCTATGAACGCACCGGCGTGCGCGTGGAGCATTACATGATAGACGAGTTCCAGGACACCTCCGTGCTGCAATGGAAGAACTTCCGCCCCCTCGTGGCCGACAGCCTCGCCGCCGGGCACTTCAACCTCGTGGTGGGCGACGTGAAGCAGAGCATCTACCGATGGCGCAACTCGGACTGGAAACTCCTCGACGAGCAGGTGACGCACGACTTCCGCCGCGAGCAGCTGCGCGAGGAGCACCTGGACACCAACTGGCGCAGCGACCGATGCATCGTCCACTTCAACAACACCCTCTTCCGCCGCGCCGCCCAGGCCTTGCAGGACAAGCTCGATGGCAACATGGCCGACGCCTTCCCCGCGGGCAAGACCCCCCGACACCTCCGGCAGCGCATCACGCACGCCTACGGGCATCTCTTCCAAAAGACTTCCGACCGCGCCGGCGAGGGGCACGTGCGCGTGGACTTCATCGACCAGCAGGCGGGCGAGGACGGATGGCGGCAGGAAAGCCTCGCCCGCCTGCCCGCCCTCCTCGAAAGCCTGCAAGACCGCGGATACCGCCCGGCCGACATCGCCATCCTCGTGCGCCGCAACGACGAGGAACGCGACGTGATGGACTACCTCCTCCACCACAAGACCACCCCCGCCGCCCGCCCCGGCTACTGCTACGACGTGATGGGCAACGAGGGGCTGCGCGTGGACACCGCCCCCTCCGTGCGCTTCCTCCTGGGCGTGCTACGCCTGCTGATGCGCCCCGGCGACAGCGTGCAGCGCGTCGTCGTCCGTTACGAATACCTGCGCGGGCGATGCGGGCTGGCGGACGAGGAAGCCCTGAACGCCTGCTTCGGCGGGTCGGACGAGGGGGGAGGCCCGCCCTTCGCCTTCATGACCGCCGATGAGCAGGCCGGGCTGGCCGAGGTGGGGCACCGGGCGTTGTACGACCTGGTGGAGCGGGTAGTCGCCCTCTTCGGCCTGGGCGAATGGGCGGGCGAGGCCGTGTTCGTGCAGGCGTTCCAGGACATCGTGCTGCGGTTCACCTCCGGCCGCGCCACCGACCTCCACAGCTTCCTCGCCTGGTGGGAGAAGAACGGCGAGAAGCAATGCGTCCCCGCCCCCGACGGCGGCCAGGCCGTGCGCATCATGACCATCCACAAGTCCAAGGGGCTGGACTTCCCCGTGGTCGTCATCCCCTTCTGCGACTGGAAGCTCGACCGCAACGGCAAGGGCGACATCCTCTGGTGCGAGCCGCAACGCGCCCCCTTCAACCGCTTCCCCCTCCTCCCCTTGGAGTACGGCGCGAGGCTGGGGAGGTCGGTCTTCGCCGCCGAGTTCTTCAACGAGCAGATGCACCAGTACATCGACAGCCTCAACATGGCATACGTGGCCTTCACCCGGGCGGCGCACGAGCTGGTGTGCGTGGCTCCCGCCCCGAAGAAAGAGCCGGGCGACGCCTCCCGCGCGGGCACGTTGGCCGCCCTGCTCTACGCCTGCCTGCGCCAGCCCGCCGCGACGGGAGACGACGGCACCCTCGACCTCGCGGCGCATTACGAGGAAGGGGAGCGGCGCTTCGAGCTGGGCGCGGACACCGTGTGCCCCCCCGCCGCTGACCAACCGGCGGCGGCGGTGAACCTGCGGCGTTACCCCGTGACCGACCCGGCCGGCCGCTTGCAGGTGCGCCACTTGGGGATGGACTTCTGGCTCGAAGGGCAGCAGCTCACCGACAGCGCGGTGAACTACGGCACCGTCATGCACCGCCTGTTGCAGTCCGTGCGCCACCGCGGCGACGCGGAGCGGGCCTTGCGCGAATGCCTCCTCGGCGGCCTGGTGTCCGAGGCCGACCTCCCCCTGGTGCGGGGCGAGTTGGCGCGCTTCTGGCAACTGCCCCACGTGGACGAATGGTTCGCCCCCGATGCCGTGGTGATGAACGAGGCCACGATACTCACCCCCGATGGCCGCCAGTACCGCCCCGACCGGGTGGTGCTGCGCGGGGGCGTGGCTACGGTGGTGGATTACAAGTTCGGCGACCGCGAACGCCCCGCCTACCACGACCAGGTGCGCCAATACATGCGCCTGGTGCAGCAGATGGGCTACCGGGCGCGGGGCTTCCTGTGCTACGTGTCGATAGGGAAAGTGGTGGAAGTGGAGAGTTGATAATTGACAGTTGATAGTTGACAGTTGATAGTGGGGGGACGGGTGATGCCTTAGGCCGGATATGCAACTGTCAATTGTCAACTATCAACTGTCAATTCTCTTCCTGCTGAACTCGCACCCGCAGTACTGTTGGTTGTAGAAGCCGTTTTCGGCCAGGAGGATGCGTCGGCGTTCGGTCAGTCCGCCCTTGCGCCAGTTCTTGTCCCAGAACTCCACGCCGGGGAAGGGGGCAACGGCCTCCCGCCCGGCCTCGGCAATCTGTTCCAGGCTCTTCCAGCGCGACGAAGCCAGCGTGGTGGCGATGCGGTCGAACCCATGTTCGTGCGCATACCGGGCCGTGGCCGCCAGTCGCAGGCGGAAGCATTGCAGGCACCGCCGCCCCCGTTCGGGCTCGTGCTCCAGTCCCGCCATGTGGCTCAGCCAGGCCTCGTGGTCGTAGTCGGCATCCACGATATCAAGCCCCAGCGAGCGGGCGTATCGGGTGCATTCCCCCTTGCGGATGTCATATTCCTCGCGCGGGTAGATGTTCGGGTTGCAGTAGAACAGGGTGGGGCGGATGCCGTTGGCCAGCAGCCACTCGATGATGGCCGCCGAGCACGGGGCGCAGCAGGTGTGGAGTAAGAGGGTTTGCATGATGGTAAAATAGTCAATCGTCCAATCGTAAATCACCGGATGTCCTCCAGCTTGTACGGTGTCTCCTGGTACACGAAGTAGTTGAGCCAGTTGGTGAACAGCAGGTTGGCGTGGCTTCGCCAGCGCACGAGGGGGCCGCGGGCGGGGTCGTTGTCCCGGTAGTAGTTGCGGGGCAGGTCGATGGGCAGGCCCTTCTGCAAGTCGCGGCGGTACTCGGCATCGAGCGTGTAGGGCGAATACTCCGAATGCCCGGTGACGAACAGCTCGCGCCCGCCCCGCCCCATGACCAGGTACACGCCCGCCTCGGGCGACTCGGACAGGATGGACAACGCCCCGACCTGCCGGATGTCGGCGGCACGCACTTCGCTGTGGCGGCTGTGGGGCACGAAGAACACGTCGTCGAAGCCCCGGAAGATGGGGTTGCGCGGGTCGTTCACCGTGTGCTCGAATACACCGAACAGCTTCCGCTCCAGCGGGTACTTCGGGATGCCGTAGTAGTGGTACAGCCCCGCCTGCGCCGCCCAGCAGATGTACAGCGTGGAGGTGACGTGCGTGCGTGCCCAGTCGAGTATGCCCGTCAGTTCCTCCCAATAGTTCACCTCCTCGAAAGGCATCTGCTCCACGGGCGCGCCGGTGATAATCATGCCGTCGTAGGTGCTGCCCTCCACCTCCGCGAAAGTCTTGTAGAACGCCATCAGATGCTCGATGGGCGTGTTCCGGGACGTGTGGCTCAGCATTTGCAGGAAGTCTATCTCTATCTGCAAGGGTGAGTTGGAGAGCAGGCGTATCAAGTCCGTCTCCGTGGTTATCTTCAGCGGCATGAGGTTGAGCACGAGCAACCGCAGCGGGCGTATGTCCTGCCCGGACGCACGCTCGGAGTCCATCACGAAGATGTTTTCCCGCCGCAGCGTCTCCACGGCGGGCAGTTGTATGGGAATGTTTACGGGCATATCAGGGGCCTCCCCAAGCCCCTCCAGAGGAGGGGATGTTAAGTAGTTATATAGGTAGGGGCGGAACATCTTCCGTCCTTCTTTTCTTTAAATGTTACCAAGCCCCGCGGAGTAACCTAAGCCCCTCCTTGGGAGGGGTTTGGGGAGGCCGTGATGGGTTTGGGGAGGCCGTGGGGTCAATAATACTCCCGGTACAGCCTCCAGTACTCCAGGCTGCCGACGAAGCGGTCGAGGAAGGCGTCCAGTTCCGCCAGCAGGTCGGGCGATTGCTTGTCCACCGCCCAGCAGCAGGGCATCTCCAGGCTCACGGGCAGCGAGGTGTCCAGGTTGCGGTGCTCCCGTGCCAGCTTGCGTGCCAGCTGCTCGTGCACGATGGTGTGCTTTATCCTCCCCTCGGCCACCGCGGCGGCCAGCTTCTCGGGGTTCGTGTATTCCATGCCTATTATATGGATGGTGTCGGCAATCTCGTCCGACAGGTGGCGCAGGCGCATGAGGTGCGGCGAGCCACGCGGGATGCACACGGTGTCGCCCGCCAGTTGGCTTTGCCGGGTGACGGTGCCCCGCCCGGTGACGGTGTCCGCCCGCTGCACGAGCATCTGGCGCGACAGCAGCAGGGGGCGGGTGTAGTCCACCGCGTAGGCCCACTGGGTGGTGGGGGGCAGGTAGGTGGCGACGAGGTCGTAATGCCCGGCGGTCAGCTCGCCGATGCAGCGGGGCAGGTCGTCCACGGGCGTGACGGCCAGTTGCACCCCGAGGCTGTCGGCAAAGCGTTTCAGTATCTCGTACTGGAAGCCGTGCCACAGTCCGTCCCTGCCCCGTGCCGCCCCGGTGCTGCTGCCGTCGGTCAGGGCGCGGAGCGTGCCTTCGCGCCGTATGTCGGCCAGCGTGCGGTGGGCGGGGGCGCGGTCGGCCCGCCTCAGCAGGAGCGACAGGGCCATCAGCAGGGCGAAGAAGCATCCTCCCGCCACGTATATCGGTGTGTGCTTGCGGCGGTTCATGGGGTGTCAATTGTAGAAGTTCCACGAGATGCCCATGCGGAACGTGTTGGGGTTGATGGGGTAGCGGGGCATGGAGTAGTAGTCGCCTTCCATGAACGACTGGTTGAAGTGGTACCACTTGACGAAGAAGCGCACTTGCTTGAGGTGGAAGTTGAGATAGAGGTTCATCACCGGATAGTTGCCGATGCGCACCTCGTCCTGCACGAAGAACTGCCCGGTGGCGGGCATGTAGTCGGGTGCGTAATAGGCGGTGTGGTAGCGCAGGTCGATGCCGAACTGCACGTCGAGCACCTTGAACCATTGGTCTAAGTAGTAGAAGTTGTGGTAGAGGGTGAGCGCGGGCAGGGGCAGTATCTCCGGGCGTGAGGAGAGCTGGTACACCACGTTGTTCTCCAGGTAGAGTTTCCACAGGCGGAAGTCCTGCTTCAGGTTGATGGCGAGCACCTGTGTGCTGCCGTCGAACTGGCGGGGCAGGGCGTTGCGGTCGTAGTAGATGAGGTTGCTCACGTTCTCGAACGCCACATCCAGCCGCGTGCGCCTGGTGGGGATGGCGAGCGTGCCTCCCACCTGCGTGCGGTAGGTGCGTGCGAAGTCGTTGCGCCAGCGGAAGTGGTTGGAGCTGTACTGTTCCTGGAAGAAGGAGGGGCTTTCGTTGCTCATGGCGCCGCGGGCGGTGATGGCCACGCTGTCGCGCCACAGGCGGAAGAAGCCGCTGAGGTCTCCCGTGAGGCGGAAGTCGCCTGCCTGCGCCCCGAGCACGTCCAATTCGGCGTTGATGTTGTACTTGACGTGCGTGCCCCGCTGCTTGGAGAGCACGCCTCCCACCTTGGTGCGGGTGCGGTTCGTGCGTTGCAGGGTGGCGGAGTCGCTCATGAGGGTGTACCGCTCTATGTCGTTGGCGAGGTAGGCGGTGAGGCCGAACTGCATCCACTTGTTGAACTCCTCCTCGATGCTCACCGACACGGTGTTCGAGATGGTTTGCAGGGCGGCGGTGTCGCGTGTGGTGGTGGGCGAGAAGTAGGTGTTGGCGTAGAAGGCCGTGTCCGCCGTCGGTTCCAGGTAACGCTTGCGCTGTTCGGCGAGCTTGAGGGTGTGGGCGAAGCGCGTCACGGGCACGAAGTCCACCCGCACCGAGTCTTCGGACACCTGCACCTTGCGCTCGAAGCCCAGGCTGTAGCTGTGGTTGTACACGAAGGCGTTGTAGCTGTAGCCCGAATAGCCCGGCCCTTGCAGGCGGGTGGGCAGCACCTGCGGGTCGTTCAGGTTGTCGCCGTGCAGGTCGTCGGGGTTGGCCAGGCCGCCGTTCTCGTAATTGTCCATCTTGTTGAACATGAATGCCCCCGACGCGCTGTACCGCCGTCCGTCGTAGCTGGCGAAGAGGTCGCCCGACAGCCGCTTGGTCGATTGGTTCTCGTATTCGCCGATGGCGCGGGTGTAGTCCAGTTCCAGGCCGAAGTTCAGCCGTTTGTTGGCGTTGGCCGTGAAGAGGAAGCGCACGTTGTCCTCGTCGCGGTAGTTCACGGCAATGCCCCCCAGGTACTCCAGGCGGCTGTACGGGCCTTTCGTGTTGTAGAAAGTCACGTTGTCCGGCCTCCTCACGTAGGGGTCATAGGCATCGGCGAAGATGAAGGGCGAGTTGAAGGGGCGGTCGAAGTAGAGCTTCGATTGCAGGGGCGAGCCGAGGTTGCCGTTGTACGAATTGGCGATGCTGTACCGGTCTATCACGTTCACGTCCTGGAAGTTGACGTGCGCCGTGTCCGGCGGGATGCTGTCGGCCAAGGCGATGGGCGACACCACGTGCCATGCCTTGATGTGGCGCACCGAGTCGCGCTTGAGGAACGTGCGACCCGGCTCTTGTGCCACGGCCGAAGCCACGGCAAGCATCATATATATGTATAATAAATGCCTTTTCTTCACAACGGGACAAAGATAGTGAAAGGCGAGGGGAGTGGCAAATGAAAACGACGTTTTCTGACCGGCCGCCGCCAAATGGCCTCCTGCCTTGTATGAAACGGGTGAAAGGCGCGGGAAGTAACGGCTTCTGCGCCTCCCCGTCATTTCGAGCGCAGCGAGAAATCTCCTGCAACAGCGCACCCAAGGCCTCGGTGAGTTTTCTCGCTGCGCTCGAAATGACGGCGGGTGTATCCTCCATAGTGAAGCCTCGCCCCTCTCCCCGGTAAGGCCTCGCCCCTCTCCATAGTGAGACCTATCCCCTCTCCATAGTGAGACCTCGCCCCTCTCCATAGTGAAGCCTCGTCCATCTCCCCGGTGAGACTTCGGGTGTCTCGGTAGTGAGACCTCGGGTGTCTCCTTGGTGAGACTTCGGGTGTCTCGGTAGTGGGACATCGGGTGAGTGCGGCGAATGGCATCCTCCCTCACGGGCGAGGGGTTACCGCCCCCACCGGACGATGGTCCCCACCTTGCGCACCGAGAGGCATACGCCCACGGCATTGCCCCCGGTGAAGTACCTCGCGCCGTCCACCACCGGCATCTGCCCGAAGTCGGCCCCGAGGGAGCAGCTTATCTCCAACCCCCACCAGCGGGGCATCGCGCGGGTCACTTCGAGCAGGGCCGAGGTGCAAGTCTGGGGCGAGGGCAGCGGCTGGCGGTAGGTGCCGTGGGAGCGGCTCACGGACACCATCGCCCGCCAGTCGCATCCGGCCACGCGCCCCTCGGCGGCCACGTGGTGCACCTGTGTGCGGTTGTTCACCATCCGCCAGTCGCCTCCCTCGGTGCGCACGGGGGGGGCGATGAAGGGCGTGCCGATGGTGCGTCCGAAGTAGCTCCATCCCGTGTGGTACACGCTGTTCATGAAGTAGTTGTCCGCCCCTCCGTAGATGATGCCGTCCTTGTCGTGGTACGGGCCGGACTGGTCGGTGGTGTTCACATATTCGTACACGATGCCCCGCAGCACGGGCCACCGCTCGCTGCGGAGCGACACGCCCCACAGGCCGTCGGAGGCGTTCATTGTCCTGCCGATGAGCTTCACGGGCGGGTCCTCGGTGAGGTTCTGCCAATAGCCGGTGAGGGTCACGCCCGCCACCCGCACGTCCAGGCGCAGGGTCTGGGAGAGGATGTGGTTGCCCGCCGCGTTGCGGTAGTCGTTGTCGTTGGCGGCGTCCGTGCCCGACTTCCCCAGGAAGATGCGCCACCAGTCGCGCAGGCCGCCCCCCATCGGCCCGTACACCGGGCTGTCGCCGCCCCATTGCGCCGCGTGCTCCAGTCCGTAGTGGACGTTCACCGGCCACCGGCCACCCAGCTTCACGTAGGCGTATTTGTGGTGGAGCATCGCCCCCGGCACGTAGCGCGGGTCGTTCATCCAACCGTGTTCCAATGCCCCCCTCACCTGCACGAGGCCTTGTGTGAGGGGGATGGCCGTGTACTCCTCGATGCCCGCCACGACCTTGGGCATGGGGCGGGCGTTGCGGGAGAAGAGCAAGCCCCCGCTCGACAGCACCGGGTCCACCGCGCCCTGGTGCTCCTCGCGCGCGCCCGCCACGAGGTCGAGGAAGCCCCACAGGCGAGCCCGGGCGTAGTACTCGTGCAGGTAAGCCTTCGCCCCTTCGTTGCCGATGCGCAGCACGCCGTCCAGCCCGAAGGCGTAGTCCAGCCAACGGCCGTCGCGGCTCAACGCCTTGCCTGCCCCGGCGCGGGTGGTCCAGCCGAAGGGGCCTTGCGCATACAGCCCGTACCGGTTGGCGTGCAGCCACAGGGGGGCGCGCCCGCCCGCCGAAGCCACCGCCGCCGTCTCCACGCGGTACACCAGGCTGTCCTGCGCGGAAAGGGGGAGGGCGAGGAGCAGAAGAAGGAGCAGCCCCCCCAGGCCCCCCCCGAGGGGGGGATACGGGAAGTGTATGGGTGTACTTGGTTTCATATATATAATGTATATAGGTAACTTACATCCCCTCCTCTGGAGGGGCTTGGGGAGGCATTCTCTTGGAGGGGCTTGGGGAGGCCGTGTGGAGTTAGGGGGTCTGACTGCACCGCCACACGTCCCCCATCAGCCCGTCGTCGTCCTCGCCCAGCCCGATGTATCCGCAGTTGCCGATGGTGAAGCCCACGGCGTTCTCCCGCCCGCCTCCGGGCAGGTCGCCCGCCCGGTACCACGTGTCGCCCTCCGGGTCGTATTCCAACACCTCGCCGATGACCCCGCCGCCGGTCAGCTCGCCATGGAAGGCGCGTCCGCCCGTCACCAGCACCCGGCCGTCCAGGCAAATGGCCGTGCCGTTCACCCGTCCCCGGTCGGGCATGGCACACCGTTCGCGCCACTCGCCGGTGGCCGGACGATATTCCCACCAATCCCTCAAGTTATACGTGTTGAAGCCCGCGCCCGTCCACACCCGTTCCCCGTCCGAGCACAGCACCGCCCCCGTGCGCACCGCCCCCGGGAAGTCCTCCACGCGCGTCCATTGCCTGTCCGCAGGCGCATACCGCCACCATTCCCTGGCAAACGGGTACAATGCCCCGTATCCCAGCCCCACATACACCTCCCCCCCGTAGGCGAAGGCCACGCAGGCATCCGTCCCCTGGAAAGGGGCGGGCGTCTCCTCCGTCCACCCATCCCCCGCCGGGTCGTAGCACCACCAGTCCCGCAGGTAAAGCGAGTCCTGGTACAACGTGTGCGGCATGTGCACGAACGTGGTATCCGTGTAACCCAGCCCCGCATACACCCGGCCGCCGACCGCCACGGCCACAGGCTTCACCCGCCCATGCCCCGGACAAGGCGACCGTTCCTCCCACCTGTCCGCCGCCGGGTCATAAGCCCAGCAGTCGCGCATGAACTGCGACTTGGCCGCCCGCCTCCCGAACATCACGTAAGCCTTCCCTTCCGCCACGCACGCCGCCGCCGATGAGCGTCCGCCGTCGGGGAAGTCCGCCATCCGTTGCCAATGCAAGTCAGGGTAAGGCGACGGCTCCGGCTGGCAAGAGACGAGCAGGAGCAGCAGCAGGAAGCCTACCGGCCCCCCCAAGCCCCCCCCGAGGGGGGGATGTGAAGAGAGTGTGGATGTGTCAGTTTTCATATATATATAATATGTATAGAGATGGTAACCTACATCCCCTCCTCTGGAGGGGCTTGGGGAGGCATTCTCTGGAGGGGCTTGGGGAGGCCTACATCCTCCCCCTTTAGGGGGCAGGGGGTCTCACCGCCACCCCATGTCCCCGCAGATACCCCTTCAGTTCGGGGATGCCGATTTCCCCGTAGTGGAAGATGCTGGCGGCAAGGGCGGCATCGGCCCGTCCCTCGCGGAACACGTCCAGGAAGTGGCGCATCTCGCCCGCCCCCCCACTGGCGATGACCGGCACGTCCACCGCCTCGGACACGGCGCGGGTCACATCCAGCGCGAAGCCGTCCTTCGTGCCGTCATGGTCCATGGAAGTGAGCAGTATCTCGCCCGCCCCCAACGCCACGGCCCGCCGCGCCCAATCCACGGTGCGGATGTCGGTGGGCACCCGTCCCCCGTTGAGGAACACGCGCCACTCCCCCTCCACCCGCTTGGTGTCGATGGCCACGACCACGCACTGGCTGCCGAAGCGTCCCGCCAGCTCCCCGATGAGCGGAGGACGGCGCACGGCGGCCGTGTTCACCGAAATCTTGTCCGCCCCGCTTTGCAGCAGCACCGACACGTCGTCCGCCGACGCGATGCCCCCTCCCACGGTGAAGGGGATGTTGATTTCCCGCGCGATGCGGGTGACGAGTTCGGCCAGCGTCTTGCGCCGCTCGTTGGTAGCGGTGATGTCGAGGAACACCAGTTCGTCCGCCCCCATGCGGGCATAGAGGGCGGCCTGTTCCACGGGGTCGCCCACGGCGGTGATGTGCTCGAAGTTGATGCCCTTGACGGTCTTGCCGTCCTTGATGTCAAGGCAGGGGATGATGCGTTTGGCTAACATAAGAGGGAAGGTTTAATGTTCAATGTTCGATGTTTAAAGTGGAGGTATCGTCCTGCGGCTTGTGGCGTGCGGTGGCGATGGCCGTCACCTGGAGCGACTCGGCCAGCGAGAGCATCGCGCCCAGCATCAGTCCGTTCACCACCCCGCCCACGGCGAGCACGATGCCCAGCCAGAAGGGCAGCATGTGCACCGCCCCGAAATAAGCGATGCAGGCGGCAAAGAGGATGAGCGAGAACGCCAAGCCCTTGAGCAAGGCGGGGAGCGCCCGGTGCTTGTCGAAGGTAATGCGCCACGGTTGAGGGGCGGGCTTGTCGAATACTGCTATGAGGGGCAGCAGGAACAATACGGGCAAGAATGTAAGCGGCGTGGAATAGGTTCGGTACATCATCAAGGCGGCAAATGTCAAGCCGATGATTAACAATAAGAATAGGGAGAGCATGACCGTCCTGCGCCGGGAGGTTTTGTCTGCCCATAAGTCCTTCAGCCGCCGTCTCGGGATGCCCGCATCGGCAAACTTGCGCATGGCAATGTGCATGGCATATCCGACAAATACTCCTTCACCGATGCACACGGCGAAGATGAAAGGGATGAACTTCCACGTGAACAGGTCTCCCGCTGCATAGATGGTGGCGCACAAGCCCGCCCCGAACAGCAGGCCGAATGCCAGCCCGCCCAGCAGGTAAGCGGATAGGGTTTTGGTGTCTCGTTTCATGTCGTCTATTGTTTAACTATCAATTGTCAATTATCAACTGTCAACTGTCAATGCGCTCCTGTCCTCGTTCCAGTCGCCGAGGACGACCTCCTCCACGGTGTTGATGCGTTCGCGGCGGTAGGGGGCTTCGGCACGCACGTAGTTCTCGGTGAAGCCCGTCATGTTGTCGCCGTGTCGGCGGCTTTCCCACAGCACGCGGGCGGTGCGTCCCGTCTGGCTTTCGCAGAAGGCGCGGTGCTTCTCCTCGGAGATGGCGTGCAGCACCTCGTTGCGCCGCCGCCGCTCGTGTACGGGCACCGGGTCGGCCATCTGGAGCATCCGCGTGCCCGCCCGTTCGGAGTAGGTGAACACGTGCAGTTGCGTGATGTCGAGCGAGGCGATGAAGGCGCGTCCCTGCTCGAACAGCTCGTCCGTCTCGCCATGCACGCCGGTGATGACATCCACCCCGATGAAGGCGTGCGGCATGATGCTGCGGATGGTCTCTATCTTGCGGGCGAAGAAAGCCGTGTCGTACCGCCGCCGCATGAGGCGCAGCACCTCGTCGCTGCCCGCTTGCAGGGGAATGTGGAAGTGGGGCATGAAGTGTCGGCTGTCGGCAGTGAGGCGGATGATGTCGTCCGTGAGGAGGTTCGGCTCGATGGATGAGATGCGGAAGCGCGTGTCGCCGGGCAGCGCGTCCAACGCCCGCACCAGGTCGATGAAGTGCTCGCCGGTGGACTTGCCGAAGTCGCCCGTGTTCACGCCGGAGAGGACGATTTCCTTTGCGCCTTCGTCGATGGCCTGCTGCGCCATGGCCACCGTGTCGGCAATGGAGGCGTTGCGGCTGCGCCCCCGGGCGAAGGGGATGGTGCAATAGGTGCAGAAGTAGTCGCACCCGTCCTGCACCTTGAGGAAGAAGCGGGTACGCCCGTCACGCGAACAGGCGGGGTGGAAGGCGGTGGCCTGCCGGATGTCCGAGCGGTGTACGGTGTGTGCGTCCGACTGTGTCCCCCGTTGGCGCAGGTAGGCGGGCAGGTCGAACTTCTCGTTCGCCCCCAGCACGAGGTCCACTCCCTCGATGGCGGCCACCTCCTGCGGCTTCAGCTGGGCGTAGCACCCGGTCACCACGATGGCGGCGCGGGGGTGCTGGCGGTGCAGCCGGTGGATGGCCTGGCGGCACTTGTGGTCGGCGGTGTCGGTGATGGAGCAGGTGTTTACCACGCACACGTCGGCCTCCTCGCCGGGGCGCACCTTCGCATAGCCCTCCTCGGCCAGTTGCCTGCCGATGTAGGAGGTCTCGGCGAAGTTCAGCTTGCAGCCTAAGGTGACGTAGGCCACTTTCTTTGGGGATAGTATGGGGTCGGTCATGGGGTCGTTGGGTTGTGTTTGAGCACACGGAATACACAGATTGAACGGATTATCACGGAGTATAAGAAAGAGGACTATCCGTGTTTATCCGTACATTCCGTGTGTTTCGTGTGCTGACCTTATTGCTTTCTGATACAAAAATAGGACATATCGGCAAAACAACCGAATGAGAAAGGGGAAAATTTCAGATTTCAGTTTGGCACATGACATACGCGAGTTGGGCGGATTGCCTCTGACGTGTTTCTGTTTTTCCCCGCTTGTCCTTGTCGTACCAACCTGATGGAACAATCGTCCCACCCTTATGGGACGACCATCCCATCTTTATGGGATGGAGGCTTCATGCGGGCGGAAGTGCCGCTTCGTTCCGTCGTTTGGGTTAAAAAATACGGAAATGCTTGCCGGTTGGCGATTTATCCGTACCTTTGAGGCAATAGAATTTTTGCAAATATCCGATAGCATGGAAGACGGACTATGTAAACAGGGCGCGGCGTGCGCGGAAACGGACTTCCGCATATACGACTCCGTGGCCGACCTTCCGCTCGGCAACGTGCCCGCCCCGCTGAGTGAAGGCATCATCGGGGTGTGCGTGGGCGGCAAGGCTCGCTTCGATGTGAACGCCAACCGCCGCGAGGTGACGGCTTACGACATGGTGGTGATATTGCCTACGGCGGTGGCGGGGATGGTGCCGGGAGGCAGCGATTTCGCCATGATTTTCATCAAATTGCCCACGGACCTCTTCCAAGAGACGATGAACGGCATCGCCCGCATCACGCCCGATTTCATCTTCTACATGCAACGACATTACGCCTTCCCCCTGCCCGACAAGCAGGAGGCCAAGGAGTTCCTGCGTTTTTGCCGCATGATACGCTCGCGGGTGGGGCATTCCACTCGCCGCTTCCGCTTGGAAACCGCCGCGATGGCGTTGCGGCTGTTCTTTTTCGACCTGTTCGTGGCTTACAAGACGCGGGAAGAACCGGCTTTGGTGAGCGGGCGCAAGGGGTCGCCCAAGGAACGGCTGGTGTACCGCTACCTGGGGCTGCTGCCCGAACACGCGCGGCAGGAGAAGCAGGTGGGCTTCTATGCCGACAAGCTGGCCACCTCGCCCCAGTACCTGAGCATGGTGGTGAAGGAACTGACCGGCGAGACGGCGCGCGAATGGATTGCGAAGTACACCTTGCTGCGGCTGAAGAACCTGCTGCGCGACTCCGACTTGGGCATCAAGGAAATCGTGCACCGGATGGGCTTCGCCGACCACTCGTCCATGAGCAAGTTTTTCCGCAAGCGCACGGGCATGTCGCCTACCGACTACCGGGCGGGCTTCCACACCGCATGAGGGGAAATGTCGTTCCAAACTTCAGTTTGATAAATCCATTCGGGTACGATTATTTGGAGGCAATATAGGAATGGCTAAATTTGCATGGTATGAGACCTCTGCAAAACCTTGCCTGATTTTCGGTCCGATAGAGATCAAGCTAAAGAAGAGCCTTAAAAGGCATAAATCCGTGGAAAATGCGGTTTGCCAGAGCTTCCCTTACCCATGTTTCTCCCTTATCTGATGCGATTG
>CASFUX010000159.1 GCA_949297975.1 uncultured Bacteroidales bacterium
ACCGCAAAGAGCGCAAAGGACGCAAAGGGGCGGCCTTGTCTTTGCGCCCTTTGCGCCCTCTGCGGTTAAATAAAACTTCGCCCTCTGCGGTTAAAAAAAACTTAGCGTCTTTGCGTTCAAAAAACAAGCCGCCCCGACGCAAATAGCATCGGGACGGCCTGACGGACCCCTGCGCGGCAGTCACTCGGACCCAACCGGCTTCCCCCCTCCGTTTTTGTGGGGAGGCATGATACCTGCCAACGGCTTACGGGCGGCACAAAGGTAAGGACAATATCTTATAAAACAATGGCAAGCATGGAAAAAATACCCGACGGCATCGACAAGGCATCCATCAAGCGGCGCGAGGAAATCATACGGGAAGCATACGGCAGCTTCTTCCGGAAGAACCCCGGCAAGAAAGTGTACAACCGCGACCTGGACGACTACCTGCACGTGCGCTTCCTATCCGTGGAGGAGACCACCAGGCACGCCGCCAAGACCTACCGCTCCACCCTCGCCGTGCTCCAGCTCGAAGCCATACTCGCCACCGCCCGGCGGCACGGCAAGCCCCTCCGCCCCAAGCCCGGCGTGAAAAACCAGGCGCGCTTCTCCGAAATGCTGGAAATGCGCTGCGCCCTGCCCGGCATCGGCACCGCCAAGCTCATGGTGGGCGTGCTGCGCGGGAGCCGCCAAAAGCTGCAATACTGCATCACCGCCCTCGACGCGAAGTGAACAATTGTACAACCGACAAACAAACCGATTATGAAAGCGAAAACCTACAGCCACCTGCACGTCAGCCTCAACAAGGCAAGCTCCACCGCCTCCAGGCAAATCCTGTCCCAACGCTATTCGCCCGCCCTCACGTCGCGCCGGCTCGTCTCCATCGCCGAGAAGAAAATCCGCCGACCCCTCAAGTACGACGGGCGCGTGGGCCGCTACCTCATCTACAAGGCACCGTGCCCCGACGGCCAGCACTACTACGTGGCCACCATCAGCAACGGCAAATGACCGCGCACCAAAACAAAAAGCACCCGCCCTGCAAAGAGGACGGGTGCCTTGAAAGATTTGCCACAGTACGCCGGGCCGAAATCGCCTCCGACGGCCAGCCCCCCGCGTGGACTTTAAGGGTGCATCCGGACATCCGGGCTTATAACTGCCGCAAAGGTACGGATATTATCTTATAATACAATAGCATTCATGGATAAAAAGACGAAGGCACTCATCCCGCGAGGCACCGGCAAGGCGGACGTGTACCTGCGAAACGCCGTCATCGTGGAACGCCTGTGGCGGCTCGTCGGCACGGGCATTCCCAGCAAGGCGTTCGGCGGGCGCAAGGTGGAGTTCACCGCCGACTCGGTCAAGGAAACGGCCACGCACGCCGCCAAGACCTACCCCTCCACCCTCGCCGCCCTGCGCGTGGCCGAAGCCCTGGGCAAGGCCGAGCTGGTCAGGTCGTCCAAGGCCGATACCGCCACGCAGCGGCGGATGAAGCTTCGCACCATGCACGAGCTCACCGCCCGGCTCGACGGCATCGGCCCGGTGAAAATCATGGTGGGCGAGCGTGCCAACCGCCGCATCCTGCATTACTGCATAACGAAAAGGCGGCAGGCGTGAACAACGTCACGGCCTGCCGCCCAAAGATTTGCCCCAGATACGCGTGCCGCACGTCTGCCCGGCGAACCGGGCGGGTCCTCACGGGCGGGGACTTTCGCACGAATTGAAACAACCCGTTAAGGCACGGCTTACCAAAGCCCACGTCTCCCTCAGCATGTGGAGCTCGCTGCCCGCACCAAAGGCGGGCCGGGTATCTGCCGCAAAGGTACGAATATTATCTTATAAAACAATGGCAAAACAACCCGTCTCCAACGACCGCGCACTCGTCCGCCAACGAGAGCGTTCACGCCCACGGCCCATCCGTGCAAATCCGTCTCATCCGTGCATTCCGTGTTCCCCAATCTGAAATCTGGAATTTGAAATCTGAAATAATCCCTAAACATTAATCATTAAACATTAAACATTAAGCAAGATGAACCTCAAGAAACCCATCGCCCGCCTGCGCCCCGCCGAGCAGCACCTCGGCCGCAAGCCCAAACGCGCCGCCAAGACGGCCAAGAAGACCACCCGCAAGCCCGCCGCCCGCAAGACGGCCCGCAAGCCATCCGCCACCAGCAAACGGGGAAGGAGGAAGCCATGCCGCAAGTAATCCGCCGCAAGCTCACCGACATCGAGACCGGTCTCGGCATCACCGGCGGACGCTCCGAGCGGTGGTGGCGCGGCCGCCTCGTGCGCCGCTCGCCCGGCTCGACCGACTACCCGCTGGGCGACATCAACCCCTGGGCCGTCATCAACAAGTACAAGCTCAAAGGCTTCGAGTACGGCAACTGGCTGAGCCAGAACGACCGCTACGACCGCCTCATGGCCACGCGCGACAGCCTGCACGACCTCTCGCGCGTCGTCGGGTCCGCCAACCTCGGCTTCGACGGCACCCTCGGCATCGCCTTCGGGGCTCGCGGCACGGGAGGCGGGGGCGGCGCGGCGGCCCACTTCGAGCCACGCCTCTTCATGGTCAACCTCACCAAGCAGCACGGCGCGGGCTGCCTCGCCCACGAG
>CASFUX010000160.1 GCA_949297975.1 uncultured Bacteroidales bacterium
CATCCACGTTGCCAGGCCGATAGCCACCAACGCCACCACCACGCTGGTCAACGCCACGGGCAGGCTCAGGTGGATGTCGTAGGCCTGGCCGTCGCTGCTCACGAAGTGGCCGAAGGGGATGAAGCCCGCCACGCACGTGACCGCCGCCAAGAACACGAGGGGGATGGTCATCGACTTCGGGGCTTCGTGGGGCGTATGCCCGCCCGCCTGGGCCGCGTCGTAGGGTTTTGCCCAGAATATATTATAGTACAGGCGGAACATGTAGAAAGCCGTCAGCCCGGCGATAAACGTCATCAGCACGCCCATCCACGGAGCAAACTGGAAGCAGGCGGCCAGGATTTCATCCTTGGAGAAGAAGCCGCTGAAAGGCGGGATGCCCGCAATGGCCAGGCAGGCGATGAGGAACGTGACGTGCGTCACCGGCATGTACTTGCGCAGGCCGCCCATGGCCGACATCTCGTTGGAATGCACCGCATGGATGATGGCACCCGCGCACAGGAAGAGCAACGCCTTGAACATGGCATGCGTGAACAGGTGGAACATGGAGGCCATGTAGCCCAGCCCGCCCGCATGGGGGTCGGCGGAGGTGCACACGCCCAACGCCACAATCATGAAGCCTATCTGCGAGATGGTGGAAAAGGCCAGCACGCGCTTGATGTCGGTCTGCACGCAAGCCACCACGGCGGCAAACAAGGCCGTGAACGCGCCCACGTAAGCCGTGAGGTGCAGCACCTCGGGCCCGTAGCCGATAAAGAGGGGGAACATCCTCGCCACCAGATAGACCCCCGCCACCACCATCGTGGCCGCGTGGATGAGGGCACTCACCGGCGTGGGGCCTTCCATCGCGTCGGGCAACCAGATGTGCAGGGGGAACATGGCACTCTTGCCCGCGCCGCCCACGAACATCAAGCCCAAGGCCAGCGGTATCATCGTGCCGGCGGCGGCCAGCACCTGCGCCTGCGGCGTGAAGGTGAACGTGCCCGCGTAATAACCGTATATCAAGATGCCGACAAGGAAGCCGAGGTCGGCGAAGCGCGTCACGATGAACGCCTTCTTCGAGGCCGCGATGGCTTCGGGCTTCTTGTAGTAGAACCCGATGAGCAGGTAGCTCGACACGCCCACCAACTCCCAGAATACATACATCTGGAAGATGTTCGTAGCCACTACCAGCCCCAGCATGGACATGGTGAACAGCGACAGGAAAGCGTAGTACCGCTGGAAGCCCCGCTCGCCCTCCATGTAGCCGAACGAGTAGATGTGTACCATGAGCGACACGGTGGAGATGACCACCAGCATCATCACCGAGATGGGGTCGAGCAGGATGCCCATCCCTATCTCCAGCGTCTCGGTGAGCGGAAGCCACGTGAAGTCGTAAGGCATCAGCGTGGGGAATGCCCCGTCGGCCCCGCGCCCGGCAGTGAAGTACAGGAATGCCGTGACGTAGGCAAGCACCGCCACCGCGGCGATGGACACCGTGCCCACGATGCCCGCCACCTTCGGCTTCAGGCAAGTGCCCAGCAGCCCCACGAGCAGGAACGACAGGAATGGCAAGGCCAGTAAGAATATCGTATGTTCCATATAGTTATAAGTAGTTACAAGTGACAAGTTACGAGTAACAAGCGGCTACAAGCTACAAGCTACGAGCTACAAGTGCCTGCGGCGCAGCCCGCTGTTCATTGTTAATTATTCATTGTTCATTATAGAGTGCCCTGCGGCGCAGCCCATTTTTAATTGTTAATTATTCATTGTTCATTGTCATCATCCCTTCAGTTCATTCATGTTCTTCACCTGGATGTTGCGGATGTTGCGGTATATGTTGATGATGATGGCGATGGCCACCGCCGTCTCCGCCGCCGAAATGCCGATGGCGAACAGGGTGAAGAAGAAGCCCTCCAGCTGCCCGGGAAACAGGAAACGGTTGAACACCGCAAAGTTGATGTCCACCGAGTTCAATATCAGTTCCACCGAAATGAGGATGGCCAGCAAGTTGCGCCGCGTGAAGAAACCGTATATCCCCACGAACATCATGATAGTCGACACTATCAAATATAACTCCATTTGTACCATACAATTATAACGATTAACGTTTAATGGTTAACGATTAACGATTAGCTTCTGATGAAAAGCCCGGCAGGCTCTGTTCCAAAGCTGCTGCAACTTCTACTCCAAAGTTGCTGCAACTTCTACCCAAGAGTTGCTGCAACTTCTACCCAAGAGTTGCTGCAACTTCTACCCACGAGTTGCTGCAACTTCTACCCACGAGTTGCTGCAACTTCTACCCACGAGTTGCTGCAACTTTTACCCACGAGTTGCTGCAACTTTTACCCACGAGTTGCTGCAACTCGTACCACAACCCCGGCAACTTACCGCTTGCGGGCAATGAGGATGCCGCCCACGATGCAGGCCAGCAGCAGCAGGCTGATGGCTTCGAAGGGCAACAGGTACTGGTACTTCTCCGTGCCCATCAAGGCGTGGCCGATGGTGCTTACCTCCAGTTCGCCGTGCTCGAAGTGGGAGGGGACGAACCGGTTCTTCAACGTGAGGAACAGGCAGATGACTAATCCCGCCCCCGCCGTGAGCAGCCCGGCCCACATCTTCGAGTTCTTCAGCTTCTCGGCGTGGTCGTCGCCCTGGCTGGAGGTGAGCAGGATGGAGAACACGTACAGCACCGTGATGCCCCCCGCGTAGATGAGCAACTGCACCGCCCCGAGGAAGGAGTAATTCAACTGGAAATAAATGCCCGCCGTGCCGAAGAGCACGAACAGCAGGTAAGTGGCCGCCCGCAGGATGCGCTTGGTGGTAACCGCCAGCACCGCGCTCACGACTATGAAAGCCGCCAGCACCAAAAATACAATCAAGTCCAACGTCAGTTCCATAACTTTCTTCTTGTTTTCGTCCGCCGGGGCTTACTTGCCGCCGGGCTTGTTCAACGTTTTCACCAATTTGCTCCGGTCGAACACCGCGTGCTCGAACTGCGTGGTGAAGCGGATGGCCTTCGTGGGGCACACGTTCACGCACAGTTGGCAGAACATGCACGAACCCAGGTCGTACCGGTAGCTCACCAGTCGCTTCTTCTTCTTGCCCGTCTCCTCGTCGGTCACCATCTCGCTTTCCACGTGTATCGTGCCGTTGGGGCAGGCGTTCTCGCACAAGCCGCAGGCGATGCACTTGCTCTCTCCCGCCTCGTCCAGCGGCATGTCCAGCGTGCCACGGAAACGGTCGGCCAGCACCAGCGTGTCGCGGTTGTCGGGGTATTCCTCCGTCACCTTCTTGGTGAAGAACTCGATGAAGGTCACCTTCAAGCCCACGCACAAGGTCTTCAGCCCGTGCGCAATCCCGCCTATGTAACTATGTTTCTTCTTTTCCATATCTCCTCTCCTCCATTAAAAATGCCATCCGAAAACCACGCACACCGTCATCAGCAGCAAGTTGGCCAGCCCTATCGGCACCAGTATCTTCCACTCCAGGTGCAGTATCTGGTCGATGCGCAGCCGGGGGAACGTCCATTTAATCCACATGAGCAGCCACACCACGAAAAACGCCTTGGCAAAGAACCAGATGAAGCCCGGTATGTAATCCATCGCCTGGTTGAACCCGTCCCAGCCCGGCACGTGCAGCGGCATCCATCCCCCCAGGAACACCGTAGCGGCAATGGAAGCCACGATGAACAGGTTGACGAACTCAGCCACGTAGAACAACCCGAAGTGCATCCCCGAGTACTCGGTATGGTAACCCGCCGTCAGTTCCGACTCGGCTTCGGGCAAGTCGAACGGGCCGCGGTTCACCTCGGCATTCCCTGCTATCAGATAGACCACGAAGGCGATGAGGGCCGGGATGTGCCCTTTGAAGATGAACCAGCCGTCGGCCTGCCGCTCCACAATCTCGCTGAACTGCATCGTGTCCGTCAGCACCACGATGGTGAGGATGGACAGCCCCACGGACAATTCGTAACTAATCATCTGCGCGCCGCTGCGCATGGCCCCGATGAGCGAATACTTGTTGTTGCTACTCCACCCCGCCAGCAGAATGCCCACGATGCCGATGGACGAGGCGGCCATGAAGAAGAAGATGCCCACGTTGAAGTCAAGCACTTCCACCCCTTTGTTGAACGGGATGCAGGCGAACGCCAGTATCGAGCCCAGTATCACCACGTAAGGCGCAAGGTTGTACAGGAAGCGGTCCGAGTGCCGGATGGCGATGATTTCCTTGATTAACATCTTGATGACATCGGCAAACAGCTGGAACACGCCCCACGGCCCAACGCGGTTCGGCCCCAGGCGGCACTGGAAGGCACCGCACACCTTGCGCTCCATGAATATCATCATCATGGCGATGACGGCGTACAGCACCAGCACACCCAACCCGATGAGGACGCACTCCACGAAGACGGCCAAGCCCGCAGGCATCAGCGACATGAGCCAGTCGTGCACCCAATTTGTTACTACACTAAAATCGAACATATATTTTTATCTGTTTGGGAAGCGGGTAGCGAGGAGCGGGTAGCTTTACTCTCGCCCACTCGTGTACTCGTCCACTTGTTTACTCGTTTACTTGTAACTACCTATCGATATCCGGCACCACGTAGTCCAGCGTCCCGCCGATGGCAATCAAGTCCGCTATCTTGCCCCCCCGCGTGATGGTATCGAGGCACGAGACGAGCGGCAGCCCGGTGCTGCGGAACTTCATGCGGTAAGGATACTTGTCGCCACGGCTTTCGATGTATGCGCCGAACTCGCCACGACTGCCTTCCACGGCGGCATAGTACCGTCCCTCTGGCACGCGGATGACGGGCTTCATCTTCACCTGGTAATCTCCCGCCGGGATGTTGTCAATCAGCTGCTCGATGATGTTCATGCTTTCCTCTATCTCCTTCATGCGCACCATGTAGCGGGCGAAGCAGTCGCCTTCTTCGAACACGATTTCCTTGAAGTCCACCTTGCCGTACATGGCGTAAGGGTGACGCTTGCGCACGTCGCATGCCCAGCCCGAAGCACGCCCCGTGCCCCCGGTCGCCCCAAAGGAGATGGCGTCTTCGCGGCTCAGCACTCCCACCCCTTTCATGCGCTCCTGGGCGATGACGTTGCCCGTGAACACCTCGTGGTATTCGCGCAGCTTCGGGCGCATGTAAGCGATGAACGCCTTCACCTTGCGCACGAAGTCGGGATGGATGTCGGCCTGCACGCCGCCTATCGTGTTATAATTGAGGATAAGCCGTCCGCCGGTCGTTTCCTCGAAGATGTCGAGTATCATTTCGCGGTCGCGGAAACCGTAGAAGAAAGCCGTTAACGCCCCCAAGTCCATGCAGAACGTGGAGAAGAACAACAAGTGCGAGTCGATGCGTTGCAGTTCGTCCATGATGGTGCGGATGTACTGCACCCGTTCGGGCAGCTCCACGCCCATGGCCTGCTCGATGCACATGCACAGCGCATGACGGTTCTGCATGGCGCCGAGGTAGTCCAGCCGGTCGGTCAAAGCCAGCGTCTGCGGATACGTGAGGCTCTCGCACATCTTCTCGATGCCCCGGTGGATGTAACCGCAATGCACGTGCAGCTTGCGGATGACCTCGCCGTCCAGCGACACCCGGAAGCGCAACACGCCGTGCGTGGCAGGGTGCTGCGGACCCACGTTCACCACATATTCATCGCCTTCGAACAGCACTTGCTTGGTTTCCACCGTGCGCCCTTCGCTATCCTTTATATATACGGACGTGAAGTCGTTCGACTCCTCGTTGGTCATGCGGATAGGGTTCAGTTCCTCGCTTTCGTCGAAGTCCTTGCGCAGCGGATAGCCCACCCAGTCGTCGCGCAGGTACAGCCGCCGCATATCCGGATGGTTGATGAATATCACGCCGTAGTAGTCGTACACCTCGCGTTCGTTCAGTTCGGCCGCCTTCCATACGTCGCACACGGTGGGCAGTTCGGGATGTTCGCGGTCGGCCGTGGCCGTGCGCATCACCAACTGATGCCCCAGCCGGGTCGATTCCAAATGGTACACCACGCCCAATCCTTCCTCGCCCCAGTCCATGCCGGTAAGGCTGCGCAAGAAATCGAACTGCAACTCCGCATCGTCGCGCAACGCCACGGCCACCTCGTGCAAGGAGGCAGGCTCCACGTACAGCGTGGGAGTCGCCCCTTCTTCCAGGCGGACACCCGGCACAAGAGCCGTTATCTTTTCATATATATACATTGTCCTGATTTCAAATTTCAGATTTCGTATTCTGATTTCTGACTTCTTTCTTCAAATTGGCACACGTTTACTCCTTGTCTTTCGCCTCGGCCTGTGCAGCTACGGGGTTGGGAGAAGGCATCCCTTCCTGTTCCCGCAGGATGCGTTTGTATTCGTCCTTGCTCATCTTCTTGTTCACGCCGCCGAAGAATTTTTCCACCTTCACTTTGCGCTGCAACTGCATCATGCCATAAAGCATGGCCTCCGGGCGCGGCGGGCAACCGGGGATATAGACATCGACCGGCAATATCTGGTCAACGCCCTTCACCACGTGGTATGACTTCTTGAACGGCCCGCCGGACACGGCACATCCGCCCACGGCTATCACATACTTCGGGTCGGCCATCTGGTCGTACAGGCGTTTCAGCACAGGAGCCATCTTGTCCGTAATCGTACCGGCCACCATGATGAAATCGGCCTGGCGCGGACTGGCACGGGTCACTTCAAACCCAAACCGGGCAAAGTCGTAACGGGCCGCGCCCACCGCCATGTACTCGATGCCGCAGCAGCTCGTGGCAAACGTAAGCGGCCACAGCGAATTGCTGCGTCCCCAGTTCACCACATCGTCGAGCACGCCAACCAACACGTTCACGCCGTTGGCGTTCAGTTCCTTCACCATGTTTTCGAGGTACTCGTTGTCGTTGAAGTCCTCGTACTTCATGCCTTTTATCTTGGGTTTCTTCGTTACTTCCATTCCAACGCTCCTTTCCGCCAGGCATAAGCCAGGCCCAATATGAGGATAAACAAAAAGAACGTGACGTTAACCAGCCCCGCCACCCCGAGGTCCTGCACCACAGCAGCCCAAGGGAAAAGGAACACCGTCTCCACATCGAACATGAGGAAGAGAATGGCAAACAGGTAATAACCCACCTTGAACTGCATCCACGACCCTCCACGCGTGGGGATGCCGCATTCGTAAGCCTCCGCCTTCTGCGGGTTGAACGAGCGCGGCGACACCAGCCGGGCTATGGTCAAAGCCGCCGCCACCAGCACGATGGCGGTCAACACCATTACTACTAATAAGGTAAAGTTCATAAACGTTAATTGATTTTTCTGTCTACGGTTTACGGTTGCAACCAATCATCGCAGTCATAGCCAACGCAGTTGGCCCTTGACTGCCAACTGCCGACCATCTAAACCTGTATCTTCCGAAGGGCGAAAATGTAATAGTCCACCGCCCCAGAGACCACACGAAACTGGCATCCCTGCCCGTATGCCTGGCACAAACGTGCCCTGCCTTGGTTATCGCAACCGCATGACAAGCGGGCGGCATTCGACTTGAAAGAGGAAGAAAAATTGTAGTTGAGCGTAAGCCCTTCTTGGAAATCGCACGAAAAAACGGAAGACGAATAGCCTTGCGGGGCTTCATCTTCCGTTTCTATATTATTATATGTATAACAAGACACAAAAGGTACGACTTCATCAGCGGGGTGCGCCGTGCACACGTCCCCGGCACGAAGGCCGAGCACGCCAAGCAGGAACAAGAACATGCCCGCCACACCATATCTGTACCCTTGTTTCATCACCTTGCGTTTTTGCGGGTGCAAAGATACGATTTATTTGTCGTGTTTTGTAATATGAAGAGAGAAAATATTGTATTGCTCGGCAAATAGAAGTTCATCCCTCGACCGTAGAAAGGGAGATAAAACGCAACTCAACCCGCTTGGGACGTTACAGCTGGCGTATGGCACAGGAAAACGCCGATATTCGCAAGGAACGTATGCCGGGGAACAGGAAGATTGACAGCAGTATCCTGAAAGAGGCTCTGCGTCTCTTAAAGGCAGAGGACTGGTCTCCCGGACAAACCTCCAGTTACCTTTCCTTGAAATCAATGTACATATCCTATGAAACGATATATAAAAGAAGCGACAAGAGTGGAGAACTCCGCAGCCATTGCCGGCACAAGCTGAAATACAGGCGCCATGTCAAGGTCATTAGGAAAACCAAGGTGCGCAATATCCCGGACAGGACAAGCATACGCGACAGGCCGACAGAAGCCGACGGCAGGAGGTTCGGGAACTGGGAAATGGACCTCATCATAGGCAAAGGCCGGAAGAGTGCCATACTGACCTTGTGCGAGCGGTCAAAGAACTACCTGCTCATGGCAAGGCTGCCATAGGGAAAGAAGCCGGAAAAGGTGGCCGACATGGTCATAAGGCAGATCCTCCCTTGTCGGAAAAACGTGCTGACTATCATGACGGGCAATGGAAACGAGTTTGCCTGCCATAAGAAAATCGCAAAAGTTCTCGCCACCACCTTCTATTTTGCGGACCCGTATGCCTCATGGCAAAAAGGAGCCATTGAGAACCAGAACAAACTTGTCAGGCAATACATCCCAAAAGGAACGGACTTCAGGGAACTCCCGGATGAATTCATCAAGGAGGTTCAGTACAAAATCAATCGAAGGCCAAGGGAAAAACTCAACTTCTCTACGCCCAAAAAGGAGTCCTTCAAATTAATTTCGTAATATTGCACTTGCTGATTGACTCTGCCTTGGTAATCATCGCCTGTTTGTTTTGTAATGTTTTTGTTTTCAGCCATAAAGACACAAAACATCGGCGAGATTACCAACTTTTTTAGACTTTCTTATCCCGAACTCGCGTAATACTCGCCGGAGCAAATCGTGGGTCTGGCAAGGCGGGAAGGCAGGCCGATGGTGAGCCACGAGCGAATATACCAGCACGTCCGGGCGGACAAGGCTGCCGGGGGAGACCTCTACAGGAACTTGAGGCACAAGCTCAAGCACCGCAAGAGGCCGGTGGGGAGGAGGGTGCCCATACCAAACCGCGTGTCGATAGAGGAACGCCCCGGGGAAGTGGACGAACGCACCCGGTTCGGGGACTGGGAGATTGACACGATTGTCGGAAAGGGGGGACGCGGAGCAATCGTTACAATCGTGGAAAGGACTACCGGCTTCCTCCTCATGGAGAAACTGACAAAAGGGAAGAACGCGGAAGGGCTGGCGGACGTGGTCATCCGCATGATGCTCCCATACAAGGAATGCGTGCACACCATCACGGCGGACAACGGGACGGAATTTGCACGGCACGAGAAGATTTCCGACAAGCTGGATGCACGCTTCTTCTTCGCGCACCCCCACTCCTCATGGGAACGGGGGCTGAGCGAGTACACCAACAGGCTCGTCAGGCAGTACATACCAAAAAACACGGACTTCTGCCACCTTGACGCACAAGAGATCAAACAGATACAATACAAAATAAACAAAAGGCCCAAGAAAAAATCGGGTTCGACAACCCTAAAAGACGTTTCTTCCGAACACTGAAATAAAAATTGCATTTCACACTTGAACCTGCCCCATGATGCGCCCAACTTTCGTAATTTGCATATTAAAGATTTATTCCGTATCTTTGCAGCGATTTAAGGAAACGAGGAGGGGACCGATAAGTCCCCTTCTTTGTTGAAATGCCTTTACGTCATGATTTCAAAAGAAGAAGTAACCCGCATTGTTGAGGAGTATTTGCAGTCCACGGATTATTATTTGGTAGAGGTGGCCGTGTCGGCCGACAACCGTATCACCGTGGAAATAGATGCATTTGACGGCGTGTCGATAGGCTTTTGCGCGGATTTGAACCGCCACATTGAGTCCAAACTCGACCGCGAGGAGGAGGATTACGAGCTTGAAGTGGGTTCGGCAGGTCTTACTTCGCCTTTCAAGGTGCTCAAGCAATATGAGAAGAACCTTGGTAACGAGGTGGAAGTGCTCACTGCCGATGGTCGGAAGGTGAAAGGAATGTTGGCCGCAGTAGAAGCCGACCGTTTCACCGTGGAAATCGAGAAGATGGTGAAGCCGGAGGGAGCCAAGCGCAAAGTGCTGGTGAAAGAACCTGTCACATTTGCTTACACTGATATAAAAACAACCAAATACATATTTAGATTCAAGTAAAAGCCATGGGCAAGAAAGAAACGATTAGCTTGATCGATACCTTTTCAGAATTCAAGGAACTGAAAAATATCGACAGAAGTACATTGATTAGTGTGATGGAAGAATCATTCCGTAACGTGCTGGCCAAAATGTTCGGTACGGATGAGAACTTCGATGTGATCATCAACCCGGATAAGGGCGACTTCGAGATTTACCGCAACCGCAAGGTAGTGGAGGATGGCGAAGTGCAGGATGAAAACTTGGAAATCGCGCTGTCCGAAGCCCGGAAGATAGATGAAGACTACGAAGTAGGCGAGGAAGTGACGGATACGGTCAATTTCATTGATTTCGGACGCCGGGCCATCCTTACGTTGCGTCAGACCTTGGCTTCTAAGATATTGGATTTGCAGAAGGAAGGACTCTACACCCGTTACAGCGAGATGGTGGGGCAGATTGTGAGCGGGGAGTTGTACCAGATATGGAAGCGGGAGATGTTGCTGCTCGATGATGACGGCAACGAATTGTACCTGCCGAAGACGGAACAGATACCAACCGACTTCTACCGCAAAGGCGACACGGTACGTGCCGTGGTGGCCATGGTGGACAACCAGAACAACAATCCGAAAATCATCCTGTCGCGTACATCACCGTTGTTCCTGCAACGCCTGTTCGAATTGGAAGTGCCCGAAATACAGGACGGCCTGATTACGATAAAGAAGATAGCACGCATTCCGGGCGAACGCGCCAAGATAGCCGTCGAGTCGTATGACGATCGCATTGACCCGGTGGGGGCGTGCGTCGGGGTAAAGGGTGCCCGCATCCATGGCATCGTGCGTGAATTGCGCAACGAGAACATTGATGTGATACACTACACGGCCAACGTGAACCTTTTCATATCGCGTGCGTTAAGCCCGGCCAAGATTTCCTCCATCCGGGTGATGGAGGAAGAAAAACGTGCTGAGGTATACCTGCGTCCCGAAGAAGTATCGCAGGCCATCGGCAAAGGCGGTTTGAACATCAAGTTGGCTAGCATGTTGACGGGTTACACCCTCGATGTGTTCCGCGAATTGGACGAAGCGGAAGAAACGGAAGACATCTACCTTGATGAATTTACGGATGAAATTGATGAATGGATCATCGAAACCTTGAAGTCCATCGGTTGCGACACGGCCAAGAGCGTGTTGGCCATCCCGCGCGATGAACTCATCCACCGGAGCGACCTGGAAGAGGAAACGGTGGACGAGGTGCTGCGCATATTGGCGGCCGAGTTTGAGGACGAATAGACGGGCAGGGGAATTGCGTGGACGCATCCCCGCTTTCAGCCTGTTGCAGCCAAAAGATAAGAATACAAAATCCAAGTTCCGCATGAATGCTCTTGAGGGGTGGGTACTTGGTTTGAGAAGTTTAACAAAACAGAATATATGCCCGTAAGATTAAGTAAAGCTCTTAAAGATTTGAATGTAGGTCTGTCCACGGCCGTTGAGTTTTTGGCAAAGAAGGGACAGAAGATAGAGGCATCGCCCAATTATAAATTGTCGGACGAACAGTATATGCTGTTGTTGAAGGAATTCAACAAGGACATGGCTTTGAAGATTGAAGCTGAACAGCTTGGCCAGCAACGTCAGTCAAAGGAAAGAGGGGGAAAGGTGTCGATAGAAGGCTATGGGGACACTCCGAAGAAGGACGACGTGATGCGCACGGTCGTGCCCGATGAACAGAAACCGCATTTGAAAACTGTTGGGCATATAGACTTGGATGCCAAACCGAAAAAGGCAGAAAAAAAGGAAGCTGTTATACCGGAGAAAAAGAAGGAAGATGCGAAGCCGATAAAAACGACTGTGCCCGATTTGCCCCAAAGGCAAGCGACGGAGCAGCCAATGGCGGACAATCAGGTAGCAGCCAAGGTTGCCGAAAAGCCAAGAGAAGATGTTATTTCCAAGCTGCATGAGGCAGAAGTACATGCTGCACCTAAGGCGGAGGGAGTAGCTGAAGCAACAACAGAGCCGATAGCATCGGCGAAGGAAGGAAGCAATGCGGTAGAACCGGGAAAAACGGAATCTGGAAAACAAGAGGGGGAAATATTCTCCCTCCACCAGCCTTCATTGCCCAAGACGCCGGTTATTGTCGGGCAGATTGACTTGGACACGATTAACCAAAGCACGCGTCCCAAGCCCAAAACCAAGGAACAAAAAAAGAAAGAACGCGAGGAGAAGAATCGCGTATCGAAAGATGGCAAGAAACCGGCAACCTTACAGGGAAAGGGAAGTGAACAAGATGAAAACCGTCCGAAGAAGAAACGCGAACGCTTCATTAAGCAGAAGGTGGATGTGTCGAAAGTCGGTGCTCAAGAACAGTCTTCACGGAAGTCGAAGTCCAAAGATTTCGCGAAACGTTCGCTCAAGAACGTGGTTAACGAGGAGGATGTGCAGAAACAGGTGAAAGAAACGCTTGCTCGTCTGCAAGGAGGTGGCAAGAAGGCGGCCGTCAAGCACCGCCGGGAAAAGCGCGAGACGGTTCATGCCCGTATGCAGGAAATGGCCGAAAAGGAATTGCGCGAAAAGAGCGTGCTGAAGTTGACCGAATTTGTTACGGCCAGCGAATTGGCCGTGATGATGAACGTGTCAGTCAACCAGGTTATCGCCACCTGCATGAGCATCGGTATCATGGTTTCCATCAACCAGCGGCTCGATGCGGAGACTATTAATATAGTAGCGGAAGAATTCGGTTTTACGACGGAATACGTGAGCCACGACGTGGTAGAAGCCATCGGCCACGATGAGCCCGACCGTGAGGAAGACCTCGAACCCCGTGCGCCTATCGTTACGGTCATGGGGCATGTGGACCATGGCAAGACTTCGTTGCTTGACTACATTCGCAAGACGAATGTGATTGCCGGTGAGGCGGGGGGCATTACCCAGCACATCGGTGCTTATAATGTGACGTTGGAAAGCGGGCAACGCATCACTTTCCTTGACACGCCTGGTCACGAGGCCTTTACCGCCATGCGTGCACGTGGTGCCAAGATGACCGACATTGCCATCATCATCGTGGCGGCGGACGACAACGTGATGCCGCAGACCGTGGAAGCCATCAACCATGCTTCGGCTGCCAATGTGCCTATCGTGTTTGCCATCAACAAGGTAGACAAACCCGATGCGCATCCAGACAAAATCAAGGAAGAACTTGCCAACATGAATTACTTGGTGGAAGAATGGGGCGGCAAGTACCAGTCGCAAGACATATCGGCCAAGAAAGGTATTGGCGTGGAAGAATTGCTGGAGAAAGTGTTGCTTGAAGCCGAATTGCTCGACTTGAAAGCCAACCCCAACCGTCGTGCCGTGGGTACGATTGTAGAATCGTCATTGGATAAAGGTCGTGGATACGTGGCTACGGTATTGGTTGAAAACGGTACACTGCATCAGGGTGACATCGTGCTGGCTGGTACTTGCCACGGCAAGGTGAAAGCCATGTTCAACGAGCGCAACCAGCGTATCAAGGCGGCACGTCCCAGCGAGCCGGTGCTCATCTTGGGCTTGAACGGTGCACCGCAGGCAGGTGATAAGTTTAACGTCATGCCTACCGAGCAGGAAGCCCGTGAAATAGCCAACAAGCGCGAGCAATTGCAACGCGAACAAAGCCTGCGCACTAAAAAGCATTTCACGCTCGATGAACTGGGTCGCCGCATTGCATTGGGCGATTTCAAGGAATTGAACATCATCGTGAAAGGCGATGTGGACGGGTCGGTTGAAGCTCTTTCCGACTCTCTGCTGAAGCTTTCCACCGAGCACATACAGGTCAACGTCATCCACAAGGCCGTGGGTGCCATCTCCGACTCCGATGTGCTGTTGGCGGCGGCTTCCAATGCCATTATCTGCGGCTTCCAGGTACGTCCCACGGCGACTGCCCGCAAGATGGCGGAAAAAGAGGAAATCGATATCCGGCTCTATTCCATCATATACGATGCCATCGAGGAAATCAAAGCGGCCATGGAGGGCATGTTGTCTCCCGAAATCAAGGAAGAAGTTACCGCTACGGTCGAAGTGCTCGAAACGTTCAAGATATCGAAGGTGGGGACGGTGGCTGGCTGTCTGGTGCGCGAAGGGAAAATCGCTCGCACGAACAAGGTACGTCTCATCCGCGACGGCATTGTGGTGTACACGGGAGAAATATCGGCTTTGAAACGTTTCAAGGACGATGTAAAAGAAGTCGGAGCCAACTTTGAGTGCGGTATCAGCATCAAAAACTACAACGATATCCGTGTGGGCGACATCATCGAAAGTTTCGAAGAAACCGAGGTGAAGCAGCAGTTGTAACACGTACCGGATAGAAAAAAGCGACGAGCCTTGAAAGTAGTCTTGTGCTACGGTCAAGGCTCGTCGCTTTTTTTTGTATCTTTGTACCACCTGTTTGTGCGTCTTGAGATGAAAGCCGTGAGGCGCATTGATGGCATAAAAGGGAAATTGCGGCTCAATAAATATTTGTGTATATGTTTGGCATACACGGTTATGTAATGCCAAAGATATAATTATTATTGTCAATTTGCAAAAGAATAAGTGCTTTTACACATTTTTATTATATATTTGAAGCCCGTTATGG
>CASFUX010000161.1 GCA_949297975.1 uncultured Bacteroidales bacterium
AAACTTATGCTGGGAAGTTGGAAAATATTCCCGCATAAATAAGAAAATACATGCGGGCGATTTGAGTTTAAGCTTACCTAAAATATGCTAATCCGTAGCCGTGCCGCCGCGCCTGCATGGCTTTTTTCATTACTTTTGTCGGGAAAAAATCCGCCGCAACTTATACATATAATATTATATAGTCAATGGAGACATTTCTCATCCGGGCTTTGCAGCTCATCCTCAGTTTGTCCATCCTGGTATTCGTGCACGAATTGGGTCATTTCCTGTTCGCGCGGCTTTTCAAGGTGCGGGTGGACAAATTCTACCTGTTTTTCAATCCCAAAATATCCATCATGCGGGCCAAGAAGGTCAACGGCAAGTGGCAGGTGCGCTTCTTTGCCCCCAACGTGCCGCCCAACGAACGCCCGAAGGTGGATGCCGACGGCGACATCATGACCGACGCGCAAGGGCACACGGTGTACGAGCCCATCCCGCTGGACGAACTGCCGGACGATGACTGGCGCAAATATCCCGAAACGACCGAATGGGGCATCGGCTGGGTGCCGCTGGGCGGGTATTGCAAGATTGCCGGCATGGTGGACGAGTCCATGGACACGACCCAGCTGGCGCAAGCCCCGCAGCCGTGGGAATACCGCTCGCGCCCCACGTGGCAACGGCTGCCCATCATTTGCGGGGGCGTGCTGTTCAACTTCATCGGGGCCATCATCGTGTACATCGGCCTGCTGTATGCCAACGGGAAAGAATACTTCCCGATGGAAAACGCCCGCTACGGGCTGGAATTCACCCAGACCATGCAGGACAACGGCTTCCGCAACGGCGACCGCATCGTGGCCGTGGACGGGGTGGCTCCCGCCGACCGTGCCGACCTGGTGGAACAGTTGCTGATAGACGGCGGCCGGAACGTCACGGTGGTGCGGCAAGGGGGCGACACGCTCCAAATCGTGCTGCCTGCCGACTTCCCGCAGCAGGTGCTGGCGGCAGAGGACAACGTCCTCTTTGCCGTGCGGCAACCCTTCGTGGTGCACAGCGTGCTGCAAGGCACACCGGCCGACCACGCCGGGATGCAAGCGGGCGACAGCATCACGGGCATCAACGGGCAGAATATGTTCATCTTCCAGGACATTTCGGCCGAACTGGCCCGTTTGAAGAATACGGAAATCACCCTCGACTTCACCCGCCACGGGCAGCCCATGAGCGCGCAGGTGGCCTTGGGCAACGACGGCAAATTGGGCGTAAGCGTGCTGCCTTTCACGGCTTTCCTGCCGGTGGAACGCGTACAGTACACCTTCTGGCAATCCATCCCGGCGGGCGTGCAGTTTGGCTGGGAGACGCTCACCAGCTACGTGAAGCAGTTCAAATTAGTGTTCACCAAGGAGGGGGCGCAGAGCCTCGGCGGCTTCGGTGCCATCGGGCAGCTGTTCCCCACGGCGTGGGACTGGACGACATTCTGGTTCATGACGGCATTCCTCTCCATCATCCTGGCATTCATGAACATCCTGCCCATCCCGGCGTTGGACGGCGGACATGCCTTGTTCGTGCTGTATGAGATGATAACCCGCCGCAAGCCCAGCGACAAGTTCATGGAGTATGCGCAGACGGTCGGCCTGCTCATCCTGTTCGCCTTGTTGATATATGCCAACGGGAACGACATCGTGAGATTGTTCAAGTGACCCCCAACCCCCTGAAGGGGGCTGTAGGGGCGAAAAATCTTTCGCCCTAAAAAGCAAGAAACATTTGCGGGAAATGTAACTGTCAACTGTCAATTATCAACTATCAACTATCAACTGCCCCATGCCCACCGGAAAAACCATCGCTTTCAATCCCTTGTCCATGCCCACCTACGTCATGGCCAAGCCGGTGGGGGCGGCGTGCAACCTGCATTGCGCGTATTGTTATTATCTGGAAAAGGAAAAACTTTACCCCGGGCGCAAGATGCAGATGAACGACTCGCTGCTGGAAAAGTTCATCGAAGGCTACATCAACGCCCAGCCGGTGCCCGAGGTGCTCTTCACCTGGCATGGGGGCGAGACGCTGCTGGCCGGGGTGCCATTCTACCGCAAAGTCATTGCCTTGCAACGGAAGTACGGACGGGGCAGGCGCATCGACAATGCGCTACAGACCAACGGCGTACTGCTCAACGACGAGTGGTGCCGCTTCTTCAAGGACAACAATTTCCTCATCGGCATCTCGCTGGACGGGCCGGAGCATTGCCACGACGTGTACCGCAAGAACCGGGGCGGGCACGGCACGTTCGCCCAAGTGATGCGCGGCGTGGAACTGCTGCAACGGCACGGCGTGGAGTTCAACGTGCTGTCCGTGGTCAATGACTACAACGTGCGCTTCCCGCTGGAGGTGTACCGCTTTTTCAAGGAGATAGGGGCGCATTACATGCAATTCTCCCCCATTGTGGAGCGCGTGGGGCACACCCGGCCCGACGGCCTCTCCCTGCTGCCGCCCACCCGCGCCAACGATGCCACCCTGGCGCAATGGACGGTGCAGCCGGAAGACTTCGGGCAATTCTACATCACGATATTCGACGAATGGGTGCGCCGCGACGTGGGGCGGTACTACGTGCAGCTGTTCGATGCCACGCTGGCTAACTACGTGGGTGCCATGCCGGGCGTGTGCATCTTCGGCCGCACCTGCGGGCACGCCGCCGCCCTGGAATTCAACGGCGACGTGTATGCCTGCGACCACTTCGTGTTCCCCGAATACAAGTTGGGCAACCTGCACCGCGACACCATTATCGAGATGATGTTCTCCGACCGGCAACTGCGCTTCGGCCAGGCCAAGCGCGACAGCCTGCCCCGGCAATGCCTGGAATGCCGTTTCCTGCGGCTGTGCAACGGCGAATGCCCCAAGAACCGCATCGCCACCGACCGTTACGGCAATCCGGGGCTTAACTACCTGTGCGCCGGTTACCATGCTTTCTTCCGACATGCCGAGCCTTACATGGAGTTCATGGCCAATGAACTGCACTTCAAACGCCCGCCTGCCAACGTCATGCTCCACGCCGACGACATCAAACAGGAGCAAGAGGCAAGGAGCAAGAGGTAAGAAAGGTGAATGTAAAAAGGAAAAAGGGAAATGTAGAAAGGCGAGAGGGAAAAGTAAGCAAATTACAAGGCTTGTAGGGGCGAAAAATCTTTCTCCCTAAATTCGCACCTATCTGCGCATTAGTCCGTGTATTCCGTGTGCCGACAATCTAAAATAAAAAACGACAAATCCGCCTGGACACGAAACATTTCCTTTCCTATATTGTTATATGCTCAGACGGGAAAAGGACGGTGCGCCTCTGTTCCCCCTCGAAAATAGAGAAAAAATGTAAAAAAAGGCTCGGCGGATACGGCAATATCTCACTAAATGTGCTATTTTTGTAGGCAGATTTAGGAAAAATTATCATAGAACAATTACATACAACAAACACTTCTTATTTATGAAAAAGCAATTATTTTTTGCAGCTTCGTTGGTGCTTGCGCTGGGTATCAGCTCGTGCAGCAACAAGATGGGTGAATTGACACCCGATTTGTTCAAAGTTACTCCCAACCCGTTGGAAGTAAAGGGTGGCAGCATCGATGCCACAGTGGAAGGGACTTTCCCCGAAAAGTATTTCAACAAGAACGCCGTAGTGACCGTGACCCCCGTATTGAAGTACAACGGCACGGAAACGAAGGGTGCTCCCAAGACCTTCCAAGGCGAAAAGGTTACCGGCAACAACCAGGTGATCAACCAGAAAGAAGGCGGCAAATTCTCCCTCCCCGCCTCGTTCAAGTACGTGCCCGAAATGGCGAAATCGGAACTGTACCTGGACTTTGACATCGTAATCAAGGAAAAAGCGGCTCCCGAAATCCCGCAAGTGAAGGTTGCCGACGGCGTGGTGGCCACCGAACAGTTGGCTGCTACCGATGCCAGCGAAATCACGCCGGCCATCATCCCCGACAAATTCCAACGCATCATCCAGGAAACCCAGGAAGCCGACATCAAGTTCTTGATTCAGCAATCCAACCTCCGCAGCAGCGAAACCAAGTCGCAAGCCGTGGCCGATTTGAAAGCTGCCGTCAAGGATGCGAAAGACACCGAAAACAAGGAAATAGCCAGCTTGAACGTAGTGGGCTATGCTTCGCCGGACGGTGCCTTGGATTTGAACACGAACCTGGCCGAACGCCGCCTCAATACGACTGCAAACTTCCTCAACCGCGAATTGAGAAAACTCAAAGCCGATGTGGAAATAGGCAAGGACTTCACCCCGGAAGACTGGGACGGTTTCAAGAAATTGATGGAAGCCTCCAGCATACAGGACAAAGACCTCGTGCTGCGCGTGCTCTCCATGTACACCGACCCCGAACAGCGCGAACGTGAAATCAAGAACATCGCCGCCGCTTTCACGACCATCGCCGATGAAATCCTGCCGCAGTTGCGCCGCGCCCGCATGGAGTTGACCGTAAACGTTATCGGCAAATCGGATGAAGAAATCGCCCGCCTGGCCAAAGACAGTGCCCAAGTGCTGACAGTAGATGAACTGCTGTACGCCGCCACCTTGACGGAAGACCTGAACGCCAAGGCCGTCATCTATCAAAAGGTAATCGACAACTACGGCAAGGACGTGCGCGGATACAACAACCTCGGCTTGGTACAACTGCAACAAGGCAACGTGGATGCCGCAGCCGCCAACTTCGACAAGGCCGCCCGCATCGATGCCAACAGCGCCGATGTGAACTTCAACCAAGGGCTGATTGCCTTGGCCAAGAACGACTTGGACAAAGCGCAACAATGCTTCGGCAAGGCCGCCGGTACGAACGGTGACTTGAACCAGGCTCTCGGTACGGTGTACATGCTGAAGGGCGACTACGCGAAAGCTAAATCGTCGTTCGGCTCGGAAGCCACGAACAACGCCGCTTTGGTTCAGATACTGAACGAAGACTACAACGGTGCCCGCCGCACGCTGGCTGCCGTGGCTACGCCCAACGCCATGACCTCGTACCTCGGAGCCGTGGTAGGTGCCCGCACCAACGACCGCAACGCCGTGTACGACAACCTGAAGGCCGCCGTTGCCAAAGACAACAGCCTGAAGGCAAAGGCCGCCAACGACATTGAATTTGCCAAATTCGCCACGGATGAAACTTTCCAAGGCATCGTGAAGTAAAGAGATTATCCGCATGAAAAAAGTCCGATGAAGTTCTTTCATCGGACTTTTTTTATTTGGGAGACTAACGCGCGCTCCTGAAATGCGCTTAGCGTCCTTGCGCCGGTCTTATTTCTTCAGATATTGCTCGCGCAAGGCCAACGCGGCTTCCACGGCACGGGGACTATCGGGATCTATCAGCAAGGAAGACAGTTTGGGAATGCGCACCCGGGTACCCACCTGCACGTGGTCGGGGTCGGGGATGGCCTCGCGGTTGGCCTCGTAGATGTACACCCAGAAGTAAGGCGAGCCGTAATAGCGGTCGGACAAGTGAGCCAGGCGGCTGCCGGGGTTGAGCCGCTCGGTGGCCAGGTACTCCCGGTGATCAAATCGGCTGTCGAACGCCTGTTGGAACGTGTCCGCCACCGTCGGGGTGACCACTTGTGGCAAAGGTTGCGCCGGGACTTCCTGCCGGGCCTCCCAACGTTCGTGCGCGGCATCATAAGCCCGTGTGTCGTACCCCAGAAATACTTTGTTCACCCAATGCTGCACCGGCATGATGCCGAAGTAAGCACCTGCCAGCACTCCCGCTATCCCCAACGCAGTTCCCGCCACACGCAACCCCGTGTGCCGCTTCGGCAAGGGGGACGGCAGGGGTTTATCCTCTGGGGCGGCCTTCGCCGGGGCGAGCGGTTCGTCCGTAGAGACATCACCCCGTGGCATCTCTATAGATGAAGTTTCTTCCACGTGGGAGGGTGTTTCCTCTTCCGAGCCGCCACGGGGTGACGGCTCTACGGACGGCGTTTCTTCCTGCGGGGCGGACGGTTCGGCTGCGGGCGATGGCGCGGAGGCGGGTTGGGTGGCAACCTCTTCGGCGGGAGCCGCCGCAGCCGACATGGCGCGTATCTCGGACAGCAGTCCTTTAATTTCATCGGCTTGCTCGGACAGAGTGGCCAGCGGGTCGGGTTCGGCTGCCGGTTGCGATGCTTCCGGTTCGCTGCCGAGCACCACCGGTTCCAGGTGGGCATACGGCTCGTTCACCCGCTCCTTCAATCCACGTTCGGGCGCAAACACCACCCGGTAGTAGCCGTCGAGCATGATGGTATCGCCCGTATGCACGTTTACGCTCTTGCGCGGTGCCATCCACACTACACGGAACGTGCCAAGACCCTTCATCCGGATCGTTTCGCCCGCCAACAAGGCTTCCTCCATCACCGCCATCCAGGCGCGAAAGAAGTCCTCGGCCGCCGCCTTGCTCACGCCCGTTTCCCCTGCGATGACGTTCACGATGTCTTGTACCGATAGTCTTGCTTTACTCATGGGGAAGTCCTTTCAATTTATCTTTCAACACATTACTTTGCTTGAAATTCACCACCAGCTTCGGGGGAACAAGCGTGCGCACTTGTGTGGTGGGGCTTACGGAAATGCGTTCCTCCTTGCGGCGCACCTCCAGCGTGCCGAAGCCCTGCACGCCCACCGAGTTGCCCTCGCACAATTGTGCGGCAATCTCCTCCGTTGCGGCATCGAACAGCCGCGACACGTAGTCCGTCGGCATACGCAGCCGGGCGGCCACCGCACCGACCAATTCTTTGTGGTTCATATCAAATTATTTTAAATCTCTTATAAAGAAAATACAATGACCCCATCGTTCACTGTAGAGACGGGGCGTGCCCCGTCCGGATGGTAAACGCACATTTTAAGTCCCGATACTTGACATCGGAGCTGCTCTGTGTGTACTCTTCGAGCCGAGGCACGCCTCATCTCTACAAGGGTTACCGCGCGTACAGCTCGAAGTCGGCAGCACCGGTGATGGTGGCCTGGTAGAACTCGCCCACGCGCACGCCCTCCGTGCCGATGGGGATGAGCACCTCGGGGTCCACCTCGGGCGAGTCGAACTCGGTGCGCCCCACGTAGTAATCGCCGTCCACGCGGTCGATGATGACCCGCATCTGCTGTCCTATCTTCGCCTGGTTCGTTTCGAGGGAAATGTCTTGCTGCACCCCCATGATGCGGGCCACGCGGGCTTCCTTCACTTCGGGCGGGATGTCGTCCGTGTAATGCTCGTAGGCGTAAGTGCCCTCCTCGTTGGAAAAGGCGAACGCGCCCAGCCGTTCAAAGCGGATGTCGCGCACGAACTGCTCGGCCTCGTCCACGTCCTGCTCCGTCTCGCCCGGATGCCCCATGAGCAGAGTGGTGCGCAGGTGTATGCCGGGCACTTCCTCGCGGATGCGGCGCAGCAGGTCGTAGGTCTGCTCCTTCGTGATGTTACGCCGCATGAGTTGCAACATGTGGTCGCTGATGTGCTGCAAGGCGATGTCGAGGTAGCGGCACACGTTGTCGCGCTCGCGCATCACCCGCAGCACGTCCCAAGGGAAATGCGCCGGGTAGGCATAGTGCAGCCGCAGCCACTCCACGCCGGGGATGTCGGCCAGGCGTTGCAGCAAGTCGGCCAGCTTGAGGCTTTTATAGAGGTCTAATCCGTAGTAAGAAAGATCCTGTGCGATGAGCTGGAATTCCTTCACCCCGCGCCCGGCCAGCAGGCGCACCTCCTGCTCGATGTCGTCCATGGAGCGCGAGCGGTGGCGACCGGTGATGAGGGGGATGGCGCAGTAGGAACAGGTGCGGTTGCACCCTTCGGAAATCTTGATGTAGGCGTAGTGAGGGGGCGTGGTGAGGGTGCGTTCCAAGCGCAGGTCGGCACGGTACTCGCGCCCCAGGTCGGTCAGGATGTCGGTGTAGTTGAACTTGCCGTAGTAACGGTCCACTTCGGGGATTTCGGCCTCCAGCTCCTTCAGGTAGCGTTCGGAGAGGCAGCCCATCACGTACAGGCGGCCTATCTTGCCCCGCTTGCGCAGGTCGGCCAGTTGCAGGATGGTATCGATACTTTCCTCCTTCGCGTCGCCGATGAAGCCGCACGTGTTGACGATGACCACTTCGCCGTCGGGCCGTTCGGCATCATGACGCACGCGGTAGCCAAGGGCCTCGAATTGCCGCAACAGGTGCTCCGAGTCCACCAGATTTTTCGAGCAGCCCAAGGTGATGATGTCCACCAGGTTCTTTTTCATGACAATAAGCCTCCTCTCCCCGGGGTTAACTGAACAAGGAATCGACAAAGGCTTTCTTGTCGAACACCTGGAGGTCTTCCATGCGCTCGCCCAGCCCGATGTACTTCACGGGTATCTTGAACTGGTCCGAGATGCCGATGACCACGCCGCCCTTGGCCGTGCCGTCGAGCTTGGTGATGGCCAGCGCGTTCACGTCCGTGGCTTTGGTGAATTGTTTGGCCTGCTCGAAGGCGTTTTGCCCCGTGGAACCGTCGAGCACGAGCAGCACCTCGTGGGGCGCATCGGGCAGTATCTTGCGCATCACGTTTTTTATCTTGGTCAGTTCGTTCATCAGGTTTATCTTGTTGTGCAGCCGCCCGGCGGTGTCGATGATGACCATGTCGGCCCCGTTGGCCTTGGCAGATGACACGGTGTCATAAGCCACCGAAGCGGGGTCTGACCCCATCTGCTGCTTGATGACGGGCACACCCACACGCTCGCCCCATATCACCAATTGCTCCACAGCGGCGGCGCGGAACGTGTCAGCCGCACCGAGGTACACCTTCTTGCCTGCCTTCTTGAACTGGTAGGCCAGCTTGCCGATGGTAGTGGTCTTGCCCACGCCGTTCACGCCCACTACCATGATGACGTAGGGCGTGGCGGGCAGGGGCGCGTCGAAGTCGGCAGACGCATCGGCATGGTTCTCGGCCAGCAGGGCGGCGATTTCCTCCTTCAGGATGCCGTTCAGTTCCGAAGTGTTCATGTACTTGTCGCGTGCCACCCGTTCCTCGATGCGTTCGATGATGCGCAGGGTGGTCTCCACGCCCACGTCCGAGGTCACGAGCACTTCCTCCAGGTTGTCCAGCACCTCGTCGTCCACTTTCGCCTTGCCCATCACCGCCCGCGACAGCTTGGAGAAGACGCTTTCCTTCGTCTTGGTCAGCCCCTTGTCGAGCGTTTCTTTCTTTTCCTTATTAAACAGGCCGAATAATCCCATAGCTTTACCCTTAACAAACGTCTTACAAAATTAGTCTTTTTCTCGGTACAGGCAAAAACTTTATGGGGAAATCGCATGAGGGCGCGATGTGGGCGGGGAGAATGGGTGAACAAACAAGAGGAGCATCCGGCTTCTTCCCGCAAAAAACGGGGTTACTACGGAAATTTTATTGCGTTTCTACGGATTTTCAATTCCGCACGTACGGAAATCCGGCCGCGTCAGCAGGGAAATTTTCCTCCCTCCCGACGGGCTGCACTTAATAATCTAAAATCAGGTTAAGAGATATTAAACAGCGGTTTCGACGGCTCAAAATACTTTTACTTTTGTGTCGCTTGAAGCAAATAAGGACATATAATATACGATATGGAACAGTCAGTTGATATTCGAGAACTTAATGAGCGCATTGAGAAGCAGAGCGCTTTCGTGGATGCGTTGGTCATGGGCATGAACAAGGTCATCGTGGGGCAGAAGCACCTGGTGGACTCGCTGCTGATAGGCTTGCTCTCGGACGGGCACATCCTGCTCGAAGGGGTGCCGGGCCTGGCCAAGACATTGGCCATCAAGACGCTGGCCGACCTGGTGAAGGCAGACTTCAACCGCATCCAGTTCACGCCCGACTTGCTGCCTGCCGACGTGATAGGCACCATGATTTACAGCCAGAAGACGGAGGAATTCACCATCAAGAAAGGACCGGTTTTCGCCAACTTCATCCTGGCGGATGAAATAAACCGCGCCCCGGCCAAGGTGCAGAGCGCCTTGCTCGAAGCCATGCAGGAACGCCAGGTCACCATCGGCGAAACCACGTACAAGCTGGAAGAGCCGTTCCTGGTGATGGCCACGCAGAACCCCATCGAGCAGGAAGGCACCTACCCGCTGCCCGAAGCGCAGCTCGACCGCTTCATGCTGAAAGTTGTCATCAACTATCCGCAAAAGGAGGAGGAAAAGCTCATCCTGCGGCAGAACATCGAGAAGGTGAAACCCACGGTCGCGCCCGTGCTCACCCCGCAGGACATCGTGGCCGCCCGCGACGTGGTGCGGCAGGTGTACCTGGACGAGAAAATCGAACGCTACATCGTGGACATCGTGTTTGCCACGCGCTGCCCGCACGACTACGAGCTGCCCTCGCTCAAGGACATGATAGCCTGCGGAGCCTCGCCCCGCGCGTCCATCAACCTGGCCCTGGCGGCGCGCGCCTACGCCTTCATCAAGCGGCGCGGATACGTCATTCCCGAAGACGTACGCGCCGTGTGCTACGACGTGCTGCGCCACCGCATCGCCCTCAGTTACGAGGCCGAAGCCAACAACATGACCTCCGACGAGATCATCACCGAGATATTGAACGCGATAGAAGTGCCATAGCAAAGCCACAAGCTACGAGCTACGAGCTACAAGTGGAATACATGGCCTCTCCTGACCGGTCTGCTTGGGACTCGCAACTTGTAGCTTGTAGCTTGTAGCTTGTAGCTGAAATATGGAAACCAGTGAACTCTTAAAACAGGTGCGGCGCATCGAGATAAAGACGAAGGGGTTGTCACAAAACATCTTCGCGGGTGAATATCATTCCGCCTTCAAGGGGCTGGGGATGACGTTCGCCGAGGTGCGCGAGTACCAGTATGGCGACGACGTGCGCTCCATCGACTGGAACGTGACGGCACGGTTCGGGCACCCTTACGTGAAAGTGTTCGAGGAAGAACGCGAGCTGACCGTGATGCTGCTGGTCGACGTGTCGGGCAGCCGCGACTTCGGCACGGTGTCCAAGATGAAGAAGGACATCTTTACCGAGGTGGCGGCCACGCTGGCTTTCTCCACCATCCAGAACAACGACAAAATCGGTGTCGTTTTCTTTTCGGACCGCATCGAGAAGTTCATCCCGCCCCAGAAAGGGCGCAAGCACGTGCTGCACATCATCCGCGAGCTGATTGACTTCGAGCCGGAAAGCAACCGCACGGACATCGCCGGGGCGTTGCGTTACCTGACGAACGCCATCCGCAAGCGGTCAACGGCGTTCATCATCTCGGACTTTCTGGACGACGGTTTCGACAAGGAATTGCAGATAGCCAACCGCAAGCACGACATTGCCGCCTTGCAGGTGTATGACGTGCGCGAGACGGAACTTCCCGACGTGGGACTCATCAAACTGAAAGATGCCGAGACGGGCGAACGCCTGTGGGTGGACACGGGCGACCGCCGCCTGCGCCTGGCCTACCGCAACCATTGGAACGAAAGGCAGTTGGAATTGCAGAAGGCGTTTGTGCGGGCGGGGGTGGACTGGGTGTCCATGTCCACCGCCGATGATTATGTGCGCGCCCTGCTGTCGCTCTTCAAGCGGCGGGCGTAGCCGGGAATAAGGAAAAAAGGTATGAAAAAATCCATCCTGTTATTATATGGTATAGCCCTGCTGGCGTGGCTGGCCGTGCCGGGGGCACGAGCGCAGCAGGCGGTGGTGGACGCGTCGTTGGACTCCACCGTCATCCTCATCGGCGAGCAGACGCGCCTCTCCCTGGAGGCGGAACAGCAGCCGGGTGAGGTGGTGCAGTTTCCCCTCTTCTCGGACCGCATACCCGGCGGGCTGGACATCGTGGAGCCGCTGCAAGTGGACACCGCGGAGGCTGCCGACGGGCTGATACGGGTGACCCACAGCTATGTGGTGACAGCCTTTGAGGACTCGCTGTTGTACATACCGCCGTTTGCATTTGTGGAGGGCGGCGACACGCTATGGTCGAAGTCGCTCTCGCTGAAGGTGGTGCAGCCGTTCGAGGTGGACATGGAGGCCAACTCCATTACCGACATCAAGCCGGTGTACCGCCCGCGCTTTAATTGGTTGGGGTTGTTTAAAATTATCCTGCTGGTGTTGCTGGTGGCCGCCGTGGGAGTGGGGGTGTACGTACTCATACGGAAGTACGTGCAGAAGAAACCCGTGTTCGAAGCATCGGCTGCCGAGCCGGAACGTCCCGCCCACGAGGTGGCGCTGGAGGTGCTGAACCGCCTGAAAGAAGAAAAGCCGTGGCAACAAGGCCGGGTGAAAGAGTATTACACGCA
>CASFUX010000162.1 GCA_949297975.1 uncultured Bacteroidales bacterium
ACCACGAAGAAAGGCCAGCAAAGCGACGACGGCCGCCCCACGGTGGAACTCAACATGAAAGTGGGCATGCAGTCCATCGCCCGGCGGGTGCAGATGCTCGATGCCCGCACCTACGCCCTGTACCAGAACGAGGCGGCGGCCAACAGCCTGTACTACGAGGGCAGCAGCGTGCAAGTGCCTTACCGGGGCGAATGGACGTATCCCTACACCGGCAACGGCTTCGTCTATACAGCAGGCTCGTACAACCCCGGTCCGGACGACTTCCTCAACCCCGGCCTGCGCACCGACGAGTACGGAAACAGGGACGAAGTGGTAGGCACCAACTGGCAGGACGAAATCTACCGCACCGGCTGGCAGCAGGACTACAACCTCAGCGTGAGCAACGGCACGAGCAAGGGCTGGTACAGCTTCTCTGGCAACTACACGCGGCAGGACGGTATCATCAAGAATACCGGCTTCGAGCGTTACGGCATCTCGCTAAACATCGGACGACACATCACCGACTGGCTGGAAATCGGCACCAGCTCGCATTTCACCCATTCCACTACCGACTTCCAGCGCACCAATTCGGAGAATACCGGCATCATCCGCTCGGCACTCATCTTCCCGCCCACCTACGGGCCGCGCGAGTCCACCGAGCAACTGGACGAACTGAACTGGCTTGCCACCAATCCCGTGAATTACGTGAACGGGGCAAAGGACGAGTTGGAACAAATCAGCTGGTTCTCCAGCAGCTACCTCGAAGTGAAGTTCACCCCATGGCTCAAGTTCCGCCAGAACCTCGGCCTCGGCTACAACGACGGTCACCGGGGCACGTACTACGACCGCCACACGCAAGAAGGCCGCACGCCCAACAACGGCATGGCGGGCAAGGCCACCAGCACGTGGAAGAGCCTCACCGCCGAAAGCATTCTCACATTCGACAAACGCTGGGGGTCGCACGCCCTCAACGCCGTAGTCGGCATGACGTTCGAACGCGGCTCGGGCGAGAACACGGCCATGACCGTCACCAACTTCCCCACCGATTACACGCAAGACAACGACATGAGCCTGGCCCTGGACCGCGCCACCATCTCCAGCAGCACCACCGTCCAGTCGCTTGAGTCGTTCCTCGGACGCATCAACTACACGTTGCTGGACAAGTACATCTTCACCGCCAGTGCCCGTGTGGACGGCAGTTCGAGCTTCGCGGAAGGCAACAAGTGGGCACCGTTTTTCTCGGGCGCATTCGCCTGGCGGGCCAGCGAAGAACGGTTCATCCAAGACTTGAACGTGTTCTCCAACCTGAAGTTCCGCCTCAGCTTCGGGCAGACCGGTAACCAGGCCATCGGAGCCTACCGCACGCTCACCGTGCTCAACGCCGCCGACTATCCTTACAACGGCACGCTGGAAAGCGGACTGGCCATGATTGACTGGCGCGGGCCTACCAACCCGGACCTGCGGTGGGAAACGACCGACCAGTTCAACGCCGGGGTGGACATGGGCTTTATCGACAACCGCCTGCAACTGACCGTGGACTATTATTATAAAAAGACGCGCGACTTGCTGCAAAACGTCACCATCCCCGGCAGCTCCGGCTTCACCCAGATGATGGTGAACAGCGGCAACGTGACTAACGAAGGGGTAGAATTCACGCTCAATTACGACATCCTGCGCGACACCCAGGTGAAGTGGAACGTATCGGCCAACCTGTCGCTCAACCGCAACCGCATTGGCGGGCTCGATGGCGACCAGTACGCCACCTCGCTGTGGAGTGCCGCTGACCAGGCTTTCCTGCAACGCAACGGCTGCCCCATCGGCACGCTGTTCGGCTACGTGGAAGACGGCTTCTTCGACAACATCGCCGAGGTACGCGCCTTCAAGGCATACGCCAACCTGTCCGATGCCGAGGCATTGCGCCACGTGGGCGAAATCAAGTACCGCGACCTGAACAACGACGGCGCGATAACCGCCGAGGACCGTACCATCATCGGCGATGCCAACCCCGACTTCGTGTACGGCTTCACCAGCAACCTGTCGTGGAAGAACCTCAGCCTGTCGTTCATGCTGCAAGGCTCGCAGGGCAACGACATCCTGAACTACAACCTCACCGATATCGAGATGAGCAACATCGGCAACATCACCCAGGAAGCCTATGACACGCGCTGGACCGCCGACAACGCCGCCAACGCCCGCTGGCCGAAAGCCACCGCCGGGTACACCCGCACCTGGCTGCTCAGCAACCGCTTCGTGGAAGACGGCAGCTACTTGAAGATGAAGTATATCACGCTGGCCTACAACTGGAGCAAGCCTGTGAAGGGCATTCAGAACATCAACCTGTCGCTCACGGCCAACAACCTGTTCACCATCACCAAGTACAGCTGGTTCGACCCCGATGTGAACGCCGGGGGCACCAATGCCGCCACGCCGGGCGTGGACAGCTACTCATACCCGAGCGCACGCTCGTTCACCTTGGGACTTAATTTCACATTCTAACGCAATCGAACACCATTAAGCATATGAAGAAGATAATCATCTACGCCCTCACGCTCATCGCGGGCTGGGGCGCCATGCCAAGCTGCTCAAGCTGGATAGAAGAAAACCCGGAAGGCCTGATTACCATCGACGATATACCCGACAGCGACGAAGGGGCACGAATGTGGGTCACGGGCGTGTACAGCAAGTGGATTAACGACATGTTCCGTTGGGGCTATTTCCCCCGCGTGCTGGAACAGGATGCCGACTACATATCGGGACCCGACTGGCTCTTCGGCACGTTCGGCGCGGGCAACTTCCAAGGCGAACCCGAAGTACCCGACGCGCTGTGGAACGGCTGCTACAACCTCATAGGCCGCGCCAACACGGCCGAACGCCACATTGCGGCCATGAACAACGTCTCAGACGCGGTGAAGAACAACGCCATCGGCGAAGTGAAGTTCAACAAGGCATTTGCCTACTTCTTGCTGGTGCGTGCCTACGGTGCCATCCCCGTGCAGCCGGAACAGGAGACTACGGACAAGAACCAGCCGCGCCAAAGCGTGGACTCCGTGTACCATTATATAATAAAGAACCTGGAAGACGCGGCTTCGATGATGTACAAGAACACCGACGGTGCTTATTCGCGCGGACATGCCAGTGCCGGCAGCGCGGCGGGTCTGCTCGCCAAAGTGTACGCCACCATGGCCTCGGCCGCCATGCCCGCAGGCACACCGGTAACCGTGCGCACTGGCAAAGCCTATGACGGCAGCGGCGACACCCGCACCTATGCACCGTTGGTCAGCCGTGACTTCGGAAAACCGGCCGTGGCCG
>CASFUX010000163.1 GCA_949297975.1 uncultured Bacteroidales bacterium
AATCCAGTCCGGCTACGGGCGCAGCGGGCGGTTCTTCGCCCACCAGTACGCCGGCATCCGCCCCGACCTCATCACCGTGGCCAAGGGCATGGGCAACGGCTTCCCGGTGGGGGGCGTGCTCATCAGCCCCATGTTCAAGCCCGTGTATGGAATGCTCGGCACCACTTTTGGCGGCAACCACCTGGCCTGCGCCGCCGCGTTGGCCGTGCTCGACACCATCAAGGAAGAACATTTGGTGGACAATGCCGCCGCCGTGGGCAGCTACTTGTTGGACGAGTTGAAAAAGATACCGCAGATAAAGGAAGTGCGGGGACAGGGATTGATGATTGGGCTGGAGTTTGAACAACCCATCAAGGAGTTGCGCGGCCGCCTGCTGTTCGACAAGCACATCTTTACCGGTGTGAGCGGCATGAACACCATCCGCCTGTTGCCGCCGCTGTGCCTCACCATGGCCGAAGCCGATGAGTTCCTCGCCGCCTTGCGGGAAATGCAATGCTGCTAATAATGGGGTGAAAATGCGTTTCCCCGCTTTCATATCATGCCTCGTGTGGTGCGTGTTGGCGTTCGGACAACCGGCGACAGCTCCAACGGCTGGCGGACGTGCTTGGCAGAAGGTGACATTGGCCGATGGCACGGTGTACGTCGGTGTGCCGTTGGCGGAAAACGACCTTGTCCTGATGTTGCAGACGGCCGATGGCAACCGAGTACAAGTACAGAAAGATGACATCGCGGCGCGGGCATTCGCCACGGTGGCGGAAGTGCCGGACACGGCTCCCGCCAAGAACCAGGAAGCCACGATGCAGGCAGACGATGGCCGCTTTGCCATGATGATCGAGGTGGGCGGTGGCACGTCTTTCTCGCGAAACAGCTACGGATGGGTGCCGGCCATGCAGGCATCGTGGGCGCTCGGTGTGCGCGACGTGGCGTGGACGGGCACGTTTGCGGGCGTGGGCATCGGTTACAACTTGTGTTTGGCCGATCGGTCGGACGAAGGGTCTATCCACCTCCTGCCGCTGTTCGCCCGCTTGCACAGCACCATCGGGCGGCACGTTACTGCCCCTTATGTGGAGCTGGATGCGGGGTATGCTTTCAGCTTTCACCCCGACATCAATGGGGGGATGCTGCTGCGGCTGTCGGCGGGAGTGGCACGCCGGTTTTCGTCCCGCACGGCTTTCTATGCGGGCGTTTACGGCAGTCTGCAAGGCTTGTCGGGCGACCTGCGTGACATAGACCCCTGGGGCGATTACTTCACCTACCACGGCCACACCCTGACCCAGCAGGCCGGGGTGAAAGTGGCGTTGAGGTTTTAAGGGCAGAAGAGAGGAGTGAGAGGCAAGAAGACGGGAATGGTGTCTGGAAGGTAAGGAGGAAAAAGGTGAAAGTAAAAAGGTAAAAGTAAAAAGATGAAAAGTTCAAGGCCAACGGCCTTGTGGCGTTCAGCGTAGGGCAACGCCCTACGGATAGAAGCAAGAAATCTGCGCAAATCTGCGTTATCTGCGGGAACGTATAATCCGTGTGCTAACAATTTGAAAACTGAAATTTGAAATATAAAATGATCCACTTCTTTCAAACTTCCGACCGGCACATCTACGCCGTGCAATCGGGCCGCGCATTGGCGGACGAGGACATCCAGAAACTGACCTGGCTTTTCAGCGGGGCGCAGCTGCTGCCCGCGCAGATGGTGGAGGGGGCTTTCATCGGCCCGCGCCGTGAAATGATTACGCCTTGGAGTACGAATGCCGTCGAAATCACCCAGAACATGGGCATCGACGGCATTGTGCGTATCGAGGAATTTGTGCCGTCCGCGCCCGGCGGGGAGCATGACCCCATGCTGCAACGCTGCTACGACAATGGGCTGGGGCAGGACATCTTCACCATTGACAAGCAGCCCGATCCCATCGTGTATATCGATGACATCGCTGCTTACAACGAGCAGGAGGGGCTGGCCTTGAGCACGGAGGAAATCGCCTACCTCAACAGCGTGAGCGAGAAGCTGGGGCGCAAGCTGACGGACAGCGAGGTGTTTGGTTTCTCGCAGGTGAACTCCGAGCATTGCCGTCACAAGATATTCGGGGGCAAATTCATCATCGACGGCGAGGAAAAGCCCGATTCGCTCTTTGCCCTCATCAAGAAGACATCGGCCACCAACCTGAACAGGCTCGTCTCGGCCTACAAGGACAACGTGGCTTTCAACGAGGGTCCCGTCATCGAGCAGTTCGCTCCCCGGCGGGGGGACACGTCGGACTTTTTCCGCACGAAGAAGATAGAATCGGTGCTCTCGCTTAAGGCCGAAACGCATAACTTTCCCACCACCGTGGAACCGTTCAATGGCGCGGCCACGGGCACGGGCGGTGAAATACGCGACCGCCTCGGGGGCGGCAAGGCCAGCCTGCCCATTGCCGGTACGGCGGTGTACATGACGAGTTATCCGCGTCCAGCCTCCCAAGGAGAGGATGTGGATGACCAAGGTAATCCCAAAGCCTCCCCCTCGGGGGGAGGTATGGAGGGGGTCAGGCAGTGGGAACAATACACCACTCCCCGCCCCTGGCTGTACCAGACGCCGGAGCAAATCCTCATCAAGGCATCGAACGGGGCATCGGACTTCGGAAATAAATTCGGTCAGCCGCTCATCTGCGGTTCGCTGCTTACCTTTGAACACGAAGAAAACGGCAAAACCTATGGCTACGACAAAGTCATCATGCTGGCCGGGGGCGTGGGCTACGCCAAAAAGGCCGATGCGCTGAAGGGCACGCCCGAGCCGGGTGAGAAAATCGTGGTCATGGGTGGCGACAACTACCGCATCGGCATGGGCGGCGGCGCGGTGTCGTCGGTGGATACGGGGCAGTATGCCAACGCCATCGAGCTGAACGCCGTGCAACGTGCCAACCCGGAAATGCAGAAGCGCGTGGCCAACGTCATCCGCACGCTGGCCGAAAGCGATGACAACCCCATTGTGTCCATACACGACCACGGTGCGGGCGGGCATCTCAACTGCTTGTCTGAACTGGTGGAAACTACCGGCGGGCACATCGACATGTCGAAGCTGCCCATCGGCGACCCCACGTTGAGTGCCAAGGAAATCATCGGCAACGAAAGCCAGGAGCGCATGGGCTTCCTGCTCCGCGAAAAGGACGTGGAACGGGTGCAACGCCTGGCCGAACGCGAACGCGCCCCGATGTACGTGGTGGGCGAAACCACCGGCGACATGCAGTTTGTGTTCACAAAACCAGACGGGGAGGCTCCCATCAACATGCAACTGAGCGACTTCTTCGGCAATCCGCCCCGCACGGTCATTACAGACAATACGGTGGAAGAACATTTCGCCCCCGTGGATGGTGATGAGGAAAAACTGCTGGACTACCTGCGCCAGGTGCTGCAAGTGGAGTCCGTGGCATGCAAGGACTGGCTGACGAACAAGGTGGACCGCTCCGTGACCGGCAAGATAGCCCGCCAGCAGTGCGTGGGCGCGATACAGTTGCCCTTGGCCGACCTCGGCGCGGTGGCACTCGACTACCGCGGACGCAGTGGCATTGCCACCTCCATAGGGCATGCGCCCCTCGTGGCCTTGGCCGACCCCGCCGCCGGTTCGGTCATGGCGGTGGCCGAAGCCCTCACCAACATCGTGTGGGCACCCTTGGCCGACGGCCTGCGTAGCGTGTCGCTCAGTGCCAACTGGATGTGGCCGTGCAAGAACCCCGGCGAAGACGCCCGCCTCTACCGGGCCGTGGAAGCGTGCAGCGACTTTGCCTGCGCCTTGGGCATCAACATACCCACCGGCAAGGACAGCCTCTCCATGACACAGAAGTACGGGGAAAAGAAGGTGTTCTCGCCCGGCACGGTCATCATTTCCGCCGGGGCGGAAGTGGCCGACGTTACCCGAATCGTCACCCCCGACCTGAAGGACGTGCCCGACTCGTACATCTACTACATCGACTTCTCGTTCGATGCCCATAAGCTGGGCGGCTCGGTGCTGGCGCAAGTGCTGGGACGCATTGGCGACGAAGTGCCCACCGTGCGCGACGCGGAATACTTCGCGGAAGCCTTCAACGCCCTGCAGGAACTCATCGGCAAAGGGCTGGTATTGGCGGGACACGACATTTCCGAAGGCGGCCTCATCACCGCCCTGCTTGAAATGTGCTTCCCCAACACCAAGGGCGGCCTGCACGTGAAGCTGGACGACCTGGCCGAACACTCCCTGCTGCACATCCTCTTTGCCGAAAACCCCGGCGTGCTCATTCAGGTGAAGAACCACAAGGCGGTGGAACGGATTCTCATGGAGCATGAAATCGGCTTTGTCCGCATAGCGCAGCCCATAGCCGAACGCCGCCTCGAAGTGCACAAGAAGAAATCGGCCTATGCTTTCGCTATCGATGAGTTGCGCGACCTGTGGTACCGCTCGTCCTACCTGCTCGACCGCCGCCAAAGTGGCGAGCAGTGTGCCGCCGCCCGCTACGCCAACTACAAGGAACAGCCGTTGGAATTCAAATATGCGGACACGTTCCGGGGCAAACTGTCGCAGTTCAACCTCTCGCCCGACCGCCAGCCGAGCGGCGTGCGTGCCGCCATCATCCGCGAAAAAGGGACGAACGGCGAGCGTGAAATGGCCTATGCCCTCTACCTGGCGGGCTTCGACGTGAAGGACGTGCACATGACCGACCTCGCATCGGGCCGCGAGACGCTGGACGATGTGAACATGATTGTGTTCTGTGGCGGCTTCTCCAACTCCGACGTGCTCGGCTCGGCCACAGGATGGGCAGGTGGTTTCCTGTACAACGAAAAGGCCAAGACCGCCCTCGACCGCTTCTATGCCCGTCCCGATACGCTCAGCCTCGGCATCTGCAACGGTTGCCAGCTGATGATTGAGCTGGGTCTCGTCACGCCCGAACACGATGTGAAGCCCCGCATGTTGCACAACGTGTCGCACAAGTTCGAGTCCGAGTTCGTTACCGTGGCCATCCCGGATAACCACTCCGTCATGTTCGGCTCGCTCTCCGGCAGCAAGCTCGGCATCTGGGTGGCGCACGGCGAAGGCCGCTTCAGTCTGCCCAAGGAAGAGGAAGCCTACCACATCGTGGCCAAGTACAACCACACGGGCTACCCCGCCAACCCCAACGGGTCCGATTACGACGTGGCGGGTCTTTGCTCGGCCGACGGTCGCCACCTGGCCATGATGCCGCACCTCGAACGCGCCATCTTCCCGTGGCAATGCGCCCACTATCCCGCCGACCGCCGCAACAGCGACCAAATCACCCCGTGGGTGGAAGCCTTCGTCAACGCCCGCCGCTGGGTGGAGCGGAACAGGTAATGCCACCCCCAGCCCCTAAAGGGGAGCATATATAGCCAAGCGGGACACTTGGATTAGAGTACTTTAATCCAAGTGCCCCGTATGTTTTTTGTTCTCTGCCACGTTGTCATTCCGATATCCAGAGGGGGTGACAAAACTTACTATAGAAAGATTCTCCACTTACTATAGTAAGTTGCCCGACTTTCTATAGTATGTTTTGAAACTTTCTATAGTATGTTTTGGAGGGGTACTGGAATACAACAAAAGCGGATCTTCTATTGAGAGAAAAACCGCTTTTGTTTGTATGTGTCAGTTATTTTGGTTTATATCGTGGTCAAAAAGGCGGATAAACTTTCTATGTCGCTGAATGATTTCATTTCCGATTTGTCTTCATCGAATTTTCTTTTTTGGCTGCGTCCATGGCATACCGCGTCAAACATGGACTTGACCAAATCGCTCATGTTTACCATGCATATGTTCGCATATTCCGTCTTTATGTTATATAACTCATCGGCAAATGATCGCGACATGAAGGTTACATTGGAAAAGTCGAGCACTACTTCACTGTTGGCATCTTTGATGGCAACTCTTATCTTGTCAGCATTGGAGCGCGAACGTATATCCGTGCTTATCAGTTCTGCAATCTTTATTGTCTTATTCATGATTTTTGTTTTTTATTGAAAATTTATCATTGGGTATATTTTGCATAGTCAAATTCTTTTGGCACACAAACTGGTATTCTCATCAGGATAATTGTTCCATGCCAATTTATGTTGTCTGGGAGTTGGACATATTCACTCCCCTTGGCATCATGTCGATGGAACGCAGAACCTGAAAGCATGAAGAAAGAACCATTCAGCCCATCCACGAGCATTTGTTTCGATGATGAAATGCCGTATCCTCTGTTTTCCGTATTCGGAAGATTTTTGGTTGACTTTCCTTCGTTGGCTAATCTCAGAGCGATCGATTCATCTCCTTGTATTTTGTCTTGATACAACCCGAACTTAGCGTAACTTCCAAAGATTGTAATCCCGTCATCTGCCAAAACTAAATCTATGCACCCTTCTTTTTTCAGATATTGCGAAAAAATATAACCATAGCAACCACATGAATGCTCTTTCATGTTATCTACCAATTCTCCAAGCATATATGATAATGGAGAAACTATGCGACGGTCGGCATTACTCTGTTTTTCCATGATCCTTTGTAATATACTTTGAAGTCCATCCAAGTTTTCTTGCCTCAAGCTAAAGCGACATACAGGAAGATAGGTTTTTGTTGTATAAGTTTCTAATTTAGCTTTTATGTCTGTATCTTCGGCGATGAATAGAGGTTCGTCAAAGCAAACTAAATCAAGATAGTTTGAAATGTGGCTTGGCTTGTTTATGCATCGGATGTTTTTCTGACAGACTTGTTTGTATATGACCAAAGGAGCAAGAAAAAAGGGATGGAAAAAAGAAGTTTGTCCTAAATCCCAAATCCAATTATCCCTTTCCGTCTCGTCCATTTGGAAAATAAGCCTAAAGAGATGGTTGAATGCACTTCCAATTCTTCCATCCTTGTCTACGTTTGGAATCTTTATTGTATCAACCATATCTTAAAAAATGTACGAAATTTATATGCTGTACATAACTTTCTGCAAAGTTATGTATTCACCATCATAAACACAACAAAAGCAGTGTGTTAATGACGTAATTTAACACACTGGAATTGGATTTGATTTGTGTTTTGTTTGATAAATGACTACTTTGGGTCAATGTTTCTGCGGCAACGCTTCGCAGTCGCTGTGGTTCACCACTTTTGTGCGCAGTGCGTGCTTGTCATTGAAAGCGCGGGTGATGTTGGAGGCGATATCCATGTAATTGTCTTGCCCATCGCCGTTTTTGTAGTAAAAAGGCTTTATCGATACGCAATTGGGATGTTCGAAAAGGTAGTGGAGCAGGGTGCGGTCGGAATTTCCGCAGGAATGTCCGAATATATACACTTGATAAAGGGCAGATTCGACAAAGGATGAAAGTCGGGTATAGTTGTTGGTGAAAAGATATCGAACGGATTTGATGTTCTGCAAAAATAGATTGTCATTTGCCCGTTCCAATTCCTTGTAGTTTTCATCCAGTTCGTCCCCGTATCCGAAGATGATGGGATTATCTTTGTCATTCAACAATCCATGTATGTATATGCTATCTGGTTCACTGCTTGACCAACTACGCACATAGCCATGATAGGGGCTGTCTGTCTTGGTATAATTGAAATTCAAGAACAATATTCTTCTAGGATGTACCTGCATCAGTTCCAGATACTTCTTATTTAATATATCTGTAATGTCCTTTTGTGTCATGTCTTTGCTTTGCTCCAATAATTCAACTTGCCATTCTGTCAAGGTGTCACTTCCTGTTTCTTGGGCCGCTTTTAACTGCTGTAAGTAACGCCATTCGTAATTATTCAATACCTCTTGCCCCATAGTAATAAAAACCGTGTATCTAAAATCTTCGATGATACAATCTCCGACATGGTCAGGATATTCAACTCTTTGTTTTTCTGTATATTTTGGCAAATAATCTTCCAAAGCATTTTTTATATCTTCAAATTCCCGGTTGAGTTTTTCTACAGCTTGGTGTCTTTCCTTTTCGTCTTGATGGGCTTTGATGCATTCTTTCAATTTTTGGTAATAGGCATTTTCAATATCCACCCAACCAACATTGTCATTGATTTCCGATATGTATTCTAAAAACTTGTTTTTGATGGTAAATGAAATTATTCCTTCCTGGTCTTTAATGACCTCTTTCACTTTGTTGTAAGTATATGGCTGTTTCCCTGTAAGGAATACACGTGATAGCATTTGCTGGCCAGGTACGGAAATTTTTACAAAGTTGTTTTCAAAAGAAGGAGCATTTGTCGTACCGCAGGATGTCCCCACACCATTCCACAACCAGTTTATGAAATCGCGATAAGAGGTGCGTAGACCATGTGCAAGGTCAAAACCATTTCCTATCAAGATAATGCGGTTGATGGGGCATTGTTCTTTTATTTTCATGATATGTGCTAGTTAAAATTAAAATCATCCCAGTGAAATGGATTATTTCCATCTTCATCGAATTGTTTTTGCCGTGTGCTATCATCAGTGTCTAAGTGTATTTTATCGATAATGTCGTTGGGGATTCCATTTAAGAAATAAAACGAATATGCATTGTTTGCATCATATTCTTTTTTTGTAGTATAAGCCTTGCGAAACATTGATTCTTCCATTTCTTGGACATTACTCCCATTTATTGTGTATTGTATAACCTGGTATCCGCTCTTATTTATTATGTTATGTATTTCTACTTCAATGCCAGTGTTTTTATGTGTCAAATGGAGACCATTTGTGAGCTTATCACTGAAGAATTCTTCCGAATGGGCAAATTCCTTAGCGGATGTCGCATGAATGTCGCAGTAAAGAAGTAAGTTTTCTTTTGCCCGCGTGAGAGCAACATATAAGCATCTCCTTTCTTCTTCTATGGCAGAGATACCGTTGAGCATGGCTTTGGGCGTAGGATAAGAATTTGGGGACACATTGGTTATGTAGCAATTGGCCGCTTCAAGTCCTTTGGCAGAATGGATTGTGGATAAAGTCACTATATCTTCATTTGCGTTTCCGGATTTAAGGTAAGTGCCTAATTTAGGGTCAAGGACGAATTCTGTAACAAATTCTGTTATGCTGTTGCTGTTGAGTGCTAATTCTTGTAGAAGTTTGAAATCTTTTTTTCTGTTACTCCATCCATCATTTTTATATATTATTGCTAAACGAGGTGATAGACAACTTACAGCTTTACGTATAGCCTTGTAAGGATTTGATTGTAGTCCATCTAAAGAAGAAAGGGTGCTACAAATCTCGCTTTGAAATCCACTCGCGTTTAAAGTGGAGATACACTCAGTCAGTCTTGAGCATTTTTGCATGGATAGTATGGCTTTTGCTGCTTTAGCATCGCCAATACCAGGCCAAAGTTGCAAAAATCTTATCCATGCCAATTCATCTCGGAAGTTTGCTGATATTCTTAGGGCAGACATGATATCGCGTACATGCTTTGTCTGCATCAATGAAGTACCTCCCAATAGCTGATAAGGTATTTTTTTTGATAAGCAACAAGCTTCTACTTTCCTTAATCCCCAATTGGTTCGTGAAAGTACCATGTGCTCTTTCCATGTACGTCCTTCTTGGTTGATGGAGCCAAGGATATGATCTGTTATATGATTAGCTTCTTGCCAAGCATTTTCTACGTAAATCATTTTTGGTTTTGTTCCATGTCCACGATAAGCGCGTAACTTCTTTCCGTAGTTTAAAGGAGAGTTGGAAAGCAGCCAATTAGATAGATCCAATATTTCTTGCGTGGATCTGTAGTTAAGAGACAGATGCAATGAACTTGATTTTGGAACTATATCAGTAAAACTATGCATGGTTTCAAAGTCTGCTCCTCGAAAACCATAAATGGATTGGGCATCGTCTCCAACACAAAAAAGATGACTGTTAGAATAGAATGCAGACAAAAGTTCGTATTGAAGCGGATTTGTGTCTTGCATTTCGTCTACGAGTATGTGCTTGTAGCGTGAAGATAATCGCTTTGCGCTATTAGGATTGTTTTTCAATCCTGTAGAAACGACAGATAAAATGTCGTCATAATCAATATAATTGTGTTCTTTTTTATAGATAATATATTTTCGGATGATGTCTTCATAAAGAGGCCTATTCTTTACAATCTTTTCTTTAATAAATTCAGATTCTTCGTTATCGTAAATTTTAACCTGCAAGGCTTTGCTCAACGAGCATTTTGTATTTTTTGCATAAGAGTAAACTTCTGTGATATTATAAGGCGAAATTCGTTTGTCATCTTGATCTTTAAAATTTTTCCCGCAAAGTAATTTTATGGCACTTTCGCAATCTTCCTCGTCTAAACAAGTAGTATCGGTTAGTCCAAATAGATTGGGGTTTGACTTGATGAGGCTCATGCACCAAGAGTGAAAAGTATGTCCGGTAAGCCCCGTAGAGTTATTGAGTCCAGCTTTTGTGCGCTCGGCAATTTCTCCTGCTGATTTGCGTGTAAAAGAAAGTATCAATATATTGGAAGGTGGTACGCCTTGCTCTATTAGATATTGTGCGCGAGCTATAATTGTTTTTGTTTTGCCTGTACCGGCACCAGCTATTACAAGGAGATGTTTCCCCGAGAATGAAACAGCGGCGCGTTGCTCGGCATTTAATCCTTGTAGGGCTACACTTTCCATAAAACGGCGTTTAAATTTGAATAGTGATTTCCAAGTGCAAAGTTACAGATTTTTTAAGTTTTTACCTTACGTGTAATGATATCCGTGGTTATACATATGCGGGCATTTTCCCTTAGGCATGCGGGCGTGTCGGGCGGGATTTGCTATCTTTGCTCCGCTAACTTATAGGAAACATGAAGCAGATTAGCTCCCAATCGGTTATTAGACCATTCCGCGAATATCTTTGTCCGTTTTCCTTCTTGTATCGGCATTTTTGCTCTCTTTTCTTTCGTGCCGAAAGGAAAAACCATTAAAGACTGCTCGATACAAGAACGAAAATTAGACAAAGCCTAATGAAGTCTTAGTAACAATTAGTCGGAGAGTGATTGAAAATGATTAACTTTGCAAAGTTGATGGTGTATATACAACAATAGTTACATGATTATGGATAAAGACAGCAGATATTCCATGCTTCTTGACAAGCAGATTCGTGAATTTCAGAAAGAAAATCGTTCATTGGAATTCAAATCAAACTATCAAGATGCAGAAAAATTGGGGGAATATATTTCGGCCTTATCGAATGGGGCTTGCCTTGATCATCAAGAATTTGCTTATCTGTATTTTGGTGTGGAGGATGCTACTCTTAGGGTGAAAGGCACCACGTTTGACGCATCGGTCGTGAAGGCGAAAGGAAATCAAGCATTGGAGATGTATCTGCGACAATTGGTGTTTCCTCGCATTGCATTTGTTTTTGAAGAGTTCAAGTACCATGACAATTCTCGTGTTGTGCGTCTTAAAATTCCCGCAGCTATAGGTGAACCCACAACTTTTTATAATCGGTCGTATATCCGTGTAGACAGTCATGTGACTGAGTTGACGCGATATGTGGAGTGGATGCGTGAAATATATTCATCAAGACTTGACTGGACGGCACAGATTGTAGATGATGCTACAATCCGTGATCTTGATGCTGAAGCGGTAAAAATAGCGCGCGAAGGTTACAAAGAGCGTCATCCGCAATATGCAGACCAATTGTTGCAATGGAGTGACGAAGTATTCCTTGACAAGGCTTGCCTGACACTCGACGGTCAAATCACACGTGCTGCCATGTTGTTGGTGGGCAAGCGTGAGAAAGCACACAAAATACCACATATAGCGGAGATAACTTGGAAATGTTTTCAAGATGGTGAAACTTTTGGCGACACTTTTACCATACCATTTATCAAGTCTACCAGTGAGGTTTTGAAACGCATACGCAATTATCGTTTTAAGATATACCCTATTAACTCTCTGATACCAGCCGAAGTATGGAAATACGATGCACGCAGTGTACTTGAAGCTTTGCATAATTGTGTGGCACATCAGGATTATTCCCTTGATGAACGGATAAGGGTAACGGAAGAAAAAGAAAAACTTACCTTTGAAAATGCAGGTTGTTTTTTCGATGGAGATTATAGCCAGTATATTTTAGGGGAGAAAACACCCAAGCGTTATCGTAACCCGGCATTGATGAAAGCTATGGTAAATGTAAAAATGATCGATTCGCAGGGCTACGGGATACATAACCTGTTTTTGCGTCAGAAAGAGCGTTTCCTGCCTATGCCGGACTATGAGGGTAGTTCCGAATCGCAAGTGGTATTGCACTTGCCTGGTATGGTGATAGATGCAGATTACAGCCAGTTGTTGATGTCTAACAACGAGGTGAATTTAACAGAAGCCATCTTGCTGGATAATCTTCAGAAAGGTAAACGGATTGGTGATGATGCTATCGCCCTCTTGCGCAAGAAGCACTTGGTGGAAGGACGCAAACCGCATGTGTATATAGCCAAAAGCGTAGCTCAAAAGACAAACACAAAAGTTGAGTACTCAAAGCATAAAGGACTTAAAAACAAACTATGCGAAAGTTTGTTGCTTGATGCATTGGCGGATCATAAAGTGCTGACAAGAAAAGATATAGATGTTTTGCTTTGGGATGCACTGTCCGATCAATATTCAGAGAATCAGAAAAAAAACAAAATCGGGAACTTATTGACTCGCCTGAGAAAGATGAGAATTATAACCAATAACACGGCGGGAAGAAAATCGGAATGGAAACTTGTAAAAAAGTAGTTGAGCAAATTTAAGAGCAAATTTAAGAGCAAATTTAAGATCAAATTTAAGAGCAAATTTAAGAGCAAATTTAAGAGCAAATTTAAGAGCAAAAGATGTAATTTGTTTGTTTTTAGATTGTTCTTGCTCTTAAATGATGGGCTAAATTCCATGTGCTTTAATGATTTCGGAACACATGAATCAGATTAAAATCACCGTGATGCGGAAAGTGTGCCACCGCGACTTGATGGAGCGGTACGAGAACCCGATTGAACATGCGTGCGGCTTGCAGGAGGGGCAGGTGTTTGTGACAGAAGGATGGGTGAAGCCCGATGGATTGTGCGAAAGCGCGTGGCAGAGCCTGTCGCCCTTCGTCATGGCGTTGACCCACGGGGCGAGCGATTTGTACGACGGCTGGATGAAGAACCCCCGCTCGGCCATGGTGTCGTGTAACGACGGCTTCCGCCCGGTGAGCTTCCTGGTGGAAGTGGTGGATGGTTAGCACACGGAAAACACAGATTATACAGATTGACACGGATAAAGTCAATAGTTGTTGCATTGGGACAATCCGTGAAAATCCGTTCCGTGTATTCCGTGTGCTAAATCTTGGACTGTTCATACAGTTCATCGAATGCTTGGCGCAGGCGGGGTTCGTCGGCGATGAGGGTGCGCAGTTCGGCCAGGCGGGCGGCGTTCTCCGATTCGGGTATCCACAGATGCAGGTAGCCGCCTTCGGCGTATTTGTCCGTCAGGTGGGCGCGGAAGCGGGCGTACTGCCCCTTGCGATCCAGCTCCGGGTAGTGGTCGAGGCCGTATTGCACCGTGCGGCGCAGGGTGACGTGTGGGTCGATGACGCGGTCGGCTTCGGCCACAATCATGCCGTACAGGCTGCGCGGGGCGTGGCGGTTGGAGGCGCGGTGGTCTTCCACGGCCTCGCGCATCACGTGGAGTTGTTCGGGGGTGAACCATTCGTGCAGCCGTTCGTCGGCCATCAGCAGGCGGCCCGAGGCAAGGTGGTGCTGCTCGCGTCCTTCGCACAGGCCCACGTCGTGGTAGGCGGCGATGGTGTAAACCATGGCGGCATCCACGGGGTAATGCGTTGCCAATTTCAGACTTTCATCGATGACTTGGCGGGCATGGTTGATGCGGTGCGCCGGGTCGAAGGCGGCGTAGCGGGGCAGGATGTGCTGCTCCACGTAACGGACGAGGGAGGAGGGGAGCATGGATTTCATATTTTTAAATTTCAAATTAGCACACGGAATACACGGAATACACGGAATACACGGAATACACAGAATACACAGACTATACGAATTTGCACGGATTATCCGTTCCCGCAGATAACGCAGATTTGCGCAGATTCGTAGGGCGTTGCCCTACGCTGAACGCCACAAGGCCGTTGGCCTTGAACTTTTCACCTTTCACCTTTTTCCTCCTTACCTTCCCGACACCACTACCGGCTTTTTGACGGCTTTGCGGATGCCTTTTTGGGGGTGGAAGGCTTCGAAGTACAGCACGTATATGCCGATGTTGGCGGCGGTTCCGTTGGTTAGCCGTCCGTCCCAGGTGTAGAGGCCTTCGGTGGCCAGCAGGTCGTTGTCGGCCAGGCGGCACACTTCCACGCCTGCCGCATCGAAAATCGTGATGTTGGCAGCGTAGCCCGGTTCGTCCATGCGGTAGTGGATGAGGCACACGTCCTCGAAGCCGTCGTTGTCAGGCGAGAAGGCTTCCGGCTCGGTCCACACCCAGCTGTCGTCCGTCGGTGCGGTGAAGGTGGCGCGGTATTGCGAGTTGCGGTAGCCCGGCGTGCCGTAATGGGTCTCGGAGGAAGCCGAATGCCACGTGTCTGCGCTTTGCGTGATGAAATCGGGGGAAATGCGTTCCAAGGCCACGCCTTTTTCATTGCGGATGAGGGGATGATGCCAGGATGCATCGTAGGCCAGTTCATCGAATATGATGGTCTTCGTCGAGTCGGTGAGCACGATGATGCCCGCTTCGTTGTTCAAAGTCGTCCATTTCATCGGGCGGATGAGGCTGCCGGGCGGGCATTGGTGGTATTGGCGCACTGCTTCGGCATCTTCGGTCACGGCCACATAGGCATCGGGTGCCAGCAGGCATTCAGTGGCGAGGCGGTGCCCCGTGTTCAGCGTGCCGTCCGTTTTGCGGGTGGTGAACACAAGGGACGAGGCATCCAACAGCTTGCCGGACACGTTCATCACTTCGATGTATTCATACGACCCTTCCGGCTGGTTGAACATTACTTCGTTGAGCAGCACGTCGCCCGGCTCTATCGGCTCGGCATGGCCGAATATCCGTTCCGTTTCCGCCAGGACGTTGCCTGCCCGGTCGGTTAATCCTGCCGTTTTCAACGTGTAAATCACCCCTTCGTCAAACGGGTAGGCAAACTCCAGCACCATCTCCCGCCCGTCGGAGGAGGGCGTTTGGGTGTGCGGGTAGCCCACGCCGTTGTCCACTTCGAAAGTCGCCACCGAGAAGTCCATGGGTTCGGAGAAGGTGAGGCGCAACGTGCCCCCGCCCTCCATGACGAGCGACACCCATTGCGGGGCGGTGGTGTCAGTGGCGGGGAGGCCTGTCACCACCACATCGTCGAAGCGGTATCGGCGGCCTGTCGCCCCGCTGTTGGCATACATCAGTCCCACGTAGGTGCTTTGGCTGATGCTCCTGTCCTGCACGCTCCCTTCCAGTATCCAGTCGGTTTCATCGGGCAGGCGGCTGTACAATTCGAACCATCCCTCCGTGTTGCGCGTCACCCGCACCGTCACTTCCACCCGGTCGCCATCGAGCCGTTTGGTCGTTCCCGGTATGATTTCCTCCTTTTCATCGCCCTTTTGGCGGAACAGCGACACCGCATCGTTCGCCCCGCCTATCCGCACGTAATAGGCGTTGCAGGCATCGAGGTCGTCGCTGCGATCCGAGGCTAAGTAGAATGCGGCGTAATTGTACTGCGAGGTGGGGTAGTCGATGCTCACCCAACATTGCCACTCGGCCTGGTCGAAGGCCTCGGAGGGCGTGAAGAGGTATGACCGGGAAGCCTCCTCGGCTGCGGATTGCAGTTGCAAGGCATTGTTTACGATGAAACGATCCGCCGTGCCCGTCCAGGCGGGGTTGCGGGTGAAGTCGCCATCGGAAAAGTGCTCGTCCACCTGCGCCGCCGCATGGAGTGCGAGAAAAAGGAAAGCAAAAGGCGTTATTTTTCTCATTATATGCTATATATTCAATGGAAATGAATTACTTTTGTCGCCCAATGGGGGCGTTGGAATATGCGGAAGCAAATATACGGAAATAATCGGAGATAAGTGGGGTCGTCGTAGAGACAAGGCATGCCTTGTCTCCAAAAGAGTGGACATCCCATATAATGTATGACATTTTATGGAGACAAGGCGTGCCTTGTCTCTACAATTACAACGTTTAAGCATATGAAAGTAGCAATTGTAGGTGCCAGTGGTGCCGTGGGGCAGGAATTCCTGCGGGTGTTGGCCGAGCGCGATTTTCCGATGGACGAACTGGTGTTGTTCGGCTCGTCGCGCAGTGCAGGCCGGGTGTATGAATATAAGGGTCGGGCGCTAACCGTCAAGGAGTTGACACATGGCGACGACTTCCGGGATATCGACCTGGCGTTTACGTCTGCCGGGGCAGGCACATCGAAGGAGTTTGCCGCCGACATCACCCGCTTCGGTACGGTGATGATTGACAATTCGAGCGCGTTCCGCATGGATGCCGATGTGCCGCTGGTGGTGCCCGAGGTGAACCCCGCCGATGCCAAGGTGCGTCCGCGCGGTATCATTGCCAACCCCAATTGCACCACCATCCAGATGGTCGTGGCCCTGAAACCCATCGAGACTTTGTCGCACATCCGGCGGGTGCACGTGTCCACCTACCAGGCGGCGAGCGGGGCGGGCGCGGCGGCCATGGACGAGCTGCGCGAGCAGTATGCCCAAATCGTGCGCGGCGAGCAGGTGACGGTGGAAAAATTCGCCTACCAGCTGGCCTACAACCTCATCCCGCAGGTGGACGTGTTTACGGACAACGGCTACACGAAGGAGGAGATGAAGATGTACAACGAGACTCGCAAAATCATGCACAGCGACATCAGCGTGAGTGCCACCTGCGTGCGGGTGCCGGCCTTGCGCGCCCACTCCGAAAGCATCTGGCTGGAGACGGAGCGGCCCGTCACGGTGGCCGAGGCGCGCCGTGCCTTCGAAGCCGCCGAGGGCGTGGTGGTGATGGACAACCCGGCGGAGAAGCTCTACCCCATGCCGCTGTTCCTTTCCGGCAAAGACCCCGTGCACGTGGGGCGCATCCGGCAGGACCTCTCCAACCCCAACGGGCTGGCCTTCTGGTGCGTGAGCGACCAGATACGCAAGGGAGCCGCCCTCAACGCCGTGCAGATAGCGGAATACCTGCTGCGCGAAGGCGAACTGGCGAGGTAGCACGCGAGTGAGGCAAATAAAATAAGAGCCGTGTCCCCCCCCGTATGGGCACGGCTCTTTGTGTGTTATTTTCGTGACAGACATGTTGTAGAGACAAGGCATGCCTTGTCTCCCACGCCACAGGAGAAACACACCTGCTCAAATCCTCCTTTTGAGACAAGGCATGTGCTGTCCGTAGAGACAAGGCATGCCCTCCTTTTGAGACAAGGCATGCCTTGTCTCTACATTTTCCCCCCCCAATAAAAAAACAGAGGCGCGACACCGGTGGCCGCGCCTCTGCCTTATTGTACGTTTCGCGTTATTCGCGTCCTGCCAATCAGAACATCACCTTCTTGGCATCCTTGCCTGCCCGCACGATGTACATGCCGGGGTTGAGGTCGTTCACGGCAATGCCTGTGCCGTCGAACACGGTGGTCATCATCCGTGCGCCGAGGGCGTTGTAGATTTCCACCTGTGTGCCTTCGGCCACGCCGCCGAGCATCAGCACGCCGTCGAGTACGTAGAAGGCCGTTTCATCGGCATCCACGCCCGCAATGCCAGAGCCGGTTGTTTCGCCCGTTACGCTGACGTTCTGGATGTACCAGTTGCCTGCGCCGGTGGTTGTGCTGGTGTATTTGAACGCGATGTGCACGTTGGCTTGTCCGCAGAAAGCAGCCAAATCCATATCGCCGGCCGACTTGAAGTCGTTCGTTTCACCCGACAGGTGGTTGGGGATGGTCAGTTCCGTCCACGTGGCAGCCGTCACGTCGCCTTCCGTGTAGTTGGATGAGGTTTGTACGGTCAGGTTGGTCGTGGGTGCGCCGAACTGCTTCCCGGCGTGGTCGAATGTAAAGGTTGCGGTGCTCACGTTCGACAAGTCGATGGCCGGGGAAATCAGCCAGGCTTCCGTTTCGTAGTTCGTGCCGTTCACATATGCTCCCGCAGCCATTTGCTTGTGTTTGGAGTTGTAATACCACACGCTGTGGGTGTCGCCTTCTGGCTTGGTATTCTTCACTTCGTAGGTGGTGAAGTCGCCCTGCCCGTCGGCAAACGATTCGAAGAAGATGGCATCGGTGGGCTCGGTCGGGTCTGTTCCCGGGTCGGTGGTAGCGGGTGTGCCTTCGCCGTTGATGGTTACGCCGCCTAAGCTTACGTTGCAATATGCTGTACCGTTATGCGGGTAGGCTGTCATAATAACTTGCACTTGAGCAATGCCCGTACCGTTCAGTGTGGCAGTATTGTCGCCGACTTCTACGGTGGCCAGCGTGGCAGTCGCCACTTCTGTACCTTCTGCATTCAAGCCCGTGATGGTGAACGGGTCTCCTTCGCTGGTTTTCGTGTTTGCGTTGAGGGCGTTGATGGTGATAATTACTTCTACATCTCCTTCAGCCGTAAATTTGGGTGAGAGGATGCCTTGTCCGACATACCGCATTTTCAATCCGCCATCACCGTAAAATTCATAGTCGGGATATTGGGGATCGTTCGTGATGTACGTCCATCCGTCGGGGATGGCATTGTTGATTACGCCTTTCGCCAGTTCGGCTGCCGACATGGCGAATGTTCCGGCCAGCAAAGCCGCCATAAACAGAGTAGTCTTTTTCATACGCTGAACTTTTTAATGGGTTGATAAATAATGATACTTGTTTCGGTACAAAAGTAGGATATTTTATTGACGCAACCTTATAGCAAGCGTTAAAAGATGGTTAAGTTTTAGTCGTGTGCGGGGAAAGTCATGTGCGGGTGCGGGCGAAGTCGTGCAGATATGCGGGGAATGTTATCGTCCCACGAAGGTGGAACAGGTGTCTCACCCGGGTGGTACACCTGTTCCACCTGGGTGAGACACCTGTTCCACCCGGGTGGTACGATAACTTTATGCAAGGAAAGAAGCGAAAAGCCTCCCCAAGCCCCGGAAACTTGTCCCGATGCTGTCGGGAAGGAGAGGATAAAAGCAGAGGTGAGAGGCAAGGAGCGAGAGGCAAGAAATCATCTGCGTCCATCTGCGCCATCTGCGGGAAATAATCTGAAATCTGAAATCTGAAATCCGGAATCACCCCTCCGCGTTCCCGCATGCCAGCCATCGGCTCATTTCATCGGGCGTGCGGCCCCGGCGGCGGGCGTAGTCGGCCAGCTGGGCGGCATCGACGGGTCCCACGAGGAAGTAGCGTGCCTGCGGGTGGGACAGGTACAGCCCGCACACCGACGAGGCGGGACGCATGGCACCGCTCTCGGTGAGCGCGATGCCGATGCCGCCGAGGTGCAGCAGGCGGTCGAGGTCGAAGATGAGCGACTGGTCGGGCAGGGCGGGGTAGCCCACGGCGGGGCGTATGCCGGGATATTGCCCCCGGCGCAGCTTGTCCGGGTCGAAGGGCTCGTGCGGGTGGTAGCCCCACAGGCGGGTGCGCACCTGGTAGTGCAGCCATTCGGACGTGGCTTCGGCCAGGCGGTCGGCCAGCGTCTGTGCCAGCAGGGCGCGGTAGGGGTCGCCTTGGCGGTTGAAGGTGTCGGCCAGTGTGTCCGCCCCCTGCACCGTGCAGGCAAAAAGGCCGATGCGGTCGCCCCCGGGGCGCACGAAGTCGGCCAGCGAGTAGCAGCATCCGTCCGCCGAGGGGCGTTGCTGGCGCAGCATGGGCAGCGGGGTTTCCCGCCCGTCTTCGTCCGTTATGATGATGTCCTCCCCGGTGGAGCGTGCGGCAAGCAGCCGTGCCACGGCGCGGAGGCGGATGCCGGGCGTGTCGCGGAAGCGGCGGAGCATTTCCTGCGCGTCGCGCAACAGGGCGAGCGCCTCCTCGGCCCGGGGGCGGTCGGCCTCGGCGAAGCCTTGCAGCCAGGCCGTGCGGCAGGCCGCGCATTCGCACGCCCGGTCGATGCCCTCGTACCGCCCCAGCACGCGCCAGGCACGGAAGAAGTACGTCCAGTTGATGAGCGGGGCGACTTCGGGCAGGGTGGGGCTATTTACTATTTGACGATTTACCATTTGGGGGCATCATAGATAACATAGGGGACTTTAATCTTGAACACGGATGGAACAGATGAAACGGATTTATACGGATGGTTTCCCTAAGATTTTGCAGATAAATTTGCGTTCATTTGCGCCGTTTTGTGTCATTTGCGTTCACTCAAAATCTGTGATAATCTGTTTAATCTGTGTTATTCCGTGTGCTAAATTCCATTATATCACTAGCAGGCTGGCCGCCATGACCGCCATGCCGCCCACGAACCCGGCGATGGAGTAGTGGTGGCAGCCGTAGCGTTCGGCGGCGGGGATAAGCTCGTCCACCGAGATGAACACCATGATGCCCGCCACGGCAGCCATGACCAGCCCCAGCGAGAAGGGCGTGATGAACGGCAGCAGCAGGAAATAGCCTATCAGCCCGCCCACCGGCTCGGCCATGCCGGACGACAGCGAGTACCAGAACGCCTTGCGGCGGTTGCCCGTGGAGTAGTACAGGGGCACGGACACGGCGATGCCCTCCGGAATGTTGTGGATGGCGATGGCCACGGCGATGGGGATGGCGATGCTGGGGTCCACGTAGGCCGAGGTGAAGGTGGCGATGCCTTCGGGGAAGTTGTGGATGGCGATGGCCAGGGCCATGAGCAAGCCTGTGCGTTGCAGTTGCGGGGCGGGGCCGCGTTGCTTGAGTTCCTCCACCATGTGCACCTCGTGGGGGTTTTCGCCCGAGGGGATGAGCATGTCGATGAGGAAGATGAAGGCGATGCCCGCAAAGAAGGCCAGCACCACGCTCAATGCGGGACGTGCCGCGCCGCCCGCCGTCACCTGCTCCAACGCCTGCGGGAACAGCTCGACGAACGACACGTACACCATGACCCCCGCCGAGAAACCCAGCGCGGTGGAAAGGAACTTCGTGTTGGTGCGCCGTGCGAAGAAGGCGATGGCACTGCCGATGCCCGTGCTCAGCCCGGCCAGCAGGGTCAGTACGAGGGCGAAGAGGAATGGAGAAGACATGCTGTGATTTACTATTGGACGATTTACAATTGACGATAGGGTGCAAATGTACGGATATTTGCGGAATAAGCGTGCGGGCGGAGGGACTTTGCGGTGAAATAAGGAAAGGAGGTGGGGAAAATATGAAGTCTTTTTCGTTACTTTGCAGAAGGGCATAAAAAAACCCGGATTCATCACCAGTAACTGAAAGCTGGGAGAGGAACGCCCGGGACTGCACCACAAAAGTACATAAAATATGGAATGTAGCAAAGATTTTTTTGAGAAAGTTTTCTCCAGTAAGCGCATGGAGCGATATTTCAATCTTTATCCAGGCAACGAAAATCGTGCCATTTTGCATTATCGCTGTAATCTGCAACTGGCAGAGGCTTTTTATGTCAGTCTGTCTGTGTTGGAAGTGACACTGCGCAATGCCTTGTGTCGTGAGTTGGAGACAATGACCGGACGTGAGGACTGGTATGCCGTATTCCCTACTACGCCGGGACTTGCCAAGTTGAATCGTTACATTACGCAAGCCAATAAGCAAATAGCCGGGCGACATGAGAATATTACTCCATCGAAAGTAGTGGCAGAATTGACTTTAGGTTTCTGGGTGTCGCTGTTGAACAGCGAGCATGAACGCCTGTTATGGAAAGATTTGCGGCGGGCATTCCCATTTATGCCCAAGCAGGAAAGGAAACGTAAAAACGTGTCTGCTCCTTTGAACCAGTTTCGGACGTTGCGCAACAGAGTGTTTCACAATGAATCCATCTGTTGGAACTTGCATCATGTGGAAGAGGTTCATCGGGAAATGGTTACGATGATGGGGTGGATAAACAAGGACGTTCCCGGCTGGTTGGAGCAAACCGATCGTTTCAATGAGGTCTGCCAACAAATCCGGGAAACTATGGGTTGGAAGTGATAGTTATGTAGTATAAACAAAAGGCCATGCCTTGCCCCGTGCCGGATGCCATACCTTATAATATTATATGTAGAATGGTTTTCGGCAGAGAGGCAAGGCATGGCTTATAATGTTTTACGAAAAAAAGAGAGACAAGGCATGCCTTGTCTCTACTTTTTTCTTGCCTCTTGCTTTCTCACTTCTTACTTGCTGCTCAGCGTGTAGCTGCCTGAACCCAGTTCGATGATGGTATAGCCGTCGGCTTGGGTCACGGCGTGGATGCCATTGGCATCGGCCTGGGGAGCTACGTTGAACTTGGCAGGCAGGCGCAGGGTGGCCGTGGTGTTGGGCGGCAGGGTGACGTGCCATTCCAGACGGTCGCCCGTGCGCTTCCAATGGCTGGCGATTTCGCCGTAGGGCGATTCGTGCGAAGCCATCACTTCGTCCAGCCCATCGGGGAAGGCGGGTTCCATCCACACATGTTTGAAGGCCGTGGCATCCGGGGCGCATTGTATGCCTGCCAGGTCCTCGTACATCCAGATGAGCAGGTCGCCCAGCAGCATGACGTGGTTGCGCGAGTTCATGGCTGGGTCGGCGGTGTCGCCGTTCCATAGTTCCCAGATGGTGGTCGCCCCTTGTTCTATCATGTAGCCCCACGAAGGGTAGGAGGTCTGCGTGGCGATGCGGTAGGCCAGGTTCACGTTGCCGCGCTCGGTGAGGCCGCGCATGAGGTGCTGGATGCCGAGCACGCCCGCGCTGACGTGTCCCTGGTGCACGGTTTCGGTTTTGGTCACGATGTTGTCAAACACGCGGTCTTCATATCCGGCGGGCACTAGGCCGAGGCGCAGCGAGAGCAGGTTGGCCGTCACGGTGTTGTTGCTGTACCGCGCTGTCTCGCGGTCGAAGAACTTGTCGTTGTACGCCTGCTTTACCTTGGCAGCCAGTTCGCCGTATTCCAAGGCATCGGAGGGCTGGTTGTTCATGAGGGCGAACTTCTGCATGAGTTCAAGGATGCTGTGGAACACGGCGGTGCTTAGCAACTGTCCGTCCGTGCGGCGGGCGGGGTCCTGCGAGTGGATGAGTTCGGGCGACTCGGGCGGCATACACCAGTCGCCGTAGGTGTCCGTCTCCATGATGTAGTCGTGCATCTTTTTCTGCATGATGTATTTCACCCATTGTTTCATGGAGGGATAGCGTTCGCGGATGGAGCGGTCGTCGCCGAACTGGCGGTAGAGCATGTCGGCCACGTAGAAGTAGGCAGCGGGCCAGGTTACGTCATCGTTGTACAGCGTCCAGTAGCGGGGCGACACGTCCGAGATGCTGCCTTCCTCGTTCATCGACTCCTCGATATCCACCAGCCATTTATAATAGAGCAAGGAATTGCCGAAGAGGAAGCTCTCGCCGTATGCCCCCATCGTGCGGTCGCCCAGCCAGCCGAGGCGTTCGTCGCGCTGCGGGCAGTCGGTGGGCATGCCCCGGTAATTGCCCCGGATGCCCCAATAAGCATTCTTGTGGATGCGGTTGAGCAAGTCGTTGGAGGAGGCGAAGCGGCCCGTGGTCTCCATGTCGTCGTACACCACCAGCCCGGTGAAGTCGTCCACCGTGGGCGCGTAGTCCAGTCCCGAAACCTCCATGAAGCGGAAGCCGTGATAGACGAACAGCGGTTCCCAGGTAAATTCGCCGTCCCGGGCAGGCGTGTAAACATCGGTTACCAGGGCCGAGCGCAGGTTGTCGAGATAAAGCTCCGTGCCGTTGTCCTTCAACACTTCGGCGAAGCGCATGGTGATGGGTTGCCCGGCCTTGCCTTGCAGGTGTACCCGTTGCAGTCCCACCATGTTCTGTCCCATATCGACGATGTAGCGTCCCTCGCCCACGGCCTTGACCGAGATGGGCTTGATGGTTTCGTGCACCTTGAGGCAGGGCGACAGCTGGGCCACGAGCTTGCCTTTTGGGGCTTCCATCCGTTCGGCGGGTTGCCAGGCCGAGGCATCGTAGCCGGGGCGCGTCCAGTCGCCGAGTTCGAGGCGGGCATCGTAGTGTTCGCCGTCAAATTCGTTGTTCTCCGTTATCGGGCCTTGGTTGGTGGCTTGCCAGGTGGGGTCGCTTGTGATGATTTCCTCCTTTCCATCGGCATATTCCACCTGCAATTGTGCCAGCAGGCGGGGCAGACCGAAGCCGAATGTGCCGTACCAGCGGCGGGGCAGGTACGAACCGTTGCCCAGGGCCACGCCGATGGCGTTGTCTCCTTGTTGAACCATGGAGGTGACATCGTAGGTGAGGTAGGACACGGAGGCATCGTACCACGTGGGCAGCGGGCCGAACACGTCGTCGCCCACGCGCTGCCCGTTGAGGTAGCACACCGACGAGCCTACGCCCGACACGTAGAGCATGGCGCGTACCGGCTTGTCGGCCAAGGCAAACTCCTTGCGCAGGTAGCGGGCGGGCAGGATGGGGCGGTTGTCCACTATCCGCAGCGTAGCCGTGTCGTTCAGCCCTATCCACTGCGCCTGCCAGTCCGATGCGTGGAACAGGGCGGTGCTCCACGTCTGCACGCCGCTCGTGGCTCGGTCGTCGTGGTTGCTCCACACGGTGGCTTGCCAGTAGTAGCGCGTGCCCGACTGCAAAGGCTGCCCTGCATAGGGGATGAAAAGGGATTGGTCGCTTTCCACGCGACCGGAGTTCCACAGCAGGTTGCGCCCGTGCTTCAGGTCGGCCTCGGAGGCGGCCACCTCGATTTGGTAAGCCGTCTGCATCACGTCGTTCAGCGAGGACGTGAGTTGCCAGGAGAAGCGGGGCGTGGAAGTGCCGATTCCATCGGGGTTTTGGCGCATTTCCACGGTGGGGTTGTTCACTTGCAGCGATGAGCCGCCTTGACAGCCTGCCAGCAACACGGGCAGCAGGACGAAGAAAAGAAGTTTTTTGTTCATGGAAAACAATGTTTAGTGTTTAGTGATTAATATTTAATGATTAATATTTAATGATTAGTGATGAATGTTTGTGTTACGCAGAGGCACACGGAGAAAGCACAGAGACGCACGGAGAAACTTCCTGTTTCTCTGCATCGGCTCTGCGTATCCCGGTGTGACAAAGATACGGGTTACAAAAGAACGTGTTGGGGAAAGTTGTGTTGAAAAGGGGGAAAGAAGTCTATATGGTCAACAGTCAGCAGTCAACGGTCAACTGTGTCGCGGAAATTGACGACTGTTGACCGTTGACTGTCGGCTATTGTTTACATCCGTTCCGGCACTTCGATGCCGAGCAGTCCCATGCCCGTCTTCACTACGCGGGCTACGGTATCCGACAGGGCGAGGCGGAAGCGTTTCAACGCCTCGTCCTCTTCGCGCAGGATGGAGAAGTCGTGGTAGAACTGGTTGTATTCCTTGACCAGGTCGTACAGGTAGTTGGCGATGAGGGCGGGGCTGAATTCCTCGCCGGCCTGCCGCACCACGCCTTCGAAGCCGGTGAGCAACTGCACCAGGTAGGCCTCCTTGTCCGACACGGGCAGTTGCGCGTCAACCGGCGAGCGGAAGTCGATGCCCTGCTCGTCGGCCTTGCGCAGCACCGACTTGATGCGGGCGTGCGTGTATTGGATAAACGGGCCTGTATTGCCGTTGAAATCGATGGATTCCTTCGGGTTGAACAGCATGTTCTTCCTCGGGTCCACTTTCAGGATGAAGTATTTCAACGCACCCAGTCCCACGATGCGGGCTACTTCGTCCAGTTCGGCGGGGTTGTTTTCGTCCACCTTGCCCAGCTCGATGGCCGTTTCGCGGGCGGTGTTCACCATTTCCTCGATGAGGTCGTCGGCATCCACCACGGTGCCTTCGCGGCTTTTCATCTTGCCTTCGGGCAGTTCCACCATGCCGTAGGAGAAGTGCACCAGGCTCTTGCCCCAGGCAAATCCCAGCCGGTCGAGCAGGATGGAGAGCACCTGGAAGTGGTAGTTCTGCTCGTTGCCTACCACGTACACCATCTTGTCGATGGGGTAGTCCTCGTAGCGCATTTTGGCCGTGCCGATGTCCTGCGTCATGTACACGGAGGTGCCGTCGGCGCGGAGCAGCAGTTTTTCGTCCAATCCGTTGGCGGCGAGGTCGGCCCATACCGAGCCGTCCGGGCGGCGGTAGAACACGCCTTTCGCCAGCCCTTCTTCCACTTTGGCCTTGCCTTCGAGGTAGGTCTGCGACTCGTAATATATCTTGTCGAAGTCCACGCCCAGCTTGCGGTACGTTTCATCGAAGCCCGCGTACACCCAGCCGTTCATCATGTGCCACAGGTTGCGCACTTCGGGGTTGCCTTGTTCCCAGGCCAGCAACATACGTTGCGCTTCCTGGATGAGGGGAGCTTGGCGTTTGGCCTCGTCTTCGCTCATGCCCTGTGCCATGAGTTCCTTGACCTCGGCCTTGTAGTGCTGGTCGAAGATGACGTAGTACTTGCCCACGAGGTGGTCGCCCTTCATGCCTGACGATTCGGGCGTTTCGCCGCTGCCGAAGCGTTTCCAGGCCAGCATGGATTTGCAGATGTGGATGCCCCGGTCGTTCACGATGTTGGTTTTCACCACGCGCCATCCGCAGGCTTTCTGTATCTCGGCGATGCTGTAGCCCAGCAGGTTGTTGCGTATGTGGCCGAGGTGGAGGGGCTTGTTGGTGTTGGGCGAGGAGTATTCTATCATCATCAGGGGCGCGTCCGGTGCGGGCGTGGCTGTGCCGTAGTGCGGGTCGGCGTGCATCCGGTTGAGTTCGTCCACCCAGTACGCTTTGCCGATGGAGAGGTTGAGAAATCCCTTGATGACGTTGTACGAGGCAATGAAGGGCTGGTTGGCCACGAGGTATTCGCCTATTTCCGCGCCCGTCTGCTCGGGCGACTTGCGTGCGGCTTTCACGAAAGGGAATACGACGACGGTGAGGTCGCCTTCGAATTCCTTTTTCGTCTTCTGCACCTGCACCTGCGAGGCGGGGATGTCTTGCCCGTAGAGGGTCTTTACGGCATCGGCAACGACCGTGCCGATGGTCAAGTCGATATTCATCTGCAACAAATTTAACTGTGAGGTGCAAAGATAGCATTTTCACTGCAAAGAACTTTTATTTTTCACTGCAAAGGGTGTTTTATTGCACCGCAAAGAGTGTTTTGCTTAACCGCAAAGAGCGCAGAGGGCGCAAAGGGACAGATGAAAGGCCGCACCCTGTAGAGGCGACACTCCCGTGTGTCTTCCACCACGCCTGTACAAGGAAAAAGGAGGAAACGCCTTTGCGCCCTTTGCGCTCTTTGCGGTTAAACAAAGCACCCCTTGCGGTTGGCATAAAATTCCGTGCCTACGGAAATTTGGGCGCGTTACTACGGAATTTTCGTTGCGTTACTACGGAATTTTTGCCGCGTCAGTACGGACAAAAGCCCGCGTGCCGATGCGGCAAGTGCGGTGTGGCACAGAAAGAAAAGTGGAGTAGGTGCGCTCTGAAGCCGTTTTGCAAACAAACGTGAAAAATAGTATGGTGGAAAGCGCAGCGGAATGGATTATTTTCCCTATTTTTGCAAATCATGCCTTGTGCGTGAATGCCGGTTTGTGAGTTGATACGGCCTCTTCCGGCGGGGAATATCTCCGTGGAGATGTATTCAACTGCTTAAAACATAGGTGTTTTATCCTGTTTTAAGGAGCCAAAGGTATACCCGGCCACGCCGATGGCTTGCCCGTGGGGAGAGGATATGGAACAGGATGTCAGAGATGAACGGGCGGTGTGGTACGCCATGAGTGCCACCTACCACCGGGAGCTGAAGGCGCAGTCGTTGCTCGACGCGCAGTCGGTATCCTGCTTCATACCCATGCGGCAGGTGTTGCGCCGTGCTACCGCCCACCGGCCTGCGCAGGCCAAGCTCGCGCCGGTGGTGCACAACTTGATATTCGTGCACACGACCCCATCGGTCATCCGGCGGGTGAAGCGGGGCATCCCTTTCCTGCAATACCTCACGTGGCAGCGCGACGGCCGACGGCAGCCCATCGTGGTGCCCGACCGGGAGATGGAACGCTTCATGACGGTGTGTCGCACGATGGACGAACATCTGCGCTACTTCAAGCCCGATGACGTGAACCTGGCCTCCGGCTCGCAGGTGCGCATCGTGGGCGGCCTGTTCGACGGGCAGGAGGGCGTGCTGGTACGGGTGAAGGGCTGCCGCTCCAAGCGGGTGGTGGTGATGGTGCAGGGGGTGATAGCCGTGGCCATCAAGCCGGAAGAAGGGGTGATGCTGGAAAAGATAATTGTTTAGCTACGGGCTACAAGCTACAAGCTACGAGTGTGGCGGTGGCGGGAACGGACTGCTCATGCAAGAAGCAAAGGGCTGCCTGTCTTCCATACGTAGGGCGATGCCCTACGCTGAATGCCCCAAGGCCGTTGGCCTTGTAATTGTCAGCCGGTTTGCCCATCCACTTGTAGCTTGTAGCTCGTAACTTGTAGCTGACTCGTAACTTGTAACTTTAAAAATCTCATCATGGCTTTTTGGAATTGGAACATCGGGCTGGCTTTCCTGATAAGCGTGGCCTTCACGGGGGTGCTTATCCCGCAGATATTGCTGATATCGTTCCGTAAAAAACTGTTCGACCAACCCGATGCCCGTAAGATACACCATAACGTGGTGCCCCGGCTGGGGGGCATCGCCTTCATGCCGGTGGCGGTGTTCACCATTGCGTTCCTGCTGGGCGTGAGCCTGCTGTTGGGGAACGACAGCATATTGGCGGCGTTGCGGGGCGAGGTGCTGGAGTTCGCGTTCGGCATGTGCGCCCTGATCCTGCTGTACTTGGTGGGCATAGCCGACGACCTCATCGGGGTGCAGTACCGTGCCAAGTTCATGGTGCAGATACTGTGTGCCGTGCTGCTGGTGACCTCGGGCGTGTGGGTAAACAACCTGTACGGCCTCTTCGGCATCCACGAGTTGCCCCGCGCGGTGGGCTGGCCGCTCACGGTGTTCGTGGTAGTGTTCATCATCAATGCGGTGAACCTCATCGACGGCATCGATGGGCTGGCTTCGGGGCTGAGCGGGGTGGCGTTGTTCTTCTACGGCATGGTGTTCATCGGCATGGAGCGTTACATGTACGCCATGCTGGCGTTCGTCACGCTGGGTGCGCTCGTGTCGTTCTTTTATTATAATGTGTTCGGCAATGCCGAGAAGCATAAGAAAATATTCATGGGCGATACCGGGTCGCTCACCATCGGTATCATCCTGAGCTTCCTGTGCGTGTCGTTGGCCCGGTCGGGCGGTGTGGGTGTGGCGCGTGCCACGGCGGAGACGTTCGTGTGGGCGTTCGTGCCCCTGCTGGTGCCGTGTTTCGACGTGGTGCGGGTGGTGCTGCACCGGGCGCGCAACCGCCAGCCGCTGTTCCTGCCCGACATGAACCACATACACCACAAACTGTTGCGGGCGGGCTTGCCCCAGCGGCAGGCCATGATTACGATATTGCTGTGCAGCATCGTGCTGGTGACGGCCAACGTGCTGCTTTGCCAGGTGGTGAACATCAACCTGCTGCTGGTGGGCGACGTGGTGCTGTGGACGGGGGTCAACATGTGGCTTTCGCGGTTCATCGCCCGGCGCGAGGCGGCACAGGGGCAAGGATAGGCCGCTGCTTTTTTACCGTGGTAAATTTACGGCTGTAAAAAAAGTAAACGGGCAGGCGAGTAAACAAGTTACAAGCCGTCAAGGCCAACGGCCTTGTGGCATTCAGCGTGGGGCATCGCCCTGCGAATGGGAGGGAGGATGGCCGCTTGCTTGTATGGGCATGTTCCCCGCTTCCCGCTACAATATTATATAATATGTATAAGAAACATCTTTTATGGGCTGCCGTGCTGGCAATGGTGCTGGCATCGTGCAACACAACGAAGCAAATCACGTATTTCCAAGACATCCAGCCGGGCGTGGAGGAACAGATACAGGCGGGAGAGGATATCCGCCTGGCTCCCGATGACAAGATTGGCATCCTGGTAAGCAGCAAGAATCAGGAACTGGCTTTGACGTTCAACCTGCCTACCGTGACCTACCGCATGGGTCAACAGGGTAGCGGCATCACCAACACCAACGGGCAGGTGTCGCCCTACACGGTGGACGCGAACGGTGACATCGATTTCCCGGTGCTGGGCAAGCTGCACGTGGCGGGCATGACCCGCTCGGAACTGGAGAGCTACATCAAGGGTCAACTGGTAGGCCGGGGGCTGATTAAGGACGCAGTGGTCACGGTAGACCTGCTTAACCTGTACGTGTCGGTGCTGGGCGAGGTGAACAAGCCGGGGCGTTACGCCATCGACCGCGATCGCATGACCTTGCTCGATGTGCTGGGCATGGCGGGCGACCTTACCATCTTCGGTCAGCGCGAGCATGTGTACGTGCTGCGCACCGAGGGCGACAAGCAGACCAGCTACGAGGTGAACCTGTGCTCGGCGCAGCAGTTGCAGGAGTCGCCCGCGTACTACGTGCAGCAAGGCGATGTGGTGTACGTGCGCCCCAACCCCATGCGCACCCGCCAGTCCACGGTGAACGGCAACAACGTGCGGTCGGCCTCGTTCTGGCTGTCGGTGGTGTCGCTCGTCACGTCCGTCACCTCCTCCCTTGTGGTGTTGCTGGCGGCGAAGTAGAAGGCAAGTAGGTAAGTGGCGAGTTACAAGTAAACAAGTTACAAGGCAGCTGTGTATAGAAGGGAACTTGCCAAGTCCAACGGATTTGCGGCTCTCAGCATAGGGCAACGTCCCTGTGGACGATTACGCGATTGCAGAATTCCCCGATTACACGGTTTCCCGATTTCCCAATAAAATATGAACAATAAAGCAAAACCGGCAGATGATTTTATGAAGATACAGGACTTGCTGCAATTATGCTTGTCCAAGTGGTATTGGTTTGTCATCTCCCTGGGCATTACGCTCAGCGCGGCGGTGCTGTATGTGAAGCGCACGCCCTCGGTGTACACCCGCACGGCTTCCATCCTGATTAAGGACGAGACGAGCGGCAAGTCGGCATCGGGCGATGTGGCGGAACTGGCCAACTTGGGGCTTATCCAGACCAATACCAACGTGAACAATGAAATCATCGCTTTCCAGTCGCCTGCCCTCATGCAGGAGGTGGTGAAACGGCTGCGGCTCGATGTGAACTATGTGGTGGAAGGCCGTCTGCACGAGGTGACGCTTTATGGGGGCACGTTGCCGGTGAATGTGTCGTTCCCCGATTTGTCCAACGATGAGGTGGCAGGGCTTACCGTGCGCCTGTTGGCCGATCGCCGGGTGGCCTTGTCGGAATTCAGGCCGGATGGCGAGCCGTTGGCCGAGGAGGTCTCCTGCACGGCCACGCTGGGCGACACGGTGTCCACGCCGGTAGGGGCGGTGGTGGTGATGCCCACCCGCTTTTACCGGGGCGAGTACTCGTTTCCTATCGTGGTGAGCAAGTCGAGCCTGTACTCGGTGACGCGGGGTTATGCCGGTGCGCTTACCGTGGCACTGCGCGACGAGAAGTCATCGGTCATCGACTTGTCCATCAACGACGTGTGCACCCAGCGAGCGGAGGATGTGCTCAGCACCTTGATAGCCGTGTACAACGACAACTGGATTAGGGAGAAAAATGCCGTGACGGCCAGCACCTCGTTGCTGATTGACGAACGCTTGGGCGTGATAGAACGCGAGTTGAGCCACATAGACGATGACATCTCTTCCTACAAAAGCGAGAACTTGATGCCCGATGTGCAGTCCGTCTCCAGCATGTACATGGCCAAGTCGTCTGAGACGGAGACCGAAATCCAATTGCTCAACAACCAGTTGTACATGGCTCGCTACATCCGCAACTACCTCACCAGCCTGTCCCAGCCCAACCAGCTGCTGCCCGTGAACTCGGGCGTGGAAAGTGCCAGTCTGGAAGACCAGATAGCCGAGTACAACACCTTGCAACTGGAACGCAACAATCTGATAACAAACAGTAGCGAGGCCAACCCCCTGATTCAGGATCTCGACCATTCGCTGGCAGCCATGCGCGAGGCCATTCTCATTTCGCTCGATAATCTCATTACGACGTTGACCGCGCAGATAGATTTCCTTAAGCAGGAAGAACTGAAAACAAAGAATATGATTGCTGCCAGCCCGGTACGGGCCAAGTACCTGCTATCAGTGGAACGCCAGCAGATGGTCAAGGAGTCGCTCTACCTCTTCCTGTTGCAGAAGCGGGAAGAAAACGAACTTTCGCAGACATTCACGGCCTACAATACGCGGGTCATCAACCCCCCGGCGGGCAGCCCGCTGCCTACCGAGCCGAAGAAAGGCAGCATCATGCTCATAGCCTTGGCCATCGGGTTGTTCTTGCCCGTGGTGATATTGTTCATGATGGAAATGATGGACACCACGGTTCGCAATCGCAAGGACCTGGAAGGGTTGAGTGCCCCGTTTGTGGGCGAGATACCGCTGTATGAGCCGAAAAAGAAACATTTGTTATCCCAACACAAGGAAATGGCTGTCGTGGTACGCGAGAAAGGTCATGACGTGGTGAATGAAGCGTTCCGCATCGTGCGCACCAACCTTGAATTCATGGATGGCGGCAAGACGGCCGGGCGCACCATCATGATAACCTCCATGAACCCGGGCAGCGGCAAGACATTCATTTCGCTTAACTTGGCTCTGTCGTTTGCCATCAAGGGCAAGAAAGTGCTGGTCATTGACCTCGACATGCGCCGCAAGTCATTGAGTAATGTAGTGGATAGGAAAATCAAAACGGGCATATCCAATTATCTGGCCGAGCAGGTGGACGCACTGGATGAAATCATTCTGCGGCACCCGTTGCATGCCAACCTGGACGTGATACCGGTGGGCACCATCCCCCCCAATCCTACCGAACTGCTCTTCAGCAAGCGGCTGGAGTCCATGCTGGCGGAACTGCGCAAGGAGTACGACCTCATCCTGATAGACTGCCCGCCTTCGGAAATAGTGGCCGACGTGGCCATCGTGAATGAATTTGTGGACGTGATGCTGTTCATCGTGCGTGCCGGCTTGTTCGAGCGGAGCATGTTGCCCGACCTGGACAATTTCTACACATCGCGCAAGTACAAGAACATGTCGTTGGTGCTCAATGCTACCAAAGCCCGCCATGCCCAGCAGTATTATGGCAAGTATTACGGCAAGTACTACGGGCACAAATATTATTATGATAAATAATTAGCTACAAGCTACGAGTGCAGGCCATGCAAGAGATAAAAACACATAAGGACTTGGTAGTTTGGCAAAAGAGTATAGACTTGGTCGTTTCGATATACGAATTGACCAAATTGTTTCCACAAAGTGAGTTGTTTGCCTTGACAAGTCAAATTCGTCGTTGTGCAACCTCCATACCAGCCAACATAGCGGAAGGTTCTGGTAGAAGAGGTAATAACGAGTTCAAGCAGTTTCTTTATATTGCGTTAGGATCTGCTACAGAACTTGAAACGCATCTGATACTTTCTGAAAGATTGGGATATATAGGCAAGGGTACCTTTGATGATTTAAATGGTAGCCTATCTGAGATAATCAGAATGTTGTCCGGACTCATTAAATCATTGAAATAGTTAAACTGATAGTTTACGTAGCAAAAAGACTTGTAGCTCGTAGCTTGTAGCTGAAAAATCATGAAAGGAATTGTATTGGCGGGCGGGAGCGGAACGCGCCTGTACCCGATTACAAAAGGGGTGAGCAAGCAGTTGCTCCCGGTGTATGACAAGCCGATGGTGTATTATCCCATCTCGGTGCTGATGCTGGCGGGCATCCGGGATATCCTGATTATCTCCACGCCGGCCGACTTGCCCGGCTTCAAACGCCTGCTGGGCGACGGGTCGGACTATGGCGTGCGCATCTCGTATGCCGAGCAGCCTTCGCCCGATGGTTTGGCGCAGGCGTTCATCATCGGCGAGGAGTTCATCGGCACGGATGACGTGTGCCTCGTGTTGGGCGACAACATCTTCCACGGCGTGGGTTTCTCGCAGCTGTTGCAGGAGGCCGTGCGCAACGTGGAGCATGACCGCAAGGCCACCGTGTTCGGCTATTGGGTGGACGACCCGCAGCGGTACGGCGTGGCCGAGTTCGACAAGGAAGGAAACTGCCTTTCCATCGAGGAAAAACCGCAAAATCCCAAGTCCAACTACGCCGTGGTGGGGCTTTACTTCTACCCGAACAAGGTGGTACAGGTGGCCAAGTACATCAAGCCGTCGGCGCGGGGCGAGTTGGAAATCACCACCGTCAACCAGGAGTTCCTCCAGGCGGGCGAACTGAAGGTGCAGACCTTGGGACGCGGCTTCGCCTGGCTCGACACCGGCACGCACGACTCGCTGGCCGAGGCCTCCATCTTCGTGGAAGTGATAGAAAAACGCCAGGGCTTGAAAATCGCCTGCCTCGAAGGCATCGCCTACCGCCACGGCTGGATTACGGAGGAACGGATGCGCTCCCTCGCCCAGCCCATGATCAAGAACCAGTATGGGCAATACCTGCTGAAGGTGATAGACGAGTTGAAGCGGTAAACCTCCAACCCCCTGAAGGGGGCTTTGGGAAATGGCATACCGGTAACTTAAAGACAATTTAATTATTCAATAGTGTCTCAAAAGCCCCCTTTAGATGGTTGGGGGTCGTATATTTTGTATGGAAGTCATTCACACATCCATTGACGGGGTTGTCATCATCGAACCCCGCATATTCCAGGACGCGCGGGGCTATTTCTTCGAAAGCTTTTCGCAGCGCGAGTTCAATGAAAAGGTTCGCCCGGTCCAGTTCGTGCAGGACAACGAGAGCATGTCGTCCTACGGCGTGATGCGCGGGTTGCATTTCCAGCGTCCGCCGTTTGCCCAGGCCAAGCTGGTGCGCTGCGTGCGGGGTGCCGTGCTCGATGTGGCGGTGGATATCCGCCGGGGCTCGCCCACCTACGGGCAGCATGTGGCTGTGGAGCTGACGGAGGACAACCATCGGCAGTTCTTCATTCCCCAAGGCTTTGCCCACGGGTTTGCCGTGCTGAGCGAGGTGGCCGTGTTCCAGTACAAGTGCGACAATTTCTACCATCCCGAGGCCGATGGCGGTGTCAGCATCCTCGACGCGAGCCTGGGCATCGATTGGCGCATACCCACCGACCGCGCCATCCTGAGCGACAAGGACACGAAGCATCCGCTGCTCCGCGACTTCGACTCGCCGTTTGAGTACTAAGCCTCCCCAAGCCCCTCCCAAGGAGGGGATGTGTCGCTGAGGCTTTAATTCTATTTCAACAAAACTAATTTTAGCCTCCCCTTGGGGAGGTTTGGAGGGGCTTTACATGAACATATTAGTAACAGGAGCCAACGGGCAGCTCGGGAATGAGATGCAGTTGGTGTCGAAAAAGAGTGCGAACCACTACATCTTCACCGATGTGGCCGAAGGCTACGAACGGTTGGACATCACGAATGCGGACGAGGTACGCCGCATGGTGCGCGAACGGAATATCCGCGTGATAGTGAATTGCGCCGCTTATACCAATGTGGACAAGGCGGAGGACGACGTGGTCATGGCCGACCTGCTTAACAACCGCGCCGTGGAAAACCTTGCTGTGGCTGCCAAGGAAGCGGATGCCGTGCTGGTACACATCTCCACGGATTATGTGTTCCAAGGCGACCGCAACGTGCCGTGCCAGGAGGATTGGCCGACCAATCCCCTCGGCGTGTACGGGCAGACCAAGCTGGCTGGTGAGCAGAGCCTGTTGCGCACGGGCTGCCGTTACCTCATTTTCCGCACGGCGTGGCTTTACTCCGCGTTCGGCAAGAACTTTGTCAAGACCATGCAGCATCTCACGGCCACGAAGGACAGCCTGAAGGTGGTGTTCGACCAAGTGGGCACGCCCACCTATGCCGCCGACCTTGCGGCTTTGCTCTATCGCATCATCGAGACCGGACAGCTTGACAAGCAGGGCATCTACCACTACAGCAACGAGGGTGTGTGCTCCTGGTACGACTTTGCCCGGGAAATCTGCGCTTTGAGCGGCAACGTGTGCGACATTCAGCCCTGTCACAGCGATGAGTTTCCCAGCAAGGTGCGCCGTCCGCACTTCTCCGTGCTCGACAAGACGAAGGTAAAAGCCACCTTCGGCATCACGGTACCCTATTGGAAGGACTCCCTCGTGAAGTGCATCGACCAGTTGCGGGGGTGAAAAGGGTGAAAGGGAAAAGTAGAAAGGGGGAGTAGAAAGTAAAAAGTAGAAAGGCGAAAGTTCAAGGCCAACGGTCTTGTGGAACTCAGCGTAGGGCAACGCCCTACGGGCAAATGAAAGCCTCCCTAAGCCCCTCCTGAGGAGGGGATGTAAGCAAGTCAGCGTAAATCGGTGCCATCTGCGGGGAATAACCTGCTGTTTGTGCAATATAAAGCATAAAACAAGACGGTTTTTGTGCTTTATAAAGCATAAAATGATGGACGGATAAGTAACTTAGAATGGGAGATACAAAAAGATACCACGACAGCCGCATATCGGCGGTCAAGGCGATATGTATCATATTGATGGTAGTGGGGCACAGCGGTTGCCCGCAGCAGATGAGCAAATGGATTTACCTGTTCCACATGCCCTGCTTCTTTTTTATCTCCGGCTTTTTGATGAAGGATAAATACTTGACTGATTTGTGGACGTTCATCAAGCATCGTTTCAAGGGGCTGTGGTGGCCGTTCGTCAAGTGGTCATTGGTGTTTCTGGCGTTGCACAATGTGTTGGAGGCATTGCATTTGTATGATACGGTGTACACGTGGCGCGATGTGGCAGACAAGACTTTCCACATCCTTACACTTACCGGTAGCGAGCAACTGTTGGGCGGGTATTGGTTCTTGAAAGAGTTGCTTTATGCTTCCATTATCTCCATCTTGTCCTTGAAAATCGCGGGCAAAATACTACCAAATGTTAAATTTGGGGGGGGTGATTTTGATGGTATTGTTTCTTGCCGGGGCTTATTTGTTAAGCATTGCCCCGTTCAAGATACCGACCGTTGGCAGCAAGACCCTGTTGGCGGCGGCCTTTTACATGGCAGGCTATTCGTACAACAGATTCCCGTTCAGCCGTAACAGCCTCTGGTTGGTGGCGTTGGCGTGCCTGGCAACAGTGGTGGGCGTGTCGTTCTTCTTCCACGGGTCGATGGATTGCAAGGGGACGGATATTTTCATTTATTTTGCGGTGGCCCTGGTCGGCACGGTGGGTATGGTGCATTTGGCAGGGAAAGTCAAGGGACGGGTGCAGCAAGCGTTGGACTATGCGGGTTCTAAGACCCTCTACATCCTCACGTTCCACTTCATCTCGTTCAAGCTGGTCAGTCTGCTGAAGGTGTGGCAATACGGCCTGCCCGTCACGGAACTTTCCTCGTTTCCGGTCATATTTGGGCATAATACGTTTTATTGGTTGCTTTACAGTGCGGTCGGCGTGCTGCTGCCCATCTTGTTATGGGAGTTGAACCGCCGGGCGGGGATGGCGTTGAGACGGAGGTGAAAAATCATGCTCACGTTTCACCCAAAACGTGAACATGTTTTCCTGCAAGCGATGCCATAAAAGATAAGATATTAAATTTCAACGTTATGAATATATACGCTCGTAACATCATCATCACCGGCGGGGCCGGTTTCATCGGGTCGCATGTGGTGCGGCTGTTTGTCAACAAGTACCCCGATTATCACATCATCAACGTGGACAAGCTGACTTATGCCGGCAATTTGGCCAATTTGAAGGATGTGGAAGACAGGCCGAACTACACCTTTGTCAAGGCCGACATTTGCGACTTCGACTGCATGTGCCAGCTCATGCAGCAATACCGGGTGGACGGCATCATCCATCTGGCAGCCGAAAGTCATGTGGATCGCAGCATCAAGGATCCTTTTACCTTCGCCCGCACCAACGTGCTCGGTACGCTGTCGCTGCTGCAAGCCGCCAAACTGTATTGGGAGAGCCTGCCTGAGCGGTACGAAGGCAAACGCTTCTACCACATCTCCACCGATGAAGTGTATGGTGCGTTGGAGCTTACCCATCCCGAGGGTATCGAGCCGCCGTTTACCACCACGGCTTCCTCGTCTATGCACCACCTGGCCTATGGCAAGGACTTTTTCTATGAAGACACCAAGTACAATCCCCATAGCCCCTATAGTGCCTCGAAGGCCTCGTCCGACCATTTCGTGCGGGCTTTCCATGACACCTACGGCATGCCCACCATCGTGACCAACTGCTCGAACAACTACGGTCCTTACCAGTTCCCTGAAAAGTTGATACCCCTCTTCATCAATAATATCCGCCACCGCAAGCCGTTGCCCGTCTATGGCAAGGGCGAGAATGTGCGTGACTGGTTGTATGTGGAAGACCACGCCCGCGCCATCGACCTCATTTTCCATCAAGGCAGGGTGGCCGACACGTACAACATCGGCGGTTTCAACGAGTGGAAGAACATTGACCTCATCAAGGTGGTGATTAAGACGGTGGACCGGTTGCTTGGGCGCAAGGAGGGGGAGGATATGGACCTCATCACCTATGTGACCGACCGCGCCGGGCACGACTTGCGCTATGCCATCGACAGCACCAAGTTGCAGCGCGAGTTGGGGTGGGAACCCAGTCTCCAGTTCGAGGAAGGCATCGAGCGCACCGTCCGCTGGTATCTCGACAATCAGGCCTGGATGGACAACATCACTTCCGGCGAATATGAGAAGTATTACGAGGAAATGTATAAGGGGAGGTAAGTTCTCTCCACATGGTTTTACATGCTTTGAAAGTATGCTATGTGTAAAATTCTTTCCAATTCTTTGTGAATTGGAAAGAATTGGACAATTTTGCAGTGCGAAAAATTCAGATGAGCGATGATTGAAAGCCCTCCTGCCATATCGGATAAAGAATTGTTGAATGCATTAATTCAGATGTATGCACGTGGGGATAGTAGTGTGGTACTATCGCTGGTTGAGAAGTTGAATGACGAATACGCTTATTGGAATGAGGTAAAGTATAAAGTACTTCCTTCTGACATTACTCCAAGACAGATGTGGTGTTATTTGAAGGCATCACGAGTGTCCAGTTATGTATCGGTGTGGCCTAAGTATGGGTTGAAGATGAAGTTGACCAACCAGATGCAGCGGATGTGTCATCAGTTCGACATGAATTTTGGTGGGTCGTTGGGGAGTAGTTCCATCATCCCGGAAGAAGGAAGGGAGCAATATCTGCTAAGCTCATTGATGGAAGAGGCCATATCTTCCAGCCAGATGGAAGGTGCTTCGACGACAAGGAGGGTGGCAAAAGAAATGCTTCGTAAGAAAATCAGTCCGAAAGATAAATCGCAGCAGATGATTTTCAACAACTACAGGACTATCAGGTTTATAGTGGAAAACAAGCAGGCAGTGTTGACGGAGGAATTGTTGTTGAAAGTACATGCCTTGATGACTGAAAACACGTTGGAGCATCCTGAACATGCGGGATGTTTCAGGCAAAATGATGACGTAGTTGTGGAGGATGGCATAACGCATGAAGTGGTGCACACTCCTCCAAGTAAGGACGATATCCCAGAGTTTGTGGCATCGCTCTGTGACTTTTTCAATGAAGAGAAACCGGAACTTTTCATACATCCGATTATACGTGGCATTATCATTCATTTTATGATAGCCTATATGCATCCCTTTGTGGATGGCAATGGTAGGACGGCACGGGCTTTGTTTTATTGGTACATGCTCCGGCAGGGATATTGGTTGACTGAATACATGTCCATATCTCGGATTATTTCGCGCTCGAAAAAGGCTTATGAAAAAGCTTATTTGCATGTTGAGGCCGATGGGATGGATTTGGGTTACTTCATTGCGTATAATTTGCGCATACTTGATTTAGCTTTTGGAGAATTGCGTCAGTATATCAATAGGAAACTGTTGTTGAGAAAGCAAGCTCAGGCGTTGTTGCGAATAGGAGGCATAAATGAACGTCAGTCGGAGATGCTGCGGATGTACCAGGAAACGCCTTCGGCTGTTTTTACGGTGAAAGATTTTCAGATAAAATTTGGAATAACCCCGACGACAGCCAAAAGCGATATTGTTAGTTTGCTTCAGAGGGATATTTTGGCTGAAATCCCATTGAATAAGGTAAAAAAAGGATATATCAAAGGTGAAAGGTTTGATGAAATAGTGGGCAAAATCGGGTGAGCATGTGTGATAATAGCTGAAGGTTGAATAACGGATTAACTGAAAATCTGCGTTATCTGCGGGAAACCTCCGTGTGCCAATCTGAAATCAGGAATCTGAGAATTTAAAATAAAAGAACCACCCCTCGGAGTCGGCCGTATCTCCGGGGATGGGTCTTTCAGTTAGTTAACCTTACGGTTCGGGCACGATTTCAGTGTTGTCGGTAGCCTTGGCGGCTTCTGCAATCACCTTGCGGGGCAGCACCTTTTCATACTTCAGGGTTTTCTCCTGTTCGCGGAAGGCGATGCCGGGGCGGAACTGCAAATTCACCTTGCTGATGTTGGTGTACTTGAACTCTTCTTCGGTGTCTGCTCCCTCGCTTTCCACTTGGTATTGCAGTTTGCCGAAGTCGCCCATGTCCACCATATCACCATCGGCCAGGTGGTTGGCTACGTGGTTACTCAGTTCCATCAGCACGCTCAGCACATCCCCCGGGGTCAGCGAGCTGGCGTAGGCTATTTCCTTGGCCAGCTTGCGCAGGGTGATGGTTTCACGTACTTGGGCGCGTGCATAAAACTTGCGTGCCCCTTTTGGGTCTTGCGGGTTGCGTAATTGGTTTACGCTGTACTTAATTGACATAGTTGTAAAAGTTTTAAATGTTGAACAAAAGTTAGTTGTTGAAACAAGTTGTTTAAGGACGTCCGTGTCGTTTGTTTCGATCGACAATGCAAAAGTACAGCAAACTACAAACATGTGCAAGTAAAAATTGAAATTTAACAGTATTTTAACAAGGTAATGTCTTAAAATGTTGTTTTTCTTTGGGATTTGTGCAAGGTTGCTTTTTGAAGTGCAAATAATAATGGTATTGTATGTGCAATGATAAACATAATATATGAATGATGCTAACAAAATCCTGATAGGGGGGGGTGGAAAGAGCAATCTGGAGTTATACCGCATAATTGTGATGCTGCTGATTGTGGCTCATCATTATGTGGTAAATTCAGGTTTGATGGAAGTGATGATGTCGCAACCTACCTCTGGTAAGTCGATCTTCCTTTCTTTGTTTGGCATGTGGGGGAAGACAGGAATCAATTGCTTCGTGTTGATAACGGGTTACTTCATGTGCCGTTCTGAAATCACGTTGCGTAAATTTCTAAAGCTCTTGTTAGAATAAAGTAGTTATTTATTTCTTGTTCTTGCTGACGGGTTACGAAGGGTTCTCGTTCAAGTCGTTAGTTGTTTCGCTGATACCGGTGAGAGGGATAGGGGGTAACTTTGTGGGATGTTTTTTGCTGTTTTATCTCTGTATTCCGTTTTTGAATATCTTGATACGGAATATGACCCAAAGGCAGCATCTTCTGTTGGTTGCTTTGAGTTTGGCAGTCTATACGCTATTCGGTACGGTTCCTGGCTTCTATGTCAAGATGAATTATGTGTCTTGGTTTTGTGTGCTTTATTTTATGGCATCGTATATACGGAATTATGGCTTGTTTGAACGGGTGAGTCATGCTTGCTGGGGCTGGTTCACCTTATGTTTCCTGTTGATTTCCATGTTGAGTGTGCTGGGACTGTTGTATTTGCAGCCATATTTGCCATGGTCTCCTTATCGTTTCGTGTCCGACTCCAATACGCTTTTGGCCGTGACCACGGCGGTATGTTCATTCATGTGGTTTAAGGGTTTGAATATGAAGTACCATCCGTGGATAAACGTGTTGGGGGCGACTACGTTTGGGGTGCTGTTGATACATGCCAATAGCGATACCATGCGCCAATGGCTCTGGCGGGACATGCTTGACAATGCCGGGCATTATGTCTCGGGGCATGTGGTGATGCATGCTTGCTTGAGCGTATTAGGGGTGTTTATGGTGTGTGCGTTGATAGATTATCTGCGTATTGTGTTTTTAGAACGGAATGTGTTCAAGTGGTTGGACAGAATATTGCCCGTTTCCACCAACTAACCCGGTATTTGGTAGATGGCCGATTCGTTGAAGAATAAAACGGTAAAAGGTGTTTTTTGGAGTGCGGTAGAGCGGTTTTCCGTGGCAGGCATCAGCTTTGTGTTCGGACTGGTGTTGGCTCGTTTGCTGTCTCCTTCCGATTATGGCATTATTGCCATGTTGAATATCTTCATGGCCGTTTCGCAGACGTTTATTGACAGTGGTTTTTCCAGTGCGCTGATTCGTAAAATAGACCGCACGGAAACGGACAATGCTACCGCCTTTTATTTTAACATAGGGGTCGGAGTGGCATGTTACCTTATTTTGTTTTTTGCGGCCCCCTTGATCGCCCGTTTTTATGATGAGCCGATATTGGTGTCGGTGACCCGAGTTGTCGGGTTGAATTTGCTGTTCAATTCGCTTTGCGTTGTCCAGCAAGCGTTACTTTCGGTTCGTATTGATTTTAAGACGCAGGCCAAAATATCTCTTACTGCGACGGTCTTGTCTGGTGTCATAGGGATCGTGTTGGCGTATAAAGGATATGGCGTATGGGCTTTGGTAGTTCAAACGGTTTCTTCTGCTTCTTTTCGCATGGTGTTGCTGTGGGTGTTGGCTCGATGGCGTCCGAGGGCGCGTTTTTCCAAGGCCTCGTTTCGCGAATTGTTCTCGTTCGGCTCTAAATTGTTGGCTTCCGGCTTGCTGGATACTATATACAACAATTTATATACCATTGTGATTGGCAAGAAGTTCACCTCTGCTTCGTTGGGGGTATATGCCCGTGCCGAGCATTTTGCGCAGTTCCCGGCGGTGAACATCACCGGCATCCTGCAACGGGTCACGTTCCCGGTACTGAGCACTATTCAGAACGAGGATGAGCGTTTGCGGGTGAATTACCGGAAGTTTCTGCGTCTTTCTGCTTATGCCGTGTTCCCGTTGATGATGGGCTTGGTGGCGGTGGCCGACCCGTTGGTGCGCTGGATTTTGACGGATAAGTGGGAGGGGGCAATCCTGTTTCTGCAAATCCTGTGCTTTGCCTTGATGTGGTATCCCATCCATGCCATCAACCTTAATCTGTTGCAAGTGAAGGGGCGGAGCGATCTTTTCCTGAAGTTGGAAGTGTGGAAGAAAATAATCGGTGTGGTTACTCTTTGCGTGACCATTCCATTAGGACTTACGGCCATGTGTGTCGGGCGCATTGTTACTTCTTTGATAGCTTTGTTTATCAACACCTACTATACGGGCAAATTGATACAAGTAGGCTATTGGGTGCAGATGAAGGATTTGCTGCCGATATTTGCCAATAGCGTGGTCATGTTGGGAGTGTGTTTGCTGGTGCAGATGCCCTTGGCAGGGGTGCATCATGCGCTAAGCCTCTTTTTGGCTGTGCTGGTTGGGGGGGCATATTACGTAGGGAGCAGCTTCCTTTTCCATTCGGCGGAATTAAAGGAGCTGTTGGGCTTGCTTGGTAGAAAATGAAATTGCAAATGTTGCGAGAATTAATTATTTAAACGATGGATAGTCAAAAGACAATTACGGTAACTTCTCCGTTACTTCCCGATTTGGAGGAGTTTCATGGTTTGCTTAAAGAGATTTGGGCAAGCAAATGGATAACCAATAACGGCAGTTTTCACAAACGCCTGGAAAAAGAATTGGCCGATTATCTGAAAGTTCCCTACATCAGCGTGTTTACCAATGGAACCTTGCCGTTGATAACCGCCTTACAGGCACTTCGGGTGAACGGCGAGGTCATCACCACGCCTTATAGTTTCGTGGCCACCACCCATTCCTTGTGGTGGAATGGCATCAAGCCGGTGTTTGTCGATATAGACCCTGCCACCTGCAATCTTGACCCCGCCAAGATAGAAGCAGCCATTACGCCCCGCACCACCGCCATCATGCCGGTGCATTGTTATGGCAAGCCTTGCGACACGAAAGCCATACAGGCCATTGCCGACAAGTATGGGCTGAAAGTGATTTACGATGCCGCCCATGCATTCGGCGTGGAGGTGGACGGTGAGTCGTTGCTGAATGCGGGCGACTTGTCCACGCTCAGTTTTCACGCCACGAAGGTGTACAACACGGTGGAAGGCGGCGCACTGATCATGCACGACGAGCAGACGAAGAAGCGGATTGACTATTTGAAAAATTTCGGTTTTGCAGGTGAGACCGAGGTCGTGGCACCGGGCATCAACAGCAAGATGGACGAGGTGCGTGCCGCCTACGGTTTGTTGAACTTGAAGCAGGTCGATGCCGCCATTGAGGCACGTCGGCGGGTAGCCGTGCGTTACCGGGAGGCTTTGCGTGATGTGCCGGGCATTACGTTCTTCGATGACATGCCGGGTGTGCGTCACAACTATTCTTACTTCCCCGTTTTTGTCGATGCGGAGCAGTACGGCATGACGCGCGATGAACTTTATTTCAAGATGCGGGAACACAACGTGTGGGGTCGTCGCTACTTCTATCCGCTTATCAGCACGTTCTCTACTTACCGGGGATTGGAGTCGGCAACCAGGGAAAACCTGCCGGTCGCTACCCGCATCGCCGAGCAGGTCATTTGCCTGCCCATGCACCATGAACTGAGCGAGGAAGATGTGGAACGGGTATTGGGCTTGATCGTGAGATAAAAGAGGAATGCGGCGAATAAAAATATTCATAAGCAGTGTTCAAAGCGAGTTTGCCCGGGAGCGGGCGGAGCTGTGTCATTATATCCGGACGGATGTGCTGCTGGGCAAATTCTTTGAACCATTCATCTTTGAAGAAGTTCCTGCCAATGAGTATCCTACAAGCCATGTGTATTTGAAAGAGGTCGAACTGTGTGACATCTATTTAGGATTGTATGGCAACTTATATGGATATGAAGATGCCGAGGGCATTTCGCCTACTGAACGGGAATATGATTTGGCAGCCTCATTGCATAAAAGCAGGCTGATTTTCATAAAGAGCATTGACGAAGAGCGGCGACACCCCAAAGAGGCTGCCTTGATAAGCAAGGTGGAGCGTGATATCGTCCGCAAGACGTTTGTCGATGTGGATGGCTTACGGACTTCCGTATATGCTTCTTTGATACGTTATTTGGAAGAAAAGGAGTATATTCGCTGGCGGCCTTTTGATGCTTCGTTTGATAACGGGGCAAGTATTGATGATTTGGATGAAGATAAGATACGGAGTTTTGTTCAAGTAGCTCGTTCCAAGCGTAATTTTCCGTTGACGGTTGACACGCCGGTGAAGGAGTTGCTTGTCCATCTTGACTTGATTGACGAGAATGGCAGGATAGCCAATGCCGCCATATTGCTTTTCGGCAAGAAGCCGCAAAAGTACTTCATCACTTCCGAGGTGAAATGCGTGCAGTTTTACGGCAATGTCGTGAGAAAGCCCATGCCGGCCTATCAGATTTATCGGGGCGATGTATTTGAACTGGTTGATCAAGCCACCAGTTTCGTGATGAGCCGTGTAGACAATTGGGTGGGGACGCGTGAAGAAGGAGAAAATGCCTCTGTCCCGACTCATCCGGAGTTGCCGATAGATGCAGTAAAGGAAGCGATTGTCAATGCCGTTTGCCATAGGGATTATACAAGCAATGCAAGTGTTCAAGTGATGTTGTTTCGCAACAGGCTTGAAATATGGAATCCTGGTCAACTGCCTTATGGGCTGACGGTGCAAAAACTTCAACAACCGCATAAGTCATTGCCGACCAATCCGCTGATTGCCGACCCGATGTATTGGAAAGGGTACATAGAAAAAGTCGGTACGGGTACGGAAGATATTATAGCGAAATGTCGTGCTTATGGGTTGAATACACCGGAATTTCATCAGGAAGAAGATTTCAGGGTAGTTATTTGGAGGGCAGTCGACCAAGGAAGTAACCAAGGAAGTAACCAAGGAAGTAACCAAGAAAGTAACTTGGGTATCCAGTTTACTGAGGTGCAAAGGGATATTCTTGATTATTGCCGTGTGCCACGTTCGGCCAAGGAGATTATGGATCGGTTGGGACTTTCCAATCAGAGCAAGAACCGGCGGAGATATATAGGAGCGTTGTTGGAAGCCGGTGTGTTGGAAATGACCGTGCCGGATATACCGAACAGTAGAAAACAAAAATATATAGCGGTAAAAACAAAAAGCTGTAACGTTGAAAAATAAAATGAGTACGAAGCAAAAAAGATTGATGCTCCTTGGTGGTATTCGTTATTTGTTGCCTGTCATAGAGGCAGCCCATGAACAAGGTTATTATGTGATAACGGCAGATTATCTGCCAGACAATATCGCTCACAAATTAAGCGACGAATATGTTAATGTGAGCATTGTAGATAAAGAGGCCGTGTTGCAAGCTGCGAAAGAAAAAGAGATTGACGGTATTATGTCTTTTGGGGTTGATCCAGGCGTGGTGGCTGCGGCGTATGTTCAGAATAAGTTGGGGTTGCCGCCGGTTGGTCCTTATGAATCCGTAGAGATACTTCAAAACAAGGATAAGTTTAGGGCATTCTTATCAGAACATGGTTTTAATGTTCCTTGGGCTTTCGGCTTTGTAACGGTGGAAGAAGCATGGAAGAGCCGGGAACGATTCGGTTATCCGCTGATTGTGAAACCAACGGATTCGGCAGGTTCAAAAGGTGTTACGCGAGTGGATGGCGAAAAGGATTTGCAAGCGGCTTTGCTGTATGCGCACGAACATTCTATCAAGGGACGCATCATTGTGGAAGAATTTATCGAAAAGCAAGGTTGTTCTTCTGATAGTGATTGTTTTTCTATTGATGGGGAGTTGAAGTTTGTCTCGTTCTCAGCCCAACGTTTTGATGAGAATGCAGCGGGGGCATATGTCCCCGCTGCATACTCATGGCCTTCGACCATGAGTATGCAGCAAGAAGCCGAACTCCAGTCGGAGTTGCAACGTTTGCTCTCTTTGTTGCGGATGAACACCACCGTGTATAATGTGGAAACTCGTATAGGGGTTAACGATAAACCATATATTATGGAGGTCTCGCCTCGTGGTGGAGGCAACCGTCTGGCAGAGATGATTCGGTATGCCACGGGCGTGGATTTGATAACAGCAGCCGTGTGTGCTGCGGTGGGTGATGAAGTGATAGGTATTGAGCAAAAAACATATAAAGGGCATTGGGCTGAAGTTATATTGCATGCCCACAGAGATGGATGTTTTCAGGAATTGCGGATTGATGAAAAGGTACGTCCCTATGTTGAGGAAATGGATTTATGGGTTCAAGCGGGTGATCGGGTCGATGCCTTTAGAGGGGCAAATGACTCTTTGGGGACGCTGGTGCTGCGATTTGACTCGCAGGCACAACTGGAAGAGTCATTGACGACCCAGCAGGAATGGTTGCATGTAGAAGTTGATGAATGATAGGAGTTCTTTTGAGCGTGTAGAAAGAATTAAAAATAATAAACAATGGAGAAATTGGTGATTATTGGGACAAGCACAAATGCAAGACATGCATTTGAATTTGTGCAAATGTATAAGTTGTATGATATAATGGGTTTTGCTGTAAATGAATGCTATAAAGAAAGAGATGAGTTTTGCGGCCTGCCTGTTTATGCATTGGAAACTTTGGATAAAGATTTGTCTGGAGTGGATTACAAAATATTTATTGCATTGCTTTGGAACCGTTTAAACCGCGACCGGAGAAATTTGTATGAATATTGCAAAGGAAAGGGATATGCTTTTGCCAATCTCATCTCGCCAACGGCTATCATCAGAGGGCGGATAGATGGTGATAATTGTTGGGTGCATGATTTTGTAGTCATTCAAAATGATGCGCACATACAGTCTGATGTGGCGATAATGGCTTATACATTGATAGGCGCAGATACGTATGTGGGCGCACATTGCTTTTTGGGCGCACGTTCTTTATTAGGAGGTGGGTCTACGGTTGGCGAACAGTCTTTTATTGGGCTTAATGCTACTGTTTTTGATGATACAGTTATAGGGCGGAAATGTATTGTTGGAGCATGTACGGCTGTAAAAAGAAATATGCCAGATTGTTCAAAATACATCACAGCATCAGATAATATCGTTATTAAACAATATTCAGAAGAAGAAATTGAGGAAAAATTGATGTTTTCCAAGAATAAGAGGTGAAATGTAAAAAACAAAAAGGAGGATGTGCATATGATGGATTTTGAAAAAACATTTGATGAAGAGAGAGCTTTCTATAAGAACAGGATAGAAACACTTTGTGCAAAGTTAGAAAAGAACCAAATGCATGGGTATTATGCTGGTAATAAAAGGGAAGCTCTGGAACTTGCAAAAGAAATTGTTAGGAAAAATAAAATGGGGGGGGGTGATTGGCATAGGTGATTCCATGTCGTTACATCAAATAGGCCTTTTTGACTGGTTGTATTCCGAAAAAGAGTTAACAATATATAATACCTTTGAGAGATTAGAGGATGGAAGGTATAGCGAGTTTAACGGGCAACCAAATGATTGGATACCGGCTGAAGTCTACAATGAGTTAAATCGTAAGATTTGGGAAAAAAGTAGGCGTGCTATGTTGTCTGACATTTTCTTTACGAGTGCAAATGCTGTTACAATGGATGGCAAAATTGTCAGTGTTGATGGTGTGGGAAATAGAATTGCTTCTGTTATTTTTGGCCCCTATAAGGTTGTTTTGGTGGTGGGCAGAAACAAGATTGTAGAAAATGTGGACGAGGCTATTTCTCGGATAAAAAATTTGGCTACACCTCTTAACCATCTTAGGCACGCTGTCAAGCATGGTATTAAAGGTGAAAGGGCGAAAGATTATGGGGTGTACAAGTTGGGAGAATTGCCATGCGTTAAAAAGGGGCACTGTGTGGATTGCAATGCAGCTTTGTGCAGCCGTCATTGTACAATGATAATGGAAAAAGGTACAGGCGGTTATTTTAAGGATCGTATTCATGTGATATTGGTAAATGAAAATTTAGGCTTATGAACCAGTCCGTATTAGGCTTATATTACGAGGATTTCGTTGTAGGCGATGAAATCCGTCATTCACTTTCCAAAACGATATTCGAGAGCGATAATAACTTTTTCAGTCTGCTGACCATGAACCATCATCCGGTTCATACCAATTTGGATTATGCAGCCAAGAATCAGCATGGGCAGATTTTAGTAGTTGGCACTTTGGTCTTTTCTCTTGCGGTGGGGATTACAGTTCCCGACATTAGCGGGAAAGCGATTGCCAATTTGGAATATGAGAGCGTAAAGCACTTGAATCCGGTGTTTTTGAACGATACGATTTATGTGCGTACAAAGATATTGGATAAGCGTGAGTCAAAATCCAAACTGGATCGGGGTATTATCTATGTGGAATCCATTGCTTATAACCAGCATGGGATAGACGTTTTGTCCTTTAGAAGAAAAGTTTTAGTGAAAAAAAGAGGATAAAAGTTATGCATGAAACCTATTTGATGCGCAGTTTGATGTTTGTGCCTGCGCATAATCAAAAATTGCTGGATAGCGCGGTCAGGCGCGATGCGGATGTGTTGTTGCTGGACATTGAAGATTCTGTTCCCTACCAGGACAAGCAGAAATCACGCGACAACATCAAGGAGTTTGCCAAGCGGACGGATTTGAACGGGAAATTGCTTTTCCCGCGTGTGAACGATCGAGAGAGCGGTGAATTGTTGAAAGATGCTTACCAGTTGACTATACCGGGGATTGCCGGGTTTATGTATCCTAAATCGACTAAGGGAGAGGATGTTTACTTCTTCGGCAAATTGCTGGAGACGATTGAATACGAGAAAGGCTTTCCGGTCGGTACGTTCAAGATCATACCTTTGATAGAGACGGCAGGTGCAGTAATCAATATCAAAGAAATCTGTATGGCTTGCGATCGTGTTATTGCAGTCGCTTTTGGTTGTGAGGATTATGTGACGGATTTGCGTGGGAAACATGATGCTGAAGGGATGAGCATCATGACCGCCCGGAATTTGATAAGCATTGGTGCGCGTGCCTGTGGGGTGCTTCCCATCGACACTGTTCACATAAAAGTGCATGATTTGGAAGATTTGGAGCGCAACCTGAAACTGAGCAAAGATCTGGGATTTGAAGGTATGCTTGTCCTCAATCCCAAAGAACTGCCCTTGGTTCACCAATATTATTCTCCTACGGAGGAAGAGGTTGCATGGGCGCGTGAGATGATAGCTCTTGCAGAAGAGGCGGAGAGCGAAGGCAAAGGAGTTGCCTTGAAAGAGGGCAAGTTTATAGGTCCTCCCATGGTCAAGATGGCTCGCAATATCATGAAAAAGCAAGAATTGATAGACAGTCATCGGAAGTTTTCTTAGATGAATGTTGAATGAGCCACTTGCTCTTGATTTGAGACAAATAGACTGCGAAGTGTTGTTAAAAGTGTTGATATGAAGATCGATTCGATATAAACTCTAATTATGATATGACTAATGATGTGATGGTTACCATACGTTGCATCACGTACAACCACGAGGCGTACATTCGCCAGTGTTTGGAGGGCTTTGTGATGCAAAAGGCCAATTTTCGTTTTGAAGCGATTGTACACGATGATGCTTCCACCGATGGCACGGCTGCCATTATCCGGGAGTATGCAGAAAAATACCCAGACATTATCAAGCCCATTTATGAAACGGAGAACCAATATTCCAAGCATGACGGTTCGCTGATGCGCATTATGAATGTGCACACACATGGTAAATACGTAGCCATGTGCGAGGGTGATGATTATTGGACTGACCCGCTGAAGTTGCAGAAGCAGGTGGATTTGTTGGAGGCAAATCCAGAATATTCGTTGTGTTTTCATAATGCGATGGTGCATTATGAGATATGTGGCAATTGGGATGCAGATGTAGCCTTTTTGAAGGAAAATACGAATCGAGAGTATACTGGTTTTGAGGTGCTGGAACATTGGACGATACCGACAGCATCGGTGGTGATGAGAAAAGATGTCATAGATTCTTCTTTGTATCATAAGGCAAGTTCGGATAAGCGAATTTTATATGGTGATATAGTTTTGTTTTTGTCAGCGGCAGAAGTCGGTCGGTTGTATTATATGAGTGATATTATGTCTGTTTATCGGAAGCATCCAGGAGGTGCTGTCTATGGTTTTAATTTTCAACGTGAGTTAAAAGCTTTAAAGCATGACATGGCACTTGTTGAACTTTTTGGTAAAAAATATCTTAAAGCTACAAATACTATCAGAACAGAGCGGTGTTTTAGCATAAGTTCGCACATGAAAAAAGAAAAGAAATATTTTAGAGCCTGTTTTTATCTGTTAAAAGCATTTGCGATATATCCTAAGGTTTGTTTGCAATTGTTAAAAAGCTATGTATTGAAATTTTGAAAAAGGCGGCAAGGTCAAATATTGCATGTTGCTTTGATATTAAAGCAGAATACTTGTGTTTAAGAATGGCCTCAAATAATTTTTTTTTATGAAAGTACTTATCATTTGTCCCATGTTGCCTTGGCCGCTAAAAGCGGGTGGAGACCAGGCTGTTTTTCACATGATTAATTTCTTGCAAAATCATGTTGATATTCATTTTTTGTGCCCCTTCCCGAAGTCGGTTGTGCCAGAAGAGTTTAAAAAGAAATGGCAAAATGTGTCATTTCATTTATATCAGGAAAATAAAAATTTCAACTTCATGAAGTCGCGCATGGCAATAAACGTGCAGAACCAGTTTGTAATGGATGGGAAGGGATATTTTTGGTTGCAATCTGCTTCTAATTTTTTTACGCCTGCTTATCTTGACTTTGTGAATGAAGTTATATCCCAGGCGAAGCCAGATATTATTCAAACTGAGTTTTACAATTATCAAGATCTTGTGTATGCGTTGCCGAATGACATAAAGAAAGTGTTTATTCAACATGAAATTCGTTTTATGGTAAATGCCCAAAGATTGGGCAAGATGGAAAATAAACCTGCGTTCAAAAGGTTTATGTTTGAAAAACTTAAGGGAGAAGAAATTGTCGCAATGAATAAGTATGATGCGGTTTTCACCTTGACGGAAGATGATAAGGAAAAATTGCATGAAAATGGTGTGATTGCTCCTATATATAGCTCCCCTGCAGGTATAAAAAAACCTTCAAGACGGAATGCTTGCACTTTTCGCAATAAACTTATATTTGTTGGTGGGGAGGGGCATACGCCTAATGCAGAAGGGTTGAATTGGTTTTTGGGAAATGTGTGGGAAAAAATTTTAGATCATCATCCACAAGTGTGTTTGAATATTGTAGGTGTGTGGAATAAAAAATTAACAAAGATGCTTGTGAGTCAGTATAAAAACATTAGTTTTAGGGGCTTTGTTCCTAATCTGCAAGAAGAATATGATGGGGCAATTGCTGTGATTCCTGTTCTTAGAGGAAGTGGAATGCGGATGAAAATAATTGATGCTGTTAATTATGGTGCTCCTTTTGTCTCGACATCTATAGGGGCGGAAGGGTTGGAATACAAGGATAATGTTGATTGTTTTATAGCTGATGATCCAGATGTTTTTGCTCAAAAAGTTGTTGAGTTGATAGAGGATGAGAGTTGCAGAAAACGTTTTTATGACAATTCTGCTCTTACTTGTGACAAATTTTATTCGATAGAGACATTGGCTCTTAAACGTTTAGAGTTGTATCGTAAAGTGTTGGAAGGGAATTAGTAGTTGTTTCGTGATAAGGAAAATTGTTCGGCGTGAAGTTCGAGTTGTAGGAACGGTTCTCTGAAGTTGCGGGAGCAAGTGTTTTAATGCATTTTGGTTATTTGCTCCGATGTAATTAGAGTGAAATACACAATGTAAATAATTCGTAAAAATGATTGATAATGTAACAGATGTAAAAAAAGCCTTATATCATAACCGCTCCGATCTTGCATTCATTGTCGGGAATGGGATTAATAGGTTTGCATACGGTAATCAGAAAGATGTATCTTGGAGAGACCTTTTGCTAAATGTTTGGAGACAATTATCCGATGATAGATTGGGTTTTGAGATAAAAGGTATTTCCTTAACAGAACTCTATGATATAATGGAGTTAAAGTTTACGTCTCTTGAACGTGTAAAAGTCAAAATAGTCGAGTTGTTAAGTCAATGGCAACCTCAGGAAGATCATAGGATATTGCAAGATAAGATCATGGATTTGGATGTGCCGCTTTTGACAACGAATTTTGATAGAAATCTTGATGATGGGCTGGACAAAGGGAAATTGGGTGTTAAAAAAGATTTTTCTGACTATTATCCATGGAATGTATACTTTAGTGATAGGGAGTTGACCTCCCCAATGGATGGTTTTGGGGTGTGGCATATCCATGGTATGCTTGATTATAAGAGGAGCATAAGACTTGGTTTATCACAATATATGGCTCTGGTGGCAAGGACGCGTTCTTTTCTCCATTTCGAAGATGCTTCAGATAATTTCAGATCTAAAAATCAAAATTACTGGAAGGGGTATAACACATGGCTGCATATATTTTTTAATCGTTCTTTATGTATATTTGGATTGGCGTTAGATGAAGATGAAACATTTTTAAGATGGCTGTTGATAGAAAGAGCCATGTACTTTAAAAAATATCCAGAGCGCAGGAAAGGTGGATGGTTTGTTTATAATAAAAAGGAGGGTAAGATTGCGGATGGCAAAAGGTACTATCTCAATACTGTTGGCATAGAGTTGGTGGAACTGGATAATTATAAGGACATATATAGAAACATGTTGGAGCTTTGATGTTATGCATGGCTATGAATAGAATTGAAAATTATCACCGTGTATTTTGGAATGTGCAATAGGCTGTTTGGAGACAGAGGTCTCTATAGTGGAAATTTCTAGAAAAAAATTGTTGCGGGTGATGATATATATCGTAAAGAAGATGAGCTGGGTGTGAAGACTATTGGGTTGTTGGATTTTTTATTGGACAAAGATTTGTTGGAGAGAGGTTAAATGACTATTCCCGTTATCATATTAAATTACAATTCTTCCGCTGATAGCCGTAAGTGTGTTTCGTTTTTGAAGCGGCAGGAGGGTGTTGAGTTGGAAATCGTGTTGGTGGACAACTATTCCCGTCCCAATGACTTGGAGCAGTTGCGCACTCTTGCACGTGATGAAGGTTGTACTTTGCTGGAAAGCAAGGAAAACCGGGGCTATAATGCGGGCAATAACATTGGTCTGCGCTATGCGGCGGCAAAAGGCTATGAATATGCCTTGATAGCCAATCCCGATATGGAGTTTCCACAGACGGACTATGTGGCGAGACTGGCGGAAGCGATGGAGCGGGACGAGGATGTGGTAGTGGTGGGGAGTGATATAGTGGGATTGGACGGGGTGCATCAAAGTCCCTTAAAAAGGCATAATACTTGGCTGTATAGTTTTAACTGGGTGGGTGTCTTGTTTCGCAAGAAAACATCGAAGCCACAAAATGTAGAGGATTTTCGTAACAGTCATTATTGTTGGAAAGTGAGTGGCTGCTGTTTTTTGGTGCGGATGAGTTTTGTTCAGCAAATCGGTTATTTTGATGAATACCCTTTTTTGTATTGTGAAGAATCTATTTTGACCGAGCAGGTTTATGCGGCTAAGAAGAGGGAATATTATGTGGCCGACATACAAGCTGTGCATGCTCATGTGAAAAGTCAAAAAGGAGATCTGGTGAAACGTTTAACCCAATGGAAACGATCACGATTTTATTACATAGACCACTATAGCGGTGATACTATGGTTGGAAGAAAAATCGCTAAGCTTTCTTTGTTTTTGTATATTGCTTCGTATGAGTTGTTTAGAAAAATAAAAAGGTTTGTCAAATGGTAGAACTGGTAAAGAAAAGAAGTCAGGCCATTGATATGGTGAAGGGCTTGTCGATAATGACATTGTTTTTTTTGCATTTTGAAAATGGTTGTTTTGATTTTAAATATAATTACTTTTTGGTTCGTTCCCCTGCTTTTTATATGGTTGTGGGGTGGTTGTGGGGTATGTCTTCGCACAAAAGGACTGTGAAAGAACATTGGGGAAAAAGGAAACAAGGGCTTGTGAAGCCATATTTATGGTTTTCTTTGATTTTTCTGATGTTCGATTTGTTAATGGTGCTGCTTCATTTGTTTGAACCATTTATATTATGGAGGGATGTGTATAAGACTGTAGTATTAAGGGGTATTGGTACTTTGTGGTTTTTGCCTGCTTTATTGGGAGGAGAAATGTTGTTTCTTGTTACCCGTGATAGATCTTGGTTAATGAAGTCAATATGCTATGTTGTTGGGTTTGCTATTATGTGTTTATACGCATGGTGGAGGCAAGAGGTTTCATATACTAATTCTGTGTATAAGGATTTAATAAACGCACCTTTTCGCGTCATATTAGACGTAAGTACGGCATTTCTTTATTTAAGCATTTCCTATTATGTGAGTTTAAATTTTGGGAAAAAGCAATTTAGTGCTCCTTCGCAAAGATTGTTTGTAGAAGGGGCTCTTTTGCTTTTATTGGCATTTTTCGTTTTGAATTTTACAAGGATAGCGGATTTTTTGATTTGGAACGAGTTTATGTTTGTTGTTGGTAACGTTTGTGCCGGATTGGGTATATTGTTGTTTTTCAAATCAATTGAGCATATCGCTGTTATAGAAAAGCCATTAGCTTATTGTGGTAGAAATTCGTTGTCTATTATGGCAGTGCATTTTTGTTTGTTGCTCCCGGTAGCACAATTGGTGAACAGCGATATATTGCACAAGGCTGATTATAGTGGGTGCATAACGGTTGTTTACTTTTTTGTTGCGGTTGTTTTGCAAATAGGCATTACTGAATTGATTAACAGCAAATTTAAGTTTATTATCGGGAAGTAGTTTCATGAAAGGTGTTGATAAGAAATTGCAATGTTTCGCATTGTTTTTGATCGTTGTTTTTTGTGTTCGATACATTCCAATAGATACCAGGGCGGGGGTGAGTTATTTTAAATTTGTAGTAGCTTTGTTTTGCCCTTTTGTTTTTATTGTGTTTTCGCCGAAAATTAGCAAGGCCTTTTTGCTGATAGTGGTTTATGCGCTTTTTGTCTTGTTTGCGAGCATGATGCATCCACAGACGTTACGCTGGTCAACGATTGTTTATAATCTGTCTTATTGGTTAATGTTTTTGACCTTTTATAATCTGATTTACGAACGTCAAGTTTTTGATGCAGATTTTTTTATTCGTTTTTTGAAAGGGTTTATTATCGCTTATTTTGTGCTGTTGGTAATTCAACAGGTAGCTATCGTTGCGGGGGTCAAGTATTTGCCTGTTATTAATTTAACGCAGTTTTTGGATCGTGGCATTGGGGCAAATTCCTTTTCTGGCGAGCCTTCTGTCTCAGCACGTGTCTTGGTGGTGTTGTTTTTAGCTCTTGTTCGAATGTTTGAGCTGAAGTATGAACGAGGACTTTTTTTCAGAGATATTTATCGTGAAGCCAAATGGCCTACGATCGGCTTCCTTTGGTGTATGCTGACGATGGGAAGCGGTACGGCATTTGTGGCACTGGGTATTTTGTCTTTGTATTTTGTCAGGCGGCAGTATGCATTTGTGATGATTCCGTTGTTAATAATCTTTTATTCAATTATTCCGTATGTTGATTTTGTTCCATTGCAGCGTGCTTACAATGCGTTCAATGCTTTTTTGACGCTTGATGTGGATGTCATAATGCGTACTGATGGAAGTGCGGCTGCACGGTTAATGCCGTTGGTTAATACGATTACTTCATTGGATTTGACGGATTGGGAAACATGGTTTGGACATGGTGTTGATCATGCTTTGAGTGATGGTCTATTCAGCAGCAAGGTAATGATAGGAGGTATTGGTGATTATGGTTTGTTGAGTTTCATTGTGATGCAGATTTTGGTCTATACATGTGCAATAAGACATTTTTTTTCTCTCGAAACGTTATTTTGGGTATTCATATTTAATATGACATTGGGAAATGTTCCCTTTCAATGGGGATGCCTAATGATATTTACTGCTGTGCGTTATTTTCAGGAACAAAATGAGCGGGGAGTGTTAATTATGGATAAGGATGAAAATAAAGGAGTCAATGAGAAATTTTATTTATCACGATAAGCCGAAAGAATTGTGTTATGGTTGCCGTGCTTGTGAACAGATTTGTCCTCACAAGGCAATCCAGATGCGTTCGGATGAGGAGGGTTTTATTTATCCGATTATTGACTGTGCGATATGTGTAGATTGTGGGTTGTGTGAAGCTGTTTGTCCGACTCAGGATAGCAACCGTGACAAAGTTCTTCATGCTGTGCCAGCTATTTGCTATGCGGCATGGAACAAAAATTTACAAGAGCGTATGCAGTCCACGTCTGGAGGCATGTTTTTTCTGTTAGCTCGCGGGTTTATTAACAAGGGA
>CASFUX010000164.1 GCA_949297975.1 uncultured Bacteroidales bacterium
ACCATAGAACCGGCCCATCGTGCATTTGCCCTTGGTCGCCCATCCCTTCATCGTCTTGTGGGCTCGTTCACGTTTGATGGGCAGGCCGCGAGCGGCGTGGAGTCTATGATGGATATGCCCGTGCACCTGCCAAGGGCGCAAGTCTGCAGGAACAGCAGCAGGTGGACGGCGACCGAAGCCCGCCTTTCAACGAAACGGTTGCAGGACAGCCTGTTTGGAAAATCCTCACGAATATGGCTGCAGACGTAACCGAGATAAAACGTCTTGGGGTCGCGATGGCGCATGAGGTGGAAGAGCCCGAGTATGGTCATCACCTCGCTGTCCGACATCTTGCACGGGCGGTTGCGGCATCGCTTGTCCGGGTTTTCGACCATGCGCTTTTTCAGTACCGGCTTAAGATATTTGCAAAACTCGTCCATCAAACAAAAAATTTCGATTAAATTTGCAGTGGTCATGGGAATGGATGTTTTTGTGTAACCTGTTTGTTTCTAACCCATAAAGGTACTCAAAACATTCCATTCCCACAATTTTTTATGGAGACCTCTGCAAAACTCAAAACGTCATATTGTATATAAGAGAATACATGGTATATAAGAGAATACATGGCGAAAAATGGATTTTTGTAGAGGCGCCATATTAAAACCATCCCAAGATTAGGAGCATACGATTTTTTTTCCGACCTTTGCAGCCCCAATAGGAAAGACTTATATATAAGCAGTATTCAAAATCATTTTTTACCACAGCCGAGAGGCTTTAAGCATTAAAGACAAATGGAACATTCGGATTCTAAGCCTAAATTTGGAAGGCCCAATTACGATGGGAATCGTTTTGAAGATCGGTCATTCAGAAAGAGAAATGACGCAGTAGATGGTAACCGGTGGGGTGTAGACAGCGACCACGGTTATTCCGACAACCGGGAAAAACGCCCGTACAACAATCCAAACCGCTTTTATTCCAATCAAGACAGACCCCGCTACAACAGCAACAAGGGCGACCGCTATGGCAACCGCGAAGGGTATGCCGACCGTGGCGCATACGGCAATCAGAATCGTGGGGGCATGTATGGCAACCGCGATGGTCGTCCGGCATCTCCCAACCGTTTCCCGCAGCAACGGGCGGGGCAGTCGCAAGGCGATGCGCGTTATGACGAGAACAATAAAAAGGTCGTGTTCCGCAAACGTAAAAACAGCGTGGAAGGGCAGGAACGCAAGCACTTCTCGCCTTACCGCGAGGAAGTGGACCTGACGAAGCCGATACGCCTGAACAAGTTCCTGGCCAACGCCGGGGTATGCTCGCGCCGCGAGGCGGATGATTACATCCAGGCCGGAGTGATTACGGTGAATGGTGTCGTGGTGAGCGAATTGGGAGCCAAGGTGCTGCCCACGGACAAGGTGATGTTCCACGACCAGCCCGTACACGCCGAACGCAAGATTTACCTGGTGCTGAACAAGCCGAAGGATTACGTGACGACCGTGGAGGATACGCACGAACGGCGCACCGTGATGGACCTGGTCAAGAACGCGTGCAGCGAACGGATTTATCCCGTAGGCCGTTTGGACCGCAACACGACGGGCGTGCTCCTGTTCACCAACGATGGCGACTTGGCTGCGGCATTGACCCATCCGAAGTTTGAGAAAAAGAAAATTTACCACGTGACGCTGGACCGCGAGCTGGAAGAGGCCGACTTCAACAAAATCCTGAACGAAGGAGTCGAGTTGGACGACGGCCTCATCAAGGCCGACGACCTGGCTTACGTGAAAGATGAGGACAAGCGGCAGGTGGGCATCGAAATCCACTCGGGCAAGAACCGCATCGTCCGTCGCATCTTCGACCGCGTGGGTTACAAGGTCATCCGCCTCGACCGGGTGTATTTTGCCGGGCTGACCAAGAAGAACCTGTCGCGCGGGAAATACCGCTTCCTCACGGGGAAAGAAATCAGCATGTTGAAAATGGGAGCTTACGAATAGGAAGGCAAGTAACGCCTTTCATTAGAGTGCAACACGGCCGCCTTGATGCCTGCATCGGGGCGGCTTGTGTTTCTTATATTGTGCTCCATTTTCGCAATTTGCAAAAGCATTGAGCTTCTGTCAACAGAAACATTTGCCCAAAACAATAAAAAACAAAACTTATGGATAAAAACTCGATGGACAACAGCCGTGAGCGGGTGATATTGAGGGCTTCGTGGGTGAGTACCATCGGCAACGGGGTGTTGTCGGTGGCGAAGTTGCTGGTGGGGGTGCTGGCGGGCAGCTTGGCCGTGGTGGGTGACGGCATAGACTCGGCTACGGACGTGGTGGTGTCCATCGTGATGATATTCACGGCCAAGATTATGAACCGCCCGCCCAGCCGGAAGTATGTGTACGGATATGAGAAGGCGGAAAGCATCGCCACAAAAATCCTTTCGTTTATTATTTTCTATGCCGGGGCGCAGATGCTGGTGTCGTCGGTAAAGGCCATTTTTGGAGATGAGGTGCGCGAAATGCCCGGCATGGTGGCGGTGTACGTTACCTTGTTTTCCATTGCAGGCAAATTGCTGTTGGCACTTTACCAATATCGGCAGGGCAGGCGGGTGAACAGCTCGCTGCTCACGGCCAATGCCTTGAACATGCGCAATGACGTGCTGACTTCGTGCGGCGTGTTGCTGGGGTTGGTGTTTACTTTCGTGTTTCACCTGCCGGTGCTCGACTCGGTCACGGGGATGCTTATCAGCCTGTTCATCATGAAGTCGGCCATAAGCATATTCATGGATTCGAACGTGGAACTGATGGATGGCGTGAAGGACGAGACGGTGTATGACAAGATATTCGAGGCGGTGGACCGTGTGCCAGGAGCTGCCAACCCGCACCGGGTGCGTTCGCGGCAGATAGGCAGCATGTATATGATTGTGCTCGATATCGAAGTGGACGGCAACCTGTCACTCAACGAAGCGCACAACATCGCCGAAGAAGTGGAAGCCAGCATCAAAGCCACGGTGGACAATGTGTATGACATCGTGGTACACGTGGAACCCGCCGGGAAATGCCTGCCAGAGGAGCGGTTTGGCGTAGGGAGGGGCGATTGATTTCAAATTTCGGATTGGTGCCCGGAATACAACGGAATGGGAAACTCCATTGACTGTTGGCTTCTTGCTCCTGTCATTCTGTCAGTTTTCTGTGCTTTTATAAGGTGTTGGTTTTCAGTATGCTGTTGCCTTTGAAAAAAAGTGCGTACTTTTTAGTGAAAATGTGCGCAGATGTTAGGCAAAAAGTGCTGAGATTTTCCTCAACTTCTGCTCACATTTTCGGGGATGCGTGAGCACACGTTTTTTCGGACATTATGGCAGGGATGCGGGGTGCGCGGATGATAGCTTTCCGCAGAATTGAGGGCGAAAGTTTTTTCGCCCCTACTTGCTCCTTGCCTCTTACCTCTTATTTCTTGCCTCCTGCTATATCGTCCGTTCGATATTCCACACGAAAGCGCGGATGCCCACTTCCGTGTTGCGGCAATCGAGTTTGTGCACCGTTTGCAGCAGTTCGTCCACTTGGTCGTCATTTACTACCGTCATCACGGCCGAGTTCATTTCAGGCCAGGTGTGTGTGCCCCGGCGCGGGTCGCCGTCGGTGGTGCCCCGTCCCTGCACTTGTTCGAAAAACGTGAAGCCTCTTATTCCTAATTGGTCAAGCATGTATTCCACACGCTCCGTATTGGCTTGGTTGAATATGATAAAGACAGATTTCATTTTTTTAGTAAACGAGTTGACAAGTTAGCTACGAGCTACAAGTTACAAGCTACAAGTGCCATGCGGCATGACGCAGAACTTTTGAGCAGGTAAACTACTACTCACTACTATCTATTAGCTACTAACTCTTAGCTACTCACTTGTAGCTTGTAGCTCGTAACTTGTAGCTGAATGCTAATTCTTTGGTTTCAATTGCATGAAGATGTATTCCTTGCGTTCTTTTTCGGCCTTGTCGCGTTCGCCGTGGCGTGACATGGCGGCGTAGAGCACGGGCACGATAATCAGCGTCACCAGCGTGGACACGGTGGCACCGCCGATAACCACGATGCCCATCGGCACCCACATTTCCGAGCCTTCGCTCGTGCTCAAGGCCATGGGCACCATGCCGAGGATGGTGGTGATGGCGGTCATCAGCACGGGGCGCAAGCGGGATGCGCCGGACAGGGCGATGGCTTCCTTCAGTTCATACCCCCGGTCGCGCATCAAGTTGGTGTAGTCCACCAGCACGATACCGTTCTTTACCACGATACCCACCAGCAAGATGACACCGAGCGCACCAATCATGTCCAGGGTCGTACCCGTGATGAGCAAGGCTAGGATGACCCCCGTGATGGCAAACGGGATGGCCATCATGATGATGAACGGCTTGGAGAACGACTCGAACTGCGAGGCCATCACCACATAGACGAGCATGAGGATGAGTGCCATGAGCATACCCATGTCGCCGAACGTTTCCTGCTGGTCCTCATAGCTGCCGCCGAAGTCGATGTTAACCCCTTGCGGGATGTCCATCTGGTTGATTTCGGCTTGGATGGCCTCGGCCAGTTCGCCCATGGACGTGCCGTAGGGTGTGACGGACACGGTGACGATGCGCTGGCGGCTCTTGCGTTCTATTTCGGGCGGACACCAGTATTCCTCGATGGCGGCCAGTTCCTTCAACTTGATGATTTCGCCGGTCGGGGCGTTGATGGGCAGTTCCTCCAGGTCGGTGATGCTGTTGCGGAATTCTTCCGTGAAGCGCACCACGATGTCGTATTCCTCGCCATCCTCTTTCAGGTAGCCGCAGGTCATGCCGTTCACCCGGTTGCGCACATAGGTGGCCACCGTGGCTTCGTTCAGACCGTGGCGGGCCAGTTTTTCCTTGTCGAAGATGATTTGCAGTTCGGCACGGTCTTCCTCGCGGCTCACGTCGATGTCGCGGGCACCGGGGATGTCCTTGATGCGTTGCGTGAGTTCGGCCACCACAGCGTTGGTTCCCTCAAAGGAGTAGCCGTACACTTCCACGTCCACGGTCGAACCCATCGACATGCCCATGGACGAGTTGTCCACCTTGTACGTCACCACTTCGGGCATGGCGGCGAGGTCCTGGCGGATGACTTCGGCGATTTCGAAGATGCTTCGTTCGCGTTCATACTTCTTGCTGGTGCGCACCGTCATGGATATTTTGTTGTTGTTCGTGGTGGAGAACATGGCCGAGAGGTCGGCATCGTCACTCGAACCGAGCGAAGTGGAGATAAGCTGCGTCTCGGGCACGAGGGATACGATGTGCTGCTCGATGAGGCGGGCGATGCGCGAGGTCTCCTCGATGCGCGTGCCGCGTTGCAGTTCCACCGTGATGCTGAGGCGGCCGTTGTCCTGCTGTTGCATGTAGTCCGTGCCTATCATGCCGGTGAACATGGGCACGAGCGACAGCAGGAACACGCCGGTGGCTATGCCGATGGTGGCCACCTTGTGGTCCACGCACCAACGCAACACGTTGGCATATACGCGGTCGAGCTTGTCCAGGAAGCCCCGCACCACGAAGCGTTCGTACCAGTTGATCCGGGGCTGTATTTCCACCAGGTTGCCGTCGGCATCCACTGTTACCTTTTTGCTCTTGAGCAACTTGGAGCACAGCATGGGGGTGAGCGAGATGGCGATGAGGGTGGACATGCACACCACGATGGTGACTATCCAGCCCAGTTCCTTGAACAGCACCCCGGCCTGCCCCGGCAGCATGGTGAGCGGCATGAATACCGCCACGATGACCAAGGTGGTGGCGATGACGGACACCCATACTTCATTGGTGGCGTAGATGGAGGCTTCACGTGGACGCGAACCGCGTTCGATGTGCTTCGTGATGTTTTCCAACACCACGATGGCATCGTCCACCACCATCCCGATGGCCACGGTGAGCGAGCACAGCGAGATGATGTTGATGGAACTGTCCGCCACCAACAGGTAGATGAAGGCCGTGACCAGGGAGATGGGGATGGTAAGCCCGATAATGAGCGTGGCCCGCCACTTGCCGAGGAAGAACAGCACCACCAGCACTACGAACAGCAGGGCGAAGAAGATGCTTTCCGCCAGCCCGTGGATGGCGTTGGTGATGTCCTCGGACGAGTCGTAGATGATCTGGAATTTGATGTCGGGCGGCAGGGTCTTCTGTATCTGCTCCATTTCGCGGCGCACGTCGTTGGCTATCTGCACGGAGTTGGCACCCGATTGCCGCGTAATCATGAGGCGCACGCCGTCGCCGCCGTCCACCTTTTCTTCAATGGTGAGGTCCTTGATGGTGTCGCGCACCACGGCCAGGTCGCGCACGAACACCTGGCTGCCGTCCATGGCGGTGGATACCACGATGTCGTTTATTTCGGAGCTTTCCACATATTCGCCTTCCACGCGCAGCTGGTATTGTTCCTTGCCCATCTTCACCGAGCCGGAGGCCAGGTTCAGGTTGTTGTTGCTGATGGCCGTCCCCACCGCTTCCAGGCTCAGCCCGTAGGCGTTGAGCTTCTGCGGGTCGAGTTCCACGTAGATGTAGCGTTCGGGTGCGCCGGACAGGGAGATGTTGCCGATGCCGTCGATGCGGTTGAGCACCGTCACCACGTTGTCATCCAATATTTTTTCCAGCCCGGGATAGCTTTCTTCCGCCGTGATGGCATATTGCAGCACCGGCATCATGCTGGTGCTCAGTTTGAAGATGAGGGGGGTGGAGCACCCGTCAGGCAGGTCGTCGCGCACCATGTCGATGTAGGAGCGGATGTCGTTGGTGGCCTCGTCGAGGTTGCTGCCCCATTCGAATTCCAGCGTGATGATGGACATGTTGTCTTTCGAGGTGGAGGTCATTTCCTTCAGGTCGTCCACGGAGTTGAGCGTGTTTTCCAGCACTTCCGTGACGTTCGTCTCGATTTCGCTACTGTTGGCTCCCGCGTACACCGTCATGACCGACACGTAGGGCGCGTCTATTTCCGGCATCTGGTCGATGGGCAGCCGTGCCAATGAGAAAAGCCCGAGGATAATCACCGCCACGAATATGAGCAGCGTGGTGATGGGCTTGTTGATGGCTGATTTGTATATGCTCATGTCGTTTGCTTCGTTTTAAGTTAGTTGCCTGCCTGGTAAGGTGTGGCGGTGGAGCCTTGCACCACCTGCAATTTCACGCCTCCCACAAGGCGTGCCTGTCCGCCAGTCACCAGTTCGTCGCCGGCATGTATTTCGTCGGAAATGATTTCTATCTGGTCGTCGAAGCGTTGTCCCAGTTTCACGGGTACGCGTTTGGCCACGCCGTTGTCGTTGATGAACACGTAGCGGTCGTTCGCGCCTTGCAGTTTCAGCACAGCCTGGTAGGGTACAATGATGGTTTCCACCTGACCCAGCGACAAGGTGGTGCGCACGTACATGCCGGGACGGAGACGTTCGGAGGCGTTGGGTATCTGCAATTTGATTTGGAACGTGTGGGTGGTGGGGTCGATGGTGGGATAGACGATTTCAATCGAGGCCGGGAAAGTCTCGCCCGGGTAGATATCGGTCTGCAAAGTGAGGGGCATTCCTTTCTTGACCAAGGGGAAATACGTTTCCGGGATGCTCACGAGGGCTTTCAGTTGGTCCAGCTGCGTGAGCACTACGATGGGCTGGCCGCTGTACAGCTCGCCGTCCTCGTAACTTTTTGCAGAGATGACCCCCTTGAAGGGTGCTTTCACGTAGGTGTTCACTTCGAGGAAGTCGAGTGATTCCTTCGTCTGGTCGTAGCTCAGCTTGGTTTGGTCGTAGGTCTGTTCCGATATGCTGCCGCTTTCGCGCAAGGCCTCCACGCGCTGCATTTCTATTTGCAGGTTGGCGAAAGTCAGCTTGGTGGTCTTGTACTGGTTCTGGTCCATGCGAACCAGCATGTCGCCCTGCTTCACGCGGTCGCCCACCTCCACGTAGATGTGTTCGATGATGCCCGTGAGCGAAGGAGCCACGTTTTGCGTGTCGTAGCCTTCGAGCACGGTGGAGTATTCGATGTCCCGCGATATTTCCGTCAGTTCCAGTTTCTGTGTCTGTACCCGTTCCACCCGTTCGGTGGTGTCGGTACTTGCCATGTCCGCCTTTCCGCAGGCTGCCAGCGAAGCGGTCACCGCGCACACGATGGCGATGTGATTTGTTCGTTTATTCATATTATATATATAATTTCAAATTTCAGATTTCAAATTTCAAATTGTGGAGAACGCGAATAACACAAATAGGTTTTGACTTTTCACCTTGTCCCGTAGGGCGATGCCCTACGCTGAGTGCCATAAGGCCGTTGGCCTTGAACGTACCCTTTCGTCTTCCCAAGCTCCCCCTTGGGGAAGTTGAGGGGGCATCACTTGTTCAGCAACTCTTCCAGTTCTATTTGGGCGTTCACCAGTTCGAGCAAGGCCTGCACGTAGCTGCTTTGCGCCGTGAGCAGGTTGGTGTTGGCATCCGTCACTTCCAAGCTGGAGGCGTAGCCGTGTTCGTATTTGTTGGAGATGTTGGTCAGCACCCGTTGCGTCACGTCCACGTTTTTCTTTTGTGTGTCGTAGGTTTCGAAGGCCGAAGCCAGGTTGTAGCGCAGCTGGCTGTGCTGTATGCGCAGGCTTTCTTCCGTGTCGGCCAGTGTGTTCAGTTGCTTTTGGTAGTCTAATTTGGCGGCCTTCACGGCGGTGAAGTTCTTGCCGCTGGAGAAGATGGGCACGCTCAGCGTCACGCCCACCATGTTGGGCGGGGTCATGTTGAAGCCGCTTTCCTTGCCAAAGTACGTGCGTGCCGTGTATTGGTAGTAGGCACTCAGCGAGGGACCGTAAGCCCATTCGTTCAGTCGCACCTGTTTCTTGGCCTGTTCCACGCTTTGTTGCAGCAGCTGGTAGTCGTAGTTGTTGCCTATCACGAATTCCTCACCCAGCAAGGCCACGGCGTTGTCTATGTTGATGAGCTCGTCGATGGTCTGCGAGAGGGTCAGTGGCGTGTCGGCGGGTATGCCCAGTTGCAGGCGCATGGAGTTGTACAGCATCTCCAGTGAGCGGCGGTTGGTGCTGATGGTAGTCTTCATCGTGGCCACCTGGATGGACAGTTGGTCGGCATCCACTTGCTCGGACACGCCCACGTCCACCGACCGCTGCGTGGTTTCGTATAGCTTCTCGATGTTCACCAGGTTCTTTTCCAGCAGGCCGATGGTTTCCTCCATGACGAGGATGGAGTAGTAGATGTTCTTCACCTGGTTGCCAATCTGCTGCTCGGTCTGCCGCTGCGTGATGTCGGCCATGCGCATGGCTATCGTGCCCAAGTTTGCCGCCACCACCTGCGCCCCGCTGAAAGCCACCGCCGCCGTGATGCCGATAGAGCCGGAAGCGGGCATGGCGATACGCATCTCGGTGTTCGTGCCCTCGATGTTGAACGGTATTTCATACCCCAGCATGTCCTGGTAGTCGAGCGAGGCGTTCACCTGCGGCAACATGCTGGCGATGTTCTGCCAGCGCGACGCTTCGGCTTTCTGCACATCGAGCGAGGCGTTCTTCAGCGTGCGGTTGTGCTCCATGGCCACCTGCCGCGCCGAGTCCAGCGACAGCACCAGCCGGGCGGTGTCCGCCTGTTGAGCCGCCAACGGTCCCAGGCAACATGCCAGGCACAGCGTCATGATCCATTTGTTTGTCTTCATTGTTTCTGTTTTCCCTCTTTTTTATACCTTTATAAATTATGCAGGCAGGCGAAAGCCGCCTTGTCCTGCCAACCGCAGGTCGTGAGCCTATGGCGTTGAAAAGCAAATGCAAAAGTAGGTCGTCAATCCTGCGACAGGATAAATAATTCGACAAAGGTACGATATTTCTCGACAAAAACAGGGGAGGAGGATACAATAAATGCGCGGCAGGTTCAATTGTGAAATGCAATTTTTATTTCAGTGCTCGGAAGAAACACCTTTTAGGGTTGTCGAATCCGATTTTTTTCCTGGGCCTTTTGTTTATTTTGTATTGTATTTGTTTGACCTCTTGTGCGTCAAGGTGGCAGAAGTCCGTGTTTTTTGGGATGTACTGCCTGACGAGCCTGTTGGTGTACTCGCTCAGCCCCCGTTCCCATGAGGCGTAGGGGTGCGCGAAGAAGAAGCGTGCATCCAGCTTGTCGGCAATCTTCTCGTGCCGTGCAAATTCCGTCCCGTTGTCTGCCGTGATGGTGTGCACGTATTCCTTGTATGGGAGCATCATGCGGATGACCGCGTCCGCCAGCCCTTCCGCGTTCTTCCCTTTTGGCAGTTTCTCCATGAGG
>CASFUX010000165.1 GCA_949297975.1 uncultured Bacteroidales bacterium
GAAAGTGAACATGAGAAAAAAGTGATGAAACGGCTGAAGAGCATCCAAAGCCATTCTAAAAAGAAAGATTAACGAGATATGAAGAAAATGATAATATTGTCCGCTGTGTTGCTCGCGGTGAGCAGCTGCGGCATATATAATAAGTATAAGGCAGCCGAGGAAGTGCCCGAAGGCCTGTACGGCGAGGAGGTGGCGGTTACGGAAGACACCACCAACTTCGGCGACCTGTCGTGGCGGGAGGTGTTCACCGACCCTTACCTGCAACAACTTATCGACTCGGCCTTGGTGCGCAACACCGACCTGCGCACGGCACAGCTTCGGGTGCAGGAGGCCGAAGCATCCTTGCTCACGGCGCGGCTGGCCTACGTGCCGTCGTTCTACCTCTCGCCCGAAGGGGGTATCAGCGGGGGCAAAGGCGGTTTCCAGCCCAAGACCTACACCTTGCCCGTTACGGCCAGTTGGGAATTGGACATCTTCGGCAAGAACACCAACGCCAAGCGTCAGGCGCAGACTGCATTGGAACAGAGCAAGGCTTACGAGCAGGCGGTCAAGACGCAACTTGTTGCTTCGGTGGCCAACGTGTACTACACCCTGTTGATGCTTGATGCTCAATACGAAATAGCCCTGGCCACCGAGACGGCCTGGAGCGAGAGCGTGGGCGTGACCCGCGCCATGAAGGATGCGGGATTGGTGAACGAGGCTGCCTTGGCGCAGACCGAAGCCACTTTCTACAGCATCAAGACCACGGTTCTTGATTTGAAGGAGCAAGTGAACCAGGCGGAAAACTCGCTGTGCCTGTTGCTGGCCGATGTGCCGCACGCCGTGGAACGCGGACGGCTGGAAGGGCAGCAGTTCCCTGAGCAGTTGGCCGTGGGCGTGCCCTTGCAGATGCTGGCCAACCGTCCCGATGTGCGGCAGGCCGAATGGGCATTGGCACAAGCCTTCTATGGAACGAATGCCGCCCGCGCTGCTTTCTACCCCTCCATCACGTTGGGGGGCACGCTGGGGTGGACCAACAGCTTGGGCAATGCCATTGTCAACCCGGCTCAGTTCATCGTGGCGGCCACAGCTTCCATCACCGAGCCGTTGTTTAACCGCGCCTCCAACCAGGCCGGGTTGCGCATAGCCAAAGCTCAACAGGAAGAAGCCCGGTTGGCGTTCAACCAAACCCTGCTCAACGCCGGGGTGGAAGTGAACGAGGCTTTGGTACAGTATCAGACGGCGCGTGCCAAGTTGCAATACTACGACCAGCAAGTGGCTTCGCTTGAAACGGCGGCTCGCAGCACCAGTTTGCTGATGAAGCACGGCTCGACAACCTACCTCGAAGTGCTCACCGCGCAGCAATCCCTGCTCACCGCGCAGATGACGCAGGTGTCCAACCGCGTGGCCGAGATACAGGGCATCATCACCTTGTACCAGGCCTTGGGCGGCGGACGCATGTGATGCCGTAGCAATATAATATTATAGGTGTAAACGCCGATTGACGGGAAAACCGTCAGTCGGCGTTTTTTTTGTTAGAGGAATGCCTTGCGCCAGCATGAGCTTGCCCCAGGCAATTACCTGGTGGGCATAGCCGATGCGGATGAACTTCAGTTGTGGTACTCCGATGCGAGCGGTGAAGGCACGTTTGCCCTCGAAATACAGGAAACCACCGCATTGCGCGGCGTGGACGGTACGGCTGTGATCATATATCCCAACCCCGCCGTGGACTTCGTGATGGTGAACAACGGCACGGGTATCGACCAGGTGCGCCTCTACTCGTTCACGGGTGCGCTCGTGCTGGATGAAGCGGTGAACGGCGCGGCTTCGCACCGCCTCGACCTCGACCGCCTGCCCGCCGGGGCATACCTCCTCAGTGTGGATACGCCGGAAGGCACGCTCACCAAGCGGATTATGAAAGAATGATAGACAAGAGGGAAAACCCTTTCGTGGCACGACAAGCCGGGCACAACTGCTGCCCGGCTTGTTTTGTTTGGCGGCAGAGGGAGCTGGGTGCTAACCGAAAAGAGCGTAAAGGTACAAGCGTCCCCATTCATGCCAGGATATTTTCCCCAACGTGAGCAGATATTTTCCCCAACGTGAGCAGATGTTTTCCCAATCGTGAGCACAAATTCTACGACCCACAACTGTGGGTTGTATAACCCATAACTGTGGGTCGTACAACCCATAACTGTGAGTTGTATAACCCATAACTGTGGGCAGTAAAAGTTGTGCTCATGATTGGATAAACTTGTGCTGACGTTTTGGAAAACATCTGCCGGGAAAAAGGGAAACATGTCAGCAGAAATCGGCGAAGAATATGCGGGAATTGCCGTTGATTGTCCGCGCAAAGCCATGTTTTTACCCCAATTCTTATTACTTTTGCACGTGATTTCCCGCTGATTGCGCAGATAGCGTGTAAATAGTAAAATGGTAAATCGTAAACAGTAAATCGCCATCATGTCCAAGATATACGAATTGACCCCGTCCTACCGCATCGGGCGGCGGTATGTGAACCCCACGTTCAGGAGTTTTTATTCCAAATTCATCGTGTTGGGCAAGGAGAACATCCCCGAGCGGGGCCCCGTCATCTTTGCCCCTAACCATCAGAACGCCTTGATGGATGCGTTGGTCGTGCTGGCCAGCACGCCTTACCGGCTGTCGAACACGTTCGTTGCCCGTTCCGATATTTTCAAGAAAGGCTTTTTTGTCAAGGCCCTCCGCTTTTTGAAGATATTGCCCGCGTTTCGCATCCGCGACGGGTATGAGAACTTAGGGAAAAACGATGCCACGTTCGAGGCTGCCCGCGAGGTGCTGGAGCAACACAATGCCTTGTGCATCATGCCCGAGGGCAACCAGGGCGACCAACGCAAGCTGCGCCCCTTTGCCAAGGGCATCTTCCGTATCGCCTTTACGGCTCAGGAGCAGATAGGCGAAGGGGAAACCATCCGCATTATCCCGGTGGGGATAGATTATAGCAATCGTGAACGTTTCGGCGAGGTGGTGATAGCCGACTATGGCAGGCCGTTGCGGGTGAGCGACTACATGCCGCTGTACCGGGAGAACCCGGCGGTGGCCATCAACCGCCTGCGGGCCGACTTGAAGGCTGCGCTGCACCGGCAGGTGGTGGACTTGGCCACGGAGCAGCACTATGAAGCATTTGAGACGGCTCTTTACGTCTCCGACCGTTGGCTGGCGAAGGCTCGATATGGCGCGGCCGACCCGGCATCGTGCTTCCGGGTGCGCCGGGAGGTGGCCGAACGGTTGGTGGCCATGGAGGCCGATATGCCGGAACTGGCGGAACGGCTTGCCGGGCAGTGCATGGAGTACAAGCAGTTGCGCGAACGCTATGGGTTACAGGAGGCCGCGTTGGAAAGGCCCGGCAACATGTTTGCGCTTTTGCTGCAAGGAGTGGGGCTGCTGGCCTTGTCGCCCGTGTTCGTGTGCGGCTTCGTGCTGAACATGTTCCCCTTCTTCCTACCGCCTTTCATCCGTAAGAAGATGGGCGTGAAGTACAACGGCTTTTTCAGTTCGTTCGATTACGTGCTGGGTGCCGTGTTCCTGTTCCCCCTCTTTTACCTGCTGCAAACCGTGCTTTATGCCGTGCTCACCCCCTTGCCGTGGTGGACGCTGTTCATCTTCGCTCCCGCGCAATACCTGCTGGGCAAGTGGGCGTTCCGTTGGTACAAGGCTGCCGGGCTGTGGGCAAACCGCCTGCGTTACGCCTGGCTTCGCACGACCCGCCGGGCAGACATGACCCGCTTGACGAAGTTGCGCCGGGAGATACAGAGCGCGGTGGAGTAACCCCCCAGCCCCTCTGAAGGGGGAGTGTTCCAGCACACGGATTAACACATAGAACAGATTTACACGGATTTGATTACGCGAGTTCGGGATAAGTCTGTACTAGAACAGGCACAATTGGGTAGAATTTTCTCTTCTTACAGGCAGTGCCTCGGGTTTGTTGTCGAAGAAGCAGTAGACAGTCAATGCCGAGCAGATGTTCATGATGAAGTTGTGCAGCGAGCGGTGCCTTGAATGCACGATGTTCGCCTTGTTCTTGAACAGCTCGTTGACGCATTCGATGACGTACCTCTTGCGTAGCATCAGCCTGTCCCACACCGGCATCAGCCTGTTCTTCATGTTGGACTTCAGTCCGCGGACAATGGGTATTCCCCGGTTGAAGAGCGACTCGAAGAGCTCTTTCTTTATGTAGCCCCTGTCGGCGAACACCTTCCCGTAGAGGTGCTTCGTGAACACGCTCCACACGCGCCCGTCCCGGTCGTCCACGTTGGCCGCCGTCAGGCAGAAGGTGATGATGTCACCGGAGTCGTTGCAGAGCAGGTGCAGTTTGAAGCCGTGGCACCATCCCATCGTGCCCTTGCCATCCTTGGCAATGTCCGCGAACACCTTGTTGAAACGTCTCCTGACATTGCGGCACGCCGGTATCATCGTGCTGTCGACGAACGC
>CASFUX010000166.1 GCA_949297975.1 uncultured Bacteroidales bacterium
GCCGCCCGCCACACGCGCCAGCCGATGCAGAGGGCTACCAGCAGCGCCATGCCGAGGAAGATGACGGCATAGAGCCACCAGCTGAGGGGCGTCTGCTCCACATAACTCTCCAGCCAGCGTTTCATCAGCACATAGCCCACGGGGAAGGCTACTACGGCAGCTGCGGCGAGCAGCAACAGGTATTCGCGGGCAAAGAGGCCGAGGATGTCCCCCACCCGTGCCCCGTTCACCTTGCGGATGGCCACCTCCTTGCGGCGGCGTTCGCAGCTCAGGGTTATCATGGAGAAGATGCCGAAAGCAGATACCAGGATGCAGACGGTGGAGACAAAGGCCAGCAGGCGCATCAGCAGGTGTTCGGCCTTGAGATAGGCATTATACTCGTCCATGACGTTCACCAGCCGGTAATGCACTTCGGGATAGTCCTTGGCAAAGAGACTGTCCACGCGATGACGAAGTTCGGGCCAACAGCCTTCGTGGTACTTCAACAGAATATCGTCATGGGCAATCCATTCAGTTTGACATACATAAAGCGTCGGCTGTACAGGAATGGTAGGAGCCGTGATATGTAAATCGCGTACTACACCGGTTACTGTGGCTTGCCGTTTGTTGCGATAAGTAACGGTCATTCCCACCGGATTGGCTACTCCCATCACCCGCACGGCCGATTCGTTCAGCATAATCTCTCCCTTGCCGCTATTAGGTCGGATAAATTTGCCTGCCGCCAGGCGGATGCCATAGAAAGAGGCCAGTGTATCGTCCATACAGGCCATACGCATGTTTTTGATTTCAAGGTCTTCCGGTTTTCCTTCCCAGTCGATGGAAGTGGCGGCCATAGCTCCTTCGGGCAAAAGGCTTGTATAGTCCGTGAGTACCCGGCTGACGAAAGGCATCTGGCGGACACGGTCCACAATCTCGTCCTTCGCATTGTCGGGATAAAGGAAGGTAAAGGCGGCGATGTTGCGGCGTTCCCAGCCCAGGTCGGTGTGTTGCAGATAGTCCAGCTGCTTCATCAGCACCATTGTACAGAAGATGGCCAGCAGACTGATGAAGAGCTGCAAGCCCACCATCACCTTGAGACGGCGGCCCGATCGGCTGCGATCAGGGCGTAGGGAAGAATAGCGGAAAACGAAAGGCAGCAACAATACCAGAGAAAGCGCCAGCACCATTAGGAAATAGAGCAACGACTCGCTATACACGTTGCCTTCCACGCCCGAAAGCCGCTGGAAGGATGGTTGTAACAGCTCGACCAGCATAAAGCCCAGGAAGCCCGAAAGCAGGACAAGCAGGGAATATTCGGTGGTGAGCATCGCGAAGAGCCCCCTGCCGGAAGAACCGCACGTGCGCCGCAAGGCCAGCTCGCGACGGCGGATGTCCATGCGTGAGAGGAACAGGGCCAGGTGGTTGAACAGCGAACAGAGGATGACCAGCCCACCCGCCGCAGCAAACAGCACGAGATAGGAGAAGCTGACAAGCCGCTCTTCGTTGAACGGAGCCTGACGGACTTCGGAGAGGGGCATCAGGCGCAGGCGGCCGGTAATCTTGCGGTAGCGGTCGTCCGTCTGCTCGGCATAAGCACGGAACTTCTCTTCCAGTGCCTGGGGTGATACACCCGGGGCAAGGCGTACCACCACCTCGAAGCCTCCGTTGTACCATCTGTCCTGCCAAGAACGGAAGTAAGATCCCTCGCAGATGAAGCCGAACGAGAAGTTGCTGTGCGGCAGGTCATTGACAATGGCGCAGACGGTCGTTTCTTTATCATTGTATGTCACGGTGCGGCCCAGCACATCCGTCGTGCCGAACAAGCGCCGCGCCGTCCGTTCCGTCAGGGCTACCTGTCCGTTCGTATAAAGGAAATCGGGGGTACCTGCCAAGATACGGATGCCGAAGAGATCCATAAAGCAGGAGTCCAACTGCATGCTGGGAAGTTCCAGAGCAGGTTGTCCCTCCAAACCCAACTCCCAATTCGGATAGCGGGTGAAGGCACAGGCTGCCTCCACTTCGGGGAACTCCTGCTTCAACAGTGTGGAGGTCGGATAAGGCACATTGGGTGAGAACCCTCCGGACTCGATGGCCGACTCGGTGTAAACCAAATACATGCGGTCGGCCGCTTCGTAACGGCTGTCGAACGATGCTTCGTAGCGCATCCACAGGTTGGCAAAGGCGAAGCAGGCAAAGCC
>CASFUX010000167.1 GCA_949297975.1 uncultured Bacteroidales bacterium
CCTTTGCAATACACTTCCGGCGTGCACCTGCGGGTGGACGACTGCGCCCACCGGGGTACCGCCGAGATAGGCTTCGTGGGGCGTGTGCTGCTCAATGCTTTCAACGCCCTGGAATACGGCGAGCAACAGGGGCGGCAGGACTTGGTGGACCGCAGCCGCGCCACGTTCGACAGCTACCTGGATCACGGCTTTACCCCGTCGGGCTTTTTCCGCGAAGTGGTGTATTACCCGAACAACGATGAGGAAAAGAACCTCAGTATCCGCCGCCAGTCCGAAGGCCTCTACGCCATGCTGTATTACCTGCAATATGAAAAAGGTCAGGGGCGCAAGCATCCCGAATGGGAAAAGCGCGTGAGCACGATGCTCGACCGCATCCTGCTGTTGCAGAAAGAGGACGGCAGCTTCCCCCGCAAGTTCCGCGACGACATGAGCGTGGTGGATGCCAGTGGCGGCAGCACCCCTTCGGCCACGCCCATGCTGGTGTTGGCTTCGAAGTATTTCAAGAATAAAAAATACCTCGAAGCGGCCAAGCGCACGGCGGATTACCTGGAAAACGAAATCATCTCCAAGGCCGATTACTTCTCGTCCACCCTCGATGCCAACTGCGAGGACAAGGAAGCCTCCTACTACGCCACCACCGCCCTGTACCACCTGGCCTTGGCCACTAAGGGCGATGAAAGCCGGCGTTACGCCGACTTGGCGCGGCAGTCGGCCTACTTCTGCCTGTCGTGGTACTACACGTGGGACGTGCCTTTCGCTCCCGGCCAGATGCTGGGCGATGTGGGGTTGAAGACGCGCGGCTGGGGCAACGTGTCGGTGGAAAACAACCACATCGACGTGTACATCTTCGACTTTGCTACCATCCTTGACTGGCTCTCGGTCCGCTATGACGAACCGCGCTTCGCCGCCTTCGCCCAGGTCATTCGCACCTCCATGTGCCAGCTGCTACCTTACGAAGGACACCTGTGTGGCGTGGCCAAGACCGGCTTCTACCCCGAAGTGGTGCAGCATACCAACTGGGACTACGGCAAGAACGGCAAGGGCTACTACAACGACATCTTCGCCCCCGGCTGGACGGTGGCCTCCCTCTGGGAAATGCTCACCCCCGAACGGATTAAGCTGTTCTTCAAATAGGAGAGCCTCCCCAAGCAAAAAAACGTCAGATTATGCTGAAATGACAGCAACACAAGGCTAAAGGAAGTTTTGTCTGACAGACGGCATACAAAAGGGGTCGGAAAGCATCAGCTTTCCGACCCCTTTTTGCGTCTTTTAGTCTGGCTACCATAAGGCCACCTTGCCCGCCGCACCCAGGTCGAGGCTCGCCGTGCGCACGCCCAGAGCCTTGAACGCGCGGACGATGGTGGAGTACGTCAGGCTGCGCCCGCTCTCGATGCGCGACACCTGCGCCCGCTTCACGCCCATCCGCTCGCCCAGCTGCTCCTGCGTGAGGTGCTGCGCTTCGCGGGTGCGCTTGATGGCCTCGCCTATGAGGAACTCGTCCATCTTGCGCTCGTACCGTTCGCGGGCGTGCGTGCCGGGACGGCCTACTACTTGGTCCAGCATCTCGTCGTGCGAGTACAATTCCATCGTGCCGATTGTTTCCATATCACTTGCTTTTTTGCGTTTCCGTTTTTTTCGCGTCGAAGTACCGCTGCCTGATGGCCTCCGCCTTGGCTATCTCGCGGGGCGGGGTCTTCTGGGTCTTTTTGGCGATGCCGTGCGTGGCCACCACGAGGGTTTCCGCCGCCGTGTCCCAGAAGGCGAACAGGCGGTAGGCCGTGCCCCGGTGCAGGGTGCGGAACTCCCAGATGTCCGTGTCGCCCAGCTTTTTGAACAAATCCTTGTCCACCACGAGCATGGCCTTGCCTATGTTGTAGGCTATTTTCTCGCGCGCCTTCTCGTCCAGCGATTGCAGGAACTCGACGGCCTCGCGCAGGTACTTCACCGTGAACTTTGTCCTGTTCTCCATCATTGCCGCGTTGACACGGCAAAGATACGCAATAGTTACAATATAGGAAACATGCCGGGCGCATGTTTTCACTTCCCGGCGTTCATGCGGCGGGTGTGGGCACAACATCCCAATCCCGTGACCATTGAACACATGGACAAGCTTTATGTGCGCGACGATTTGGAGTTTCGATACGCGGGTGACGGCAGTGGGGTGCGCTTTCCTGCCCCTCAGCCCGGGAGCTTACATCGTGCGTCTCCAGGCCGACGGGTGCAGTTACGCAGACAAGGCGGTGGTGAGGTGAAGGCCTTTTATGCATGGGCAATGCATGATTTCGTGCATTCGTAGTGCATGATATTGCTCCTGCTGACATTTTACACTTTTGCAAAAGTGCTTCTGCGAAGAAACGCTTTTGCAAAAGTGTTTTTTATGTGTCCGGGTGTGGAGGACGGGCGACAAGCAGGCTGCTTCAGCATACTCTTATTCTGAATTTGTGTAGAGTGCTTGTGTTTTCCTTCTCGGAAAGTCTTGCGTTTCCTCTACCTGTTTTGTGCCATTGAGCCAGGAAAGTTCTCGTCTCACGGCTGTGGAACAGGTGTATCACGGCCGTGAGACAGGTGTATCACAGCTGTGGAACAGGTGTGTCACAGCCGTGAGACGAGAACTTTATGCTGGGAAATGCAGAAGGATATGCTTAAAATCACAGAACTATGCCAGCAAAAAAATATGATTTGTACAAGATGCCTTGCCCGCAATCGGCATCTTTGCGCAAGTAGTTTCTTCGTCCTCCTGCGTGCCAAAAATGGCATTCTTGGGTCAAAAGGCTGTCCGCAGCCGGGCTTTTGGCAGGATAGTACCATTATTTTGGACAAAAGTGCTATTTTGTGCGGGACTAATTCGTTTACTTTGTAACCATAAAACGGAAAAGCATGCATTTCATTCGAAACTTTCTTATCATCTTCTTCCTCGTTCCTGCCGCCTTGTGTGCCCAGGATTACGTGTTGGAGGAAAACATCTCCTACATGGCTGCCGACGAACCGGACGCTTACCGGCGCGAGCGGTGCAAGCTCGATGTGTATTATCCGAAAGGGATGACGGATTTCCCCACGGTGGTGTGGCTGCACGGCGGCGGGTTGGAAGGCGGCTCGAAGCACATCCCCGACGAACTGAAGAACCAGGGCATGGCGGTAGTGGCAGTGAATTACCGCCTCAGTCCGCAGGCGCAGCACCCGGCCTACATCGTGGATGCCGCCGAGGCGGTGGCGTGGACGATGAAGCATATCGGGTCGTATGGCGGTGATGCGGACAAGGTGTTCGTGGCCGGGCATTCGGCGGGCGGCTACCTCACGCTCATGGTGGCGTTGGACAAGTCGTACCTGGCGGCCTGCGGCGTGGATGCCGACCGCTTGGCGGGCATCGTGCCGGTGAGCGGGCAGACCAACACGCACTACACCATCCGCAAGGAGCGGGGGCTGGACCAGCGCATCCCGGTGGTGGACGAGTACGCTCCGCTCAACCGGGCGAGGGTGGTGCCGTTTCCCGTGCTGCTTGTTACGGGCGACCGCCGGTTGGAAATGACCGCCCGCTACGAGGAGAATGCTCACCTGGCTGCCGTCCTGCGTGCGCTGGGCAACGACCGGGTGACGCTGTACGAATTGCAGGGCTTCGACCACGGCACGATGCTGTCGCCCGCCTGCCGGCTGGTGAGGGAATTTGTAAGGGAATGATGCCTCCCCAAGCCCCTCCAGGGGAGGGGATGTGGAGATGGCACATGCAGCCATCGGATGAACAGGTATAGTGGGTAAATATGTAAGGTAGAAAGCAAATGAATATCCGCAATCAGCGTAAATCCGCGCAATCTGCGGGAAACAAAACAGAGGCAAGGAGCAAGCAATCATCTGCGCCAATCCGCGCAATCTGCGGGAACCAGAAATCTGAAATCTGAAATCTGAAATCAAATAACTTAATTAACAATAAAACCAACAACATGAAAGGAAAACTTTTGTTACTCTCCATGGCGTGTGCCGTGAGCGGAGCGTTTGCCCAGTGGTCGCCCCAAGGCGATAAAATCAAGACGGAATGGGCGGAGAAAATCGATGTGAACAATGTGTTGCCGGAATACCCGCGCCCCATCATGGAGCGTGCCGACTGGCAGAACCTCAACGGCTTGTGGCAGTATGCCATCCGCCCCGTGGGCGAGGCTGCCCCGGCTGACTACGACGGGCAGATACTGGTGCCCTTCGCGGTGGAATCGAGCCTGTCGGGTGTGATGAAGCGGCTCGGCAGCGACAACGAACTGTGGTACGAACGCACGTTCACCGTGCCTTCGGCCTGGAAGGGCAAGAACGTGTTGCTGCACTTCGGTGCGGTGGACTGGAAGGCCGAAGTGTTTGTAAACGATGTGAAAGTGGGCACGCACAAGGGCGGTTACACGCCATTCTCGTTCGACATCACCCCGTACCTCAAGGGCGGCAGCCAGAAGCTCGTGGTCAAGGTATGGGACGGCACGGACGAGGGTTACCAGCCGCGCGGTAAGCAGGTGAACCGCCCCGAAGGCATCTGGTACACCCCCGTGTCGGGCATCTGGCAGACCGTGTGGATGGAGCCGGTGAACGCCAAGCACATCGCCCAGGTGGTGGCCACGCCGGACATTGACATGAAGACGCTGCGCGTGAGCGTGCCCACCGAAGGCACC
>CASFUX010000168.1 GCA_949297975.1 uncultured Bacteroidales bacterium
CTCGTCATTTCGAGCGCAGCGAGAAATCTCACAGTGGCTTTGGAAGCGTTGTAGAAGGGGATTTCTCCCTACGGTCGAAATGACGGCGGGTTTGTTTCGTGGTTTTCACACAGCCTCCTCCAGAGGAGGGGATGTGCACATCCGCCATGCGTTCTGATGGTTTTAACCGCAAAGAGCGCAAAGGGCGCAAAGGATTAAACCCCCAACCCCCTAAAGGGGGCTACAAGTTCGCATATGTAGCCCCCTTCAGGGGGTTGGGGGTGTCCTTTGCGCTAATTTTCTCACCCCATTGGCGTGCAAATCGTGATTTATATGTAAATTTGCATGGTTAAACATCATTTATATTATTTAGTCATGGAAAGAACACTTGTCATTCTGAAGCCCAGTGCCATCCAGCGGGAATTGGTCGGGGAAGTCATCACGCGTTTCGAACGGAAAGGCCTGCGCCTGTGCGGCATCAAGATGATGCAACTGGACGACAGCATCCTGTCCGAACACTACGCCCATTTGCGCGAAAAGCCTTTCTTCCAACGGTTGAAGAACGCCATGATGGCCACGCCCGTGATAGTGACCTGCTGGGAAGGGCTGAACGCCGCCAGCGTGGTGCGCAACATGACGGGAGCCACCAACGGGCAAAACGCCGCACCCGGCACCGTGCGGGGCGACTTCTGCGTGAGTATGCAGGAAAACATCATCCACACGTCCGACTCGCCCGAGAACGCGGTGGTCGAGCTGAACCGCTTCTTCAAGCCCGAAGAACTGTTCGAGTACAAGAAGTGCTGCTTCGACTACCTGTACGCGAACGACGAATGCTAAATGAGTACGCGAAGACGCAAAGGTCATTTTATCTTTGCGTCTTCGCGTACCAATGACTTAACGATTTAACAATACATCATGCACAAAGTATTCATTTGCCTGATGGCTTGCGCGGCGTTGTGGTCGTGCAGCAACCAAAAGTTCAAAGTGGAAGGCCGCATCGACGGGGCAGCGGGCGAAACGCTCTACCTGGAACACAACGGCATCCTGCGCACCACTCCCATCGACTCCGTGACGGTGGACAAGGACGGCTCCTATTCCCTGAAAGCCGACCGCCCGGAATATCCCGACTTCTACCGCCTCCGGATAAAGAACAAGACCATCACGTTCGCCATCGACTCCACCGAAACCATCGCCATCAACGGCGACCTGCCCACTTCGCTACCGGCTACACGGTGGAAAATTCCTACGCATCGGAACAAATCAAGAAGTTGCGCGTGTCCCTCATCGACATTCAAAACAAGCTCGCCGGGCTGAACGACCTGGCCGATGAAAAGGAACGGGAACAAAAGGCGGTCGAAATAGACGGCGACCTGCAACGGCACAAGGAACTGGCACACGACATCATCATGGAGAACCCACGCTCCACGGCGGCCTACTTCGCCCTGTACCAACAGATAGGCGGGCGGTACATCTTCTCGCCGTTCGTGCAGGAGGATTATCCCTATTGGGCGGCGGTGGCCACGGCCTACCACGCCTACATGCCGCAGTACGACCGCAGCAAGAACATCTACAACTTCGTGCTGGATGCCTTGAAGGAAAAGCAGAACGCGCAGAAACAGGCCGCACTGAGCGAACTGATGAACAGCGACGAGGCACGGGGGTACATCGACATTGCGCTACCCGACCGATATGGCAACGAGGTAAGGTTGTCGGACTACGAGGGGCAGGTGGTGCTCATCGACTTCTCGGCCTACGAGGCGCAGGAAAGCATCGACTACACGTTTGCCTTGCGTGACCTGTACAACAAGTACCACGGGCGCGGGTTGGAGATATACCAAGTGTCGCTCGACCGCAACAAACTGCAATGGGAGGCTGCTACCGAGAACATCCCCTGGGTATGCGTCCGCGACGAAGACGGTCCTGCCACCCGCTACGTCAACCTGTACAACGTGACGCAACTGCCCACCACCTTCCTCATGGACAAGGAAGGCAACATCATCGCCCGCAACCTGAAGTTCGGCGAACTGGACAAGAAAATTGGAGAACTGGTGAGGTAAAGGTTTAGCACACGGAATACACGGATTTACACGGATTTACACGGATTTACACGGATAGCCGGTTTCCCGCAGATAACACAGATTATCGCAGATTACTCACTATTAACTATTAGCTACTCACTATTAGCTATTACTGATACAACCCTTTCTCTCGGATGTGTTGCCACACGAGCGGGTCGAGGTAGCGGGACACATCCTCGCCACGGGCAATGCCTTCCCGTATCTCGGTGGAGGAAACATCGTAATAAGGCGTGGGGAGCAGGTGCATTTGAGGAAACCGTTCGGCCACGGAGGCGAAGTCGTATCCCCGGCGCGGGTACACCAGCACCGGATAATGCGCCAGAATGCGTTCCGAATCCTTCCAGCGGTGGAACAGCAGCGCATTGTCGCTACCGATGACCAAGGCGAAACGGGCATCGGGATGGCGACCCGACAACACCGACAGCGTATCGACCGTGTACGAGGGAACAGGCAGGGAAAATTCCACGTCCGATGCCTTCATGCAAGGATAATCCCGGATGGCCAGCCGGAGCATGTGCAGCCGTTCCTGCTCGTCCAGCAAGTCGGCACGATGCTTCAGCGGGTTGCAGGGCGACACCACAAACCACACCTCGTCCGCCACGTGGTGGTCGAGCAGGTAACGTCCCAGGCTCACATGCCCCACGTGAACCGGGTTGAACGAACCGAAATAAAGGGCAATCATATATAATAATGTAGTAGCTGCGCAAAGGTAATCCAAATTCACCCATTCTCCCATACATCATGCTGCAAAAAGTACAATCATACATCCAAACCCACCGGCTGCTGCAACCCGGCAGTACGGTAGTAGTGGGCATCAGCGGGGGGGCGGATTCGGTGGCCTTGTGGCATGTGCTGCGTTCGCTGGGCTACGATTGCGTGATGGCACACTGCAACTTCCACCTGCGGGGCGGCGAGGCGGACCGCGACGAGCAGTTTGTGCGCCACCTGGCCGAGGAATACGGCACGCCGTTTTACAAGACCGACTTCGACACCACAGCCTATGCCGCGCGGCACGGCCTCTCCATCGAGATGGCCGCCCGCGACCTGCGCTATGCCTGGTTCGAGAACCTGCGCCAACGGTTGCACGCCCAAGCCATCGCCGTGGCGCACCATGCCGACGACGACATCGAAACCCTGCTGCTCAACCTTGTGCGGGGCACCGGCCTGCGCGGTCTTTGCGGCATCCCCCGGCGCAACGGGGCGGTGGTGCGCCCCCTGCTGTGCTGTTCGCGACAGGAAATTGAGCAATACCTGGCCGACCACCACCTACCCCACGTGACCGACTCCACCAATGCCTCGCTCGACTACCGGCGCAACCAAGTGCGCCATGCCGTGCTGCCATTGTTGGAAACTATCAACCCTGCCGTGCGCCACACCTTGTACGCCACCGTGGAACGCTTAGGCGAGACATACACCCTCTACCGCCAGTCCGTGGACCTCGCCGCCCGCGACATCGTAACCCGCACGGACGATGGCGGCATCACCCTGTACATCGACCGCCTGGCGAGCCATCCGGCCTGCCGCACCCTCTTGTTCGAGTGGCTTCAGCCCTACGGCTTCAGCCCCGCCACCATCCGGCAAGTGGCCGACTCGCTGGCAGGCGAATCGGGCACGCTGTTCCACTCCCCCACCCATTCGCTGCTAAAGGACCGGGAATGCCTCATCGTGCAACCCCGGAGCGAGGACGATTCTAAGCAGGAATACCGCATCGAGGCCGGTATCACCCGACTGCGCGAGCCATTGCCCATGCGCCTCACCCGGTTGGAGCGGGATGCGCATTTCCAACCCTCCAAAGCCCCCCACACGGTGCACGTGGACTTCGACCGCCTCACCTTCCCGCTCACGCTGCGCCATTGGCGGGAGGGCGATGCGTTCCGCCCCTTCGGCATGACGGGGATGAAGAAGGTAAGCGACTTCTTCATCGACCGCAAGTTGAGCCGCTTCGACAAGGAACGCTGCTGGCTGCTGCTGTCCGGCAACGATATCGTGTGGATAGTGGGGCTGCGCACCGATGACCGCTTCAAGGTAACGTCCCACACCCGGCGCATGCTGGAAATCACCGTAGAGCCGGGAGAATAGGGCACACGGAGAATTTCATCCCCTGATGCTTGGCATATTCCCGTTTTATCCATATCTTCGCAAAAGAATTAAAGACAAAAGTTATGAATGCTGTATTAAACTTAAGTTATAACCAAATAGTGAGTTTGGTGAAACAATTGCCTACGCGCACCCAATTGCGGCTGGGGCGCGTTTTGACCAAAGAGGCCACACAAGCCGAAATGGAGCACTTCTTGAACGTATTCAAAACAGATAACATATCGGAAGAAGACATCTTGACCGAGGTAAAACAAGTAAGAAAAGAACGGTATGCGCGACAGCAAGAAGGTACGGGTAATCGTTGACACAAACTGCTGGATTAGCTTCTTGATAGGAAAACGATTGTCTTCATTGGTCTATTTACTGAGTAATGAGCGCATCGAACTAATTTTCTGCAATGAATTGTTTGAAGAAATCAAGGACGTAACGCAACGCCCCAAACTTGCCAAATACTTTCCGACGCAAGAAGTCGCATCTTTGCTGTCATTCCTGCGTCTGAAAGGGACCATGGTGGAACCATCCGTTTCACTACGTGTATGCCGTGATGCCGCTGACGATTATTTACTTGCCTTGGCCAAAGAAGCCAAAGCACATTACTTGGTGACTGGTGATAAAGACTTGCTGGTCATCCGAGAAATTGAGACCTGTCGAATTATAGACCCAACAACTTTTGAGAAAGAGATGTCACGCTAAACTCAGAATGTTATTCGAAATAAAAAACCACATTATATTATATATGAAGAAAACAACATTGATTTGTATGACCGGACTTTGCTTGGCATCGTGCGGCACGAAGCCGCAGACGGCAGCCGACGGCACGGATGCGTTCAACTACGTGGTGGACCAGTTTGCCGATGTGCAGATACTGCGCTACCGGGTGCCCGACTTCGAAACCCTCTCCCTGCAACAGAAGTTGCTCGTGTATTACCTCAACCAGGCCGCCGTGGAAGGCCGCGACATCCTGTACGACCAGAACGGCAAGCACAACCTGTGCATCCGCCGCACACTGGAGGCGGTGTATGAAAACTACGAGGGCGACCGCTCGTCGGCCGACTTCAAGGCGTTGGAAACCTACCTGAAACAGGTGTGGATGGGCAACGGCATCCACCATCATTACTCGATGGACAAGTTCGTACCCGCCTTCTCGCAGGCGTTCTTCGCCGAAGCGGTGCAAGGCATCGACCCCGCCAAGCTGCCCCTGGCCGAAGGTGAGACGGCCGAGGCTTTGGTACAGAAACTCACACCCGTCATTTTCGACCCCGCCGTGATGCCCAAGCGCGTGAACCAGGCCGCCGGGCAGGACCTCATCGCCACCTCGGCCTGCAACTACTACGAAGGCGTGACGCAGCGGGAGGTAGAGCAATTTTATAATAAAATGAAAGACCCCGCCGATGCTACCCCCGTGCCCTACGGACTGAACAGCAAGTTAGTGAAGCGCAATGGACAGGTGCAGGAACGCACTTACAAGGTGGGCGGACTGTACAGCCCAGCCATCGAACGTATCGTGGGCTGGTTGGAAAAAGCCTCGACCGTGGCCGAGAACGACCAGCAACGCAAGGTGATAGACACCCTCATCGACTACTACCGCACGGGCAACCTGGAAACGTATAACGAATACTCCATCGAATGGGTGAAAGACCTGGCCTCGCAAGTGGACTTCGTAAACGGCTTCACCGAGACCTACGGGGACCCGCTGGGACTAAAAGGCAGCTGGGAATCCATCGTCAACTTCAAGAACGTGGAAGCCACCAAGCGTACTGAAATCATCAGCAGCAACGCCCAATGGTTTGAAAACCACTCGCCTGTAGCTCCCGAGTTCCGCAAGGAGGAAGTGAAAGGCGTATCCGCCAAGGTCATCACGGCGGCCATGCTGGGCGGCGACTGCTATCCCTCCACTCCCATCGGCATCAACCTGCCCAACTCCAACTGGATACGGCACGACTACGGCTCGAAGTCCGTCACCATCGAGAACATCACCGAAGCCTACAACCAAGCGGCGGCAGGCAGCGGCTTCAACGAGGAATTCATGTGGAGCAACACCGAACGCCAGCGCAGCAAGCAATATGCCACGCTGACCGACAACCTGCACACCGACCTGCACGAATGCCTCGGCCACGGCTCGGGCAAGCTGCTGCCGGGCGTGGACCCCGACGCGCTGAAGGCCTACGGCTCCACCATCGAGGAAGCGCGCGCCGACCTCTTCGGCCTGTACTTCGTGGGCGACCCCAAGCTGGTGGAACTGGGACTGCTGCCGGACATGGAAGCCTACAAGGCGCAGTACTACCAATACATCATGAACGGTCTGATGACCCAGCTCACCCGCATACAGCCGGGCAAGGACATCGAGGAATCGCACATGCGCAACCGCCAGCTCATCGCCGCCTGGGCGTATGAACACGGCAAGGCCGACAAGGTGATAGAACTGGCCGAACGCGACGGCAAGCACTACGTGGTGGTGAACGACTACGAACGCCTGCGCGACCTCTTCGGCCAGCTGCTCGCCGAGATACAGCGCGTCAAGTCCACTGGCGACTGGCAAGGGGCACACGACCTGGTGGAAACTTACGCCGTAAAAGTAGACCCCGCCCTGCACACCGAAGTGCTGGCCCGCTACGAAAAGCTGCACCTCACGCCCTACAAGGGCTTCGTCAACCCGGTGTACTCCTTGATGAAGGACGACCAGGGCAACGTGACCGATGTGACGGTAAGCTACGATGAGGACTACGTGACGCAGCACCTGCGTTACTCGAAAGAGTTCTCCACCCTGCCCACCTACAACGAATAACCCAACCCGCGCCGCAAGGCACGGCACATCAAGGGGAAGACGCCGACACTGGCTCTTCCCCTTTTTTCGTTCCCCAAACGCACAGAGCCGCCCCGGTGACAAGCACCAATACCTACAATCCTATAAGCATGTCTTGTATTTCCTCTCACTATTTCGCGTCTTTAAGCCAGGAAAGTTATCGTCTCACCCGGGTGAGACGATAACTTCATGCCGGTAGATACGGAATAATAGGCTAATAACTGCACGACTATGAGCGTACATATACAGAAAACACGCTTATAGGGGATGTTTTTTGTCGAAAAAAGGACCATGTTCGTCTAATTTGGATTTCGGGCAGGCCGACGAACCGCTACTTTTGCATTTGCGAACAAAGAAGACATGGACACAAGCGCACACAGTCAAGACAACAAGCCCGGCTTCGGCTTCAAGCTGTTCAAAGCCTACATACGCTTTTTCCACGGCAGACTTTTCTACAAAAAGACCTATTGGCTGCACACGGAGCGCATACCCGCCCATGGACCGCTGATGGTGGTGTCCGACCACCAGAACGGCCTGTCGGACGTGCTGGGCGTGCTCATGTCCATCGCCCACCGGGACAAGCGCAAGGTGCGCGTGATGGCGAGGGCCGACGTGTTCAAGCTACCCTTCAGGAAGGCGTTGTGCTGGCTGGGGCTTATCCCCGCCTACCGTCTGGCATTCGACGGCGAAGAGTCGTTGGCCAACAACGCCGCCTCGTTCGAAGAAATCGAAGACGAACTGCTGCACGACGGCACGATCCTGCTTTACCCCGAAGCCGGCCATCAGGACAAGCATTGGTTGGGACAATTCTCCCTGGTTTACCTGCACATCCTGTTCGAAGCGGCGCGGAAGACCGGTTTCCAAAAGGAAATGTTCGTGCTGCCCTCGTGCAACCATTATTCCGACTACTTCCACGCCCGGGAAAAGATGCTCGTGTGCTACGGCACGCCCATCTCCCTGGCACCTTACTACGAACTGTACCAGACCCGCCCCCGCACCGCGCAGCGGCAGGTCAACCAGCTGGTGCGGCAACAGATAAACGACATGATGCTCAACATCAACGACTTGGAGCATTACGCCGCCATCGACTTCCTGCGCGAGACCTACGGAATCGACTACGCACGCCGCAAGGGGCTTGACCCCGACAACCTGCCACAGAAGCTGGAGGCGGACAAGATGCTGGTAAGGCGGCTGGACGAAGTCAAGGCCATCGATGAAGCCTCCGTGCTCGCGCTGTATGTCGATGTGGAACGGTACAGGCAAGAACTGGATGCGCTCCGCGTGGCCGACCGCGACTTCCGCCACCCAGCCAACGACGCGTCATTGGTGGGCAAGGGTGTGCTGTTTGCGTTGCTGCTGCCGTTGTTCCTCGTGTCCTGCGTGCCCAACATCGGCATCTATTATGCCCCGCACCTCATCACCAAGCGGGTGAAGGACCGCTTCCTGCACAGCGGGTTCGACTTCGGCGTGACGGCCTTGGTGTCCGCCCCGTTGCTGTACTTGCTCACGTCCGGCATCGTGTGGGCGGCCACCGGGTCGCTGTGCATCGCCTTGATAGTCTTGGCGTGCCTACCGCTGCTCGGACTGTTCATGTACCATTACATGAAGCACTTCAAGGCCTACCGGGCGCAACTGCGTTTCCACCGGCTGTGGCGCAAGGGGCTGCTTGCCGACGCGGCCGGGCAGCGGGAGAGCATCCACCATACGTTAGATCATTTATTAAAACAATTCACATAATCAAGACAATGAGACAAAGAGTCGTTATCACCGGCATGGGCATTTATTCCTGCCTGGGCAAGAGCCTCGACGAAGTGCGCCAGTCGCTTTACGACGGCAAGTCGGGCATCGTGCTGGATCCCCAGCGCAAAGAAATGGGCTTCCGCTCGGGGCTGACCGCCAAACTGGATGTACCCAACCTGAAAGGCATCCTCAGCCGCAACCAACGCGTGTACATGGCCGAGGAGGGCGCATACGCCTACATGGCCACCGCCGAAGCCCTGCGGCAGGCCAGACTCGACCAGGACTACCTCGACACGCACGAGGTGGGCATCCTCTACGGCAACGACAGCAGTGCCGAAGCCGTGGTGCGCAGCACCGACATCATGCGTGAGAAGAAAGACACCACCCTCATCGGCTCGGGAGCGATATTCCAATCGATGAACTCCACCGTGACCATGAACCTGGCCTGCCTGTTCAAGCTGAAGGGCATCAACCTCACCGTGTCCGGGGCTTGCGCCAGCGGCTCGCACGCCATCGGGCTTGGCTCGCTGCTCATCCAAATGGGCTTGCAGGACTGCGTGGTGTGCGGCGGGGCGCAGGAAGTGAACCCCTATTCCGTGGGCAGCTTCGACGGCATCAGCGCCTTCTCTATCCGCGAGGACGAGCCGACCAAGGCCTCCCGCCCGTTCGACCGCGACCGCGACGGTCTGGTGCCCGGCGGCGGGGCGGCCACCGTCATCATCGAAAGCTACGAATCGGCCGTGAAGCGGGGCGCACCTATCCTGGCCGAGGTGCTGGGCTACGGTTTCTCGTCCAACGGCGACCACATATCGGTGCCCAACGTGGACGGACCCGCCCGCTCGCTCGAAATGGCCTTGCGGCAGGCCGGCGTGGGCATCCGCGACATCGGCTACATCAACGCGCACGCCACCTCCACCCCGGTGGGCGACAAGAACGAGGCCAAGGCCATCGCTCAAGTGTTCGACGGCTACATGCCCGAGGTAACCTCCACCAAGTCCATGACCGGGCACGAAATGTGGATGGCCGGGGCCAGCGAAATCATCTACTCCATGCTCATGATGAAGAACGACTTCATCGCCCCGAACCTGAACTTCGAGAACCCCGACGAGGACTCGGCGAAACTCAACATCCCCGCCCGGCGCGTGGACAAGCACTTCGACCTCTTCCTGTCCAACTCCTTCGGCTTCGGCGGCACGAACTCCACGCTGATTGTAAAAAACTTATAATTCAACAACAACTCCCATAACACAAAAGAAAAATGGAAAAGCAAGCACTCATCGAAAAAGTAAACGCCGCACTGGCGGAAGAATTTGAAAAGGAAATCACGGACATCACGCCCGATGCCAACATCAAGGAAACCCTCGAACTGGACAGCCTGAGCCTGGTGGACATGGTGGCCTTGATTGAAGCCGAGTTCGGCGTGAAAATCAAAAGCCAGGAAATAGGTGGCATCAAGACGTTCGCCGAACTGTACGACTTCTTGGAAGAACGTGTGAAGTAATTATCCAATGGTATCCTCGTCATTTCGACCGTAGGGAGAAATCTCACAGCGGGTCAGGCTCGTTGTCGGAAAGGATTTCTCCCTTCGGTCGAAATGACGGTATCATGGGGTATCCATACCTTTATTATATATGGACACATTAACCGCAAGCATCGAGGTCGAGGTGCATTTCTACGACGTGGACTCCATCAACATGGTGTGGCACGGTCATTACGTGAAGTACCTGGAGCAGGCACGCGAGGCATTCGGCCGCCAATACGGCATGGCCTACCTGGACGTGTACGCCGCCGGGTACACCACCCCGATAGTGGACATGCACATCCGCTACAAGCAAATCGCGCACTTCGAGGACAAGCTGCGGGTGGAGATACGCTACGTGCCGTGCCGCTCGGCCAAAATCATCTACGACTATACGATATTCAACCAGGCGGACGGGTCGGTGGTGGCCGAAGCGCAGACCACGCAGCTGTTCATGACCCGCGAAGGCGCGTTCGAGGTGTCCGCACCCGACTTCTACCGGGAATGGCAGGAGAGGAATGGGGTGAAAGGGGAAAGTAGAAAGTAAAAAGTAGAAAGTAAAAAGGCACTACCCGCTCCCCGCTACAAAAGAAACAACATCATGGTCAAACTAACCGTTTCGGTGTACCGCTTCTTCAAGGAGCACAAGGCGGCGTTCTGGGGCATACTGGTATGCTCTACGCTGTTCTTTGCGTTTTTCGCATCCAAGATAACGTTCGAGGAAGACATCTCGAAGCTGTTGCCGTCCACCCAAAAAGGCGGGGCGGAAGACCTCGTGTTCTCCAACCTGAAGGTCAAGGACAAGATTTTCCTGCAATTCCATTCCCCCACAGGCGAGGCCACGCCGGACGAACTCATGAAGGCCTGCGATGCCTTCGCCCAGTCGTTGCTGGCGGGGGACAGTGCCACGCAAGCCATCGACAACATCCTGTACCAGTTGGACGAGGAAGTGTTCACGAACGCCATCGCCTTCCTCTACGAATGCGCCCCCATGTACCTCGACAGTGCCGACTATGCCGGGCTGGACACGCTGCTTACCCCGGCACACGCCGCACGCCAGATGGCCGAGAACTACGCCTTGCTGCGCTCGCCTGCCGGGTCGGCCTTCCGCAGCATGGTGATGCAGGATCCAATCGGGCTGCGCAACCTCTTCCTGGCCGGGCAGGGCGACTTGGCCAACGGGCTGGGAGGCAATTATAAATTGTACCAAAACCACTTCTTCACGCCCGACACCACCGTGGCGTTGGCGTTCCTGTCGCCCAACTTCGCCTCGTTCGACTCCGGCAAGGGGACGACCTTGACCGGCATGATAGAAAGCAGGATAGCCCAGTTCCGCACCGAATACCCCGACATTGAGGTACTGTACCACGGTGCCCCGGTGCAGAGTGCATACAACTCCAAGCGCATCAAGACCGACCTGCTGCTTACCATCTCCGTATCGTTGGTGCTCATCATCGCCTTGCTGCTGGTATGCTTCCGCAACAAGTCGAACATCGTGTTCCTCATCGTGCCCGTGGTCTATGGGGTACTGTTTGCCTTGGCCATCGTGTATTTCATCAAGGGCAGCATGTCGCTCATGGCGATGGGCATCGGGGCCATCGTCATGGGCGTGGCGTTCAGCTACTGCCTGCACGTCATCACGCACTTCAAATACGTGAACGATGCCGAGGCGGTGCTCAAGGACGAGACCAACGCCGTGCTCAACGGGATGCTCACCACCATCGGCGCGTTCATGGGGCTGTTGCTCACCCAGTCGGAGCTGCTGCGCGACTTCGGCATGTTCGCCTCGCTGGGGATGCTGGGCACCACGGCCTTCTCGCTACTGTTCTTGCCGCAATTCTTCAACCCGGCGCACAACCGCAAGTCCGAGAAAGCCTTCCGCCTGCTGGAGCGCGTCAACTCCTACCCTTACCACCGCAAGCGTTGGCTCATCGCCGCCATCGTGGTGGTGAGCGTGGTGTGCTTCGCCATGTCGGGGCGCGTGCAGTTCGACTCCGACCTGCAACACATCGGCTACAACGACCCCGGCGTGCAGCGTTCGAAGGAGCTGCTGGCCGCCAAGACCACCGGCAGCCGCTCCACCGTGTACTTCGCCGCCGTGGCGCAGCAGCTGGACTCCGCGCTGCACCACGCCGGGCGGCTCGCGGGCAGGCTCGACCGGCTGAAGCAGGACGGGATGGTGCAGGGCTACTCCGCCCCGTTCCGCCTGTTCGTCCCCACCGATGAGCAGGAGAGGCGCATCGCCCGCTGGCAGGCCTATTGGACTCCCGAAAGGGTGGCCGACACACGCCGCCTGGTGGCCGAAGCCGGGCGGCAGTACCGCTTCTCGGAACGCACGTTCCAGCCCTTCTTCCACATGCTCGAAGCCGACTATGAACCCGTGTCGCTCTACGAGGCGGGGGTCATCCCGCAAGGGCTGCTCGACAACATCATCGAAAGCAACGGGCGGCAATACCTCGTGTTCGTGCCGGTGCAGATGGACCGCGCCCGGCTGGCCGAGGTGGGCGACGCCGTGACGGGAGCCGACCGCCATTTCCTCGTCATCGATCCCATGTACTACACCAACGACATGGTGCGCATGGTGCACGACGACTTCAACATCACGCTCACCATCTCGTCCGTGTTCGTGCTCATCGTGCTGCTGCTCTCCTACCGCAGCATCATCATGGCGCTCATCGCCTTCCTGCCCATGTCCCTCAGCTGGTACATCGTCACCGGGTGCATGGCCATCTTCGGCATTGAGTTCAACCTCATCAACATCGTCATCTCCACCTTCGTCTTCGGCATCGGGGTGGATTACAGCATCTTCATCACCGACGGGCTGCTGGCCGTGTACCGCACCCGCAAGCCGCTGCTGCTGCACCACAAGACGGCCATTTTCCTTTCGGCCGTCATCCTGGTCATCGTGGTGGCCTCGCTGCTCTTCGCCGTGCACCCGGCCATCTCCTCCATCGGCGTGTCCACGCTCATCGGCATGGGCGGCACCATCGTCATCGCCTACACGCTGCTGCCCGCCCTCTTCGAGTGGCTGGTGACGGGACGCACCCGGCGGGGCAAGGCACCCGTGTCGGTGTTCAATTTATTTATTCCGGATAAGAAGAAAACGCCCGCCCGGCGCATCAAGGACAACTACCTGTACAAGGGCAACGCGGTGGAACTGGCCTTGCGCACCGAATTGGCGGCGACGCGCCACTACACCCTGCTCGACGTGATGCTGCGCGGACAGCAGAGCATGTTGGACTACGGATGCGAATACGGCTTCTGCTGCTACTGGGCGGTGGCGGCGGGCAAGGAGATGGAGGTAACGGGCATCGATGAGAAGGCGTACCGCATCGCACTGGCGGACAACTGCTACCAGAAGACCCCGTCCATGCACTTCACAACCTGCGCGGACGACGTGGCTGACCAGTACGACCTGGTCATCATTAACCGCGACGAGCCGTTGATGCCGCTTGAACGCCTGGCCGCCCTGTTGAGCCACGCACGCACCGTGGTGGTACGCAAGGACATCGCCCCGCGCTACGTGCCCCTGCTCGATGCAAAGCGGTTCAAGGTGAGGACGGAAGACAAGGTATTCGAGGCGCACTCGGTGCTGTAGGAGGATGCCACCCCAAATCCCTAAAGGGGCTTACCATTCCGCTACTGCGCGGCTGAATTTCCGTTAGTACGGAATTGGAATTGCGTTACTTCGCGGCTGGGTTTCCGCACGGAGGGAATTTAGGAAAGATAATATAGACCAACAAAAACCATATAACAAATGAAATACGCATACGCCGCCTTGTGCGTGCTGCTCACCGTGTCGGCACAGGTGCTGCTCAAACACACCTCGGCCTACCCTGCGTGGAGCAAGGGCTTTTTCCTGTTCGTGGCAGGAAGCATGTTGACTTATTGCCTGGCCTTCCTGGCACAGTCGCTCGCCATGCGCTATTTCCCGCTCAGCAAGGTGTCGCCCGCCATGTCGGTGGCCACCATGGTACTGGTATTCGTGGCCGGGGTGCTGCTGTTCAGGGAACAAATTGCGCTGAAGCAAGTGCTCGGCATTGTGCTGGGAGCCGCCTCGGTGTACCTGATATTGAGTTAGGGGAAAGGGATAAAGGTGAAAGGCCAACGGCCTTGTGGCACTCAGCAGAGCATTACCCGTGTGCCAATCTGAAATCTGAAATCTGCAATTTGAAATCTGAAATAACCAAACATGACCTACGACGCTGTCATCATAGGAGCCGGGCTGGGCGGACTGGAATGCGGGTACATCCTGGCCCACCACGGCTGGAGCGTGTGCGTGCTGGAGCAGGACGCACAGATAGGCGGATGCCTCCAAACCTTCCACCGGGGAGGGCTGACGCTTGACACGGGCTTCCACTTCGTGGGCGGACTGGACGAAGGGCAACCGCTACACGACTTATTCCGCTACTTCGGCCTGCTGGACCTGCCTTGGCACAGGCTGGACGATGAGGCCTTTGCCGAGGTAGTCATCGAGGGGCGCACCTACCGCCTGGCCACGGGCTACGAGCGGTTTGTCGATACGCTGGCAGCCGACTTCCCGCAATGCCGGGAGGAGCTGAAGCAATACGTCGGCCTGCTGCGGCAGGTGGGCGGCAACATCCGCGACACCCTGCGCCCCGATGCACGAGGGGGGAGCGGAAGCAACACGTGGTTCGGGCAGTCGGCCTACGACTACCTGCGCTCCACCATCAGCCACCCCACCCTGCGGCGAGTGCTGTCCGGCGCATCGCTCACCATGGAGCTGGCCGCCGACACGTTGCCGCTCTACACCTTCGCCCAAATCAACCATTCGTTCATCCAAAGCACGTGGAGGTTGCAAGGCGGCGGGCAGCAGATAGCCGACCGCCTGGCCGCTGGCATCACCGCCCGGGGCGGCACGGTGCGCACACGTGCCCGGGTCGTCCGCCTGGTGGAGGCGGACGGGCGCGTCACCGCCGTGGAATGCGAGGACGGCGAGCGGGTGCAGGCCCGGCACGTCATCTCGGACGCGCACCCGGCCCTCACGCTCTCACTGCTGACGGACAGCCGCGCGGTGCGCCCCATCTACCGGCGGCGCGTCACGGAGTTGCCCAACACGTGCGGCATGTTCACCACCCACCTGCTGCTGCGCCCGGGCTGTGCGCCCTACCGCAACCGCAACCTGTTCATTTACGAAGGCAGCGACCCGTGGCAGCCCTGCCCCACCCCCGGTGCCCCGGTGGACAAACTGCTGGTGAGTTTCCAAGTGCCGCCCGAGGGACGTTACACCCGCAACATCGACCTGCTCACCCCCATGAGCTGGGACGAGGTGGCCGCCTGGAGCGACACCCGTGTGGGACACCGGGGCGATGCTTACCGGGAACTGAAAGCCCGGAAAGCCGCCGAGAGTGCCAACCTGGCTGCCCGCTACCTGCCCGGCCTGCTGGACGGTATCGAGCGCATCGTCACCAGCACGCCCCTCACCTATCGCGACTATACCGGCACGTGGCAAGGCTCGGCCTATGGCATACGCAAGGACTGCCGCGACCCGATGCGCACCCTGCTCACGCCCGCCACCCCACTGCCCAACCTGCTGCTCACAGGGCAGAACCTCGCCCTCCACGGCGTGCTGGGCGTGACGATGACGGCCTTCGCTACCTGCGCCGCCCTGCTTGGAGGCATGGACGAAGCCACTGAGGGGCTGTGGTAAGAGGTGAGAAAGTAAGAGGTAAGAAGGTAAGTATGTGAAGACGCGAAGGTATTCTTCCTAAGCATCTCCCCCGCGTCTCTCTGTCTTAGCACACCTATCACACGTAACTCTGCAACTCTTTAACTCGTAACTCTATAACTCCGTAACTTGTAACTGATATGAAACGACTTCCTTTCATCGCCCTTGCCTGGCTGGGCGGCTTGTGCGCCCAAGCACAGGCGATAAGCGAGGCTGATGCCGCCATCCTCGACCAAATCCAGGCGGCCAACGCGACCTGCACCACTATCGCGGCGCACTTCACGCAAGACAAGTTCATGCCCATCTTCGAGGAAAGCATCCGATCCGAGGGCACGTACCATTACAGCAAGCCGGACAAGCTCTCCATGGCCTACACCGACCCGGCGGGCGACCTCATGCTCATCAACGGAGACGACTTCGTCATGATAGCCGCCGGGCGCAGGCAGGTGACCACGGCCAAGAACGCCAAGATGCGCGACATGCGCACCATCCTCTCCGCCTGCATGGAGGGCGACATGCGCCGGATGCCCGCCACCGAAATCACCTGCAAGGAGACGGCCTCCCAATACGTAGTGACCGCCACCCTGTCCGCAGGCAAGGACAACAAGAGTAACATCACCCGCGTGGCGGCGCACTACGACAAGGCCGACGGTTCCATCGCCACCTTGTACACCGAGGAGGCCGACGGCACGAGCAACACCTACACGCTCACCGGCAAGCGGCTCAACGAGACAATAGACGAGACGATATTCGACATGTAACACCCAAACTACACTGACTTTATGAACTACGCTTTAGTAACCGGGGGCAGCCGGGGCATTGGACGTGCCATCTGCCTGGAACTGGCCAGCATGGGCTACCATATCATCATCAACTACGCATCGAACCGGCAAGCCGCGCAGGAGGCCAAGGCACTGGTGGAAGCCAAGGGTGTGCGGGCTGACCTGCTGCCCTTCGACGTATCGTCGCCCACGGACATCGAGAAGGCATTGGAGGGCTGGAAGGAGGCGCACCCCGACGACTTCATCGCCGTGCTGGTGAACAATGCGGGCATCCGCCGCGACAACATGCTCGTACTCATGCAGGACGACGAATGGAACGAGGTGATGGGCACTACCCTCAACGGCTTCTTCCACATCACCCGCCGGGTGCTGAAGGACATGGTGCGCAGGCGGGCGGGGCGCATCGTCAACATCGCGTCCGTGTCCGGCCTCACGGGGCTGCCGGGACAGGCCAATTACTCGGCCTCGCGCGCCGCCCTCATCGGGGCTACCAAGGCATTGGCCAAGGAGGTGGCTGCCCGCAAGATAACCGTCAATGCCGTGGCACCCGGCTACGTCGACACCGACATGACGCACGACCTGGATCAGGACAAGCTCAAGGGGCAGATACCCGTGGGGAGGTTCGGCACGCCCGAGGAGGTGGCTTACGCCGTGGGCTTCCTCGTGTCGGAACGGGCCTCGTACATCACCGGCGACGTCATCTCCGTCAACGGGGGGCTGTACACGTAATGGGGGAATCGGGGAATCGGGTAATCGGGTAATCGAGCATCGGGGAATCGGGTAATCGAGCATCGGGTAATCGGGAAATCGAGTATTAGGTAATCGGGAAACCGGGCATCGGGTAATCGGGAACTGGGGAATCGGGGAACCGGATAATCGGGTAATCGGGAAATCTGGAAATCGAAATATAGCAACTATGGACTTCCAAGACATTGACATCCGCACCTTGCTGCCGCAGCAGCCGCCTTTCGTCATGGTGGACACGCTGCTGCACGTGGACGAGGCAAGCATCACCACCGCCTTGCACGTGAGGCCGGACAACCTCTTCGTGGAGGACGGCTGCCTGACCGAGCCGGGCATCATCGAGAACATGGCGCAGACCGGGGCGGCGCGCATGGGGTATATCAACCTGCATGTGAACCACGGGGCGGTGGCCCTGGGCTTCATCGGCGAGGTGAAGCGGCTCGCCATCCACCGCCTGCCCCGTACGGGCGAATGCGTGGAGACCACCGTGGAGGTGCGGAGCGAGATACTATCCACCACGCTGGTGCAAGCCACCATGCGGGCGGGCGGCGAGATCGTGGCCGAGGGAAGCATGAAGATATGCAGTTGAGAGTGGACAGTTGATAGTGGACAGTTGATAGTTGATAGTTACATCCTTGCCTTATTGCGGTAGTCACTGTCAACTGTCCACTATCAACTGTCAACTATCAACTGTCCATTGTCAATTGTCAACTGATTTCCGTATCTTTGCACCCGCTGCCGGGCAATAATCGGGCGCGGCATGCGTTATCCAGTCGTACCGATATTATCCATATGTCATATATGTCGAAGATGCTTTACCGCCTGCTTGTCCTGCCCCTGGCCGTGCTGGCCACGGGGATGTGCGCCTTGACCTCGTGCGAGGAATCGTTTACCACCGACCCGGGCGCGAGGCTCGGCTTCTCGGCGGACACGCTGCGGTTTGATACCGTATTCTCCACCATCAAGAGCCCGACGAGGCGGGTCATGGTGTACAACCCCCAGCGCAAGGCCGTGCGCATAGACCGCGTGGTGCTCGAAGGGGGGAGCGGCTCGTACTTCCAGGTGAACGTGGACGGCCGGGCCGGGGATGTGGTGGACGACGTGGATATCAGCGGGGGCGACAGCGCATACGTGTTCGTGTCCGTCAATGTGGAGCGGCTGGGCAGCGACTCCGCCCTGCTGGTGGAGGACCGGCTGACGTTCCACTTCAACGGCCGGGCACAGCAGGTGGTGCTGGAGGCTTACGGGCAGGACGTGGAGATTTGGCGCGGACGCACCATCGTGCACGATACCGCCTTGACCGCCGCCAAGCCCTACCTCATCTACGACAGCCTCGCCGTCGCGCCGGGCAAGGTGCTCACGCTGGAGCCGGGGTGCCGGCTGTACTTCCACGACAATGCCAACCTCTTTGTCTATGGCAACCTCTATGCCGTGGGCACGGCGGAGCGTCCCGTGCTGATGCGGGGGGACCGCTTCGACGCGATGAACTACGTGCCGCCCGTGCCCTACAACGACGTTTCGGGGCAATGGGGGGGCGTGTACCTCTATGGCGCGGGCGAGCACCGCATGGAGCACGTGTCGATGAACAGCGGGCAGGTGGGCGTGTTCCTCACCTATGCCGGGCGCAGCGCCTTGCCTGCCGAGGAGGAGATGCCCCGCCTGCGGATGCACAACTGCCGCCTGCACAACTTCCTGGTGTACGGGCTGGTGGCGCAGAACGCCCACGCCACGGTGACCAACAGCGTCATCAGCAACACGGGCAACTACACGGTGTACCTCAACGGCGGCACGCACACCTTCGTGCACACCACCGTGGCCAATTACTTCAACGGGGGCATGGCCATACAACCCGCCAGCCGTGACCACACGGCGCCCGCCGTCATGATTATGAACTTGAACAAGACCGCACCCATGAGGACCACCTTCGTCAACTGCGCCGTGGCGGGCAACGCGCCCATCGAGTTCAGCCTGGCCGCACGCGTGCCGCAGACGTATGACGGCACGTTCCGCCACACGTACCTGGGGCGCGACACGCTGCACCTGCCGCAGTTCGCCGCCGAGGACAGCCTGCGGTGGAGGGGCGAGGACGATGTGCTGTTCCGCTCCACCGCGCTTGACCTGGAGACGGGCGAGCGGTTCGACTTCCGGCCGGACTCGGCCTCGGTGCTCGTCGGGCTGGCCGACCCGGAAGCCACCCGGCAGTACGGGCTGCAATATGACATCGACGGTAACGACCGCTACGCCTCCCCCCACCCCGCCGCCGGGGCCTGGGAGTACCGGGATTAACGGTTAGTGATTAGGGATTAACGGTTAGTGCTGCGCCAGGGAGGACACAGAGGGCGCAGAGGCGGGGACACAGAGCACACTGAGCTTTGGACACAGAGCACATATAGCTTTTTTATTTCCAGTCACATAAAGGAAGCACACATAGCTTGTCCCGATGCAGGGCATCGGGACGGGGAGTTACTTAGGCCGCCCCTGTCCAGCAACGCAAGTTGCTGGACAAGCTATGTGTGCTCTCCCTTTTATGCGGACAAGAATAAAAAACTCTGTGCGCTCTGTGTCCAAAACTCTGTGTCCTCTGTGTCCAAAACTCTGTGTCCTCGCCCCGCAAAAAATCCCCCGCACTCCCCATCGCCATCCCGCCGAAAAAGCGTACATTTGCACCCGCAACGCAACTTCATTTAAACATAAGAGATATGGACAAGAAAGCATTACTCATGATTCTCGACGGATGGGGCATCGGCGACCGCTCGAAGGCCGATGTCATCTACGTCACCCCCACACCGCACTGGGACGCCTTACTGGCGCGTTACCCCCACTCGCAGCTGCAAGCCTCGGGCGAAAACGTGGGCTTGCCGGACGGGCAGATGGGCAACTCCGAGGTGGGGCACCTCAATATCGGCGCGGGCCGCGTGGTGTACCAAGACCTGGTGAAAATCAACCGTGCCTGCCGCGACAACAGCATCATGCAGAACGCGGAGATAGTGCGGGCATTCTCCACCGCCCGCGATACAGGGTGCGCCATCCACTTCATGGGCCTGGTGTCCGACGGGGGCGTGCACAGCTCCATCGACCACCTCTACAAGCTGTGCGACATCGCCCGCGAGTACGGGCTGGAGAAGGTGTACATCCACTGCTTCATGGACGGGCGTGACACCGACCCGCACAGCGGCAAGGGATTCATCGAGGCTCTGGGGCGGCACACGGCCGGGAGCGCGGGGAAGATAGCCTCCATCGTGGGGAGGTACTACGCCATGGACCGCGACAAGCGTTGGGAACGCGTGCGCGAGGCCTACGACCTGCTCACGGCAGGCAAGGGCACCCCGGCCACCGACCCCGTGGCGGCCATGCAGCGGTCGTATGACGAGGGAGTGACCGACGAGTTCGTGAAGCCCATCGTCATCACCGGCGAGGACGGCCAGCCCGTGGGCACCATCCAGGGAGGCGACGTGGTCATCTTCTTCAACTACCGAAACGACCGCGCCAAGGAGCTTACCATCGCCCTCACGCAGCAGGACATTCCCGAGGCCGGTATGCACACCCTGCCCCTGCATTACTTCTGCATGACCCCCTACGACTCCTCGTTCCGGGGGCTGCACATTCTATTCGACAAGGAGAACGTGCGCAATACACTGGGCGAATACGTCTCCTCGCTGGGGCTGAAGCAGTTGCGCATAGCCGAGACCGAGAAGTTCGCCCACGTCACCTTCTTCTTCTCCGGCGGGCGCGAGCAGGAGTTCCCGGGAGAGGACCGCATCCTCATCCCCTCGCCCAAGGTGGCCACCTACGACCTCAAGCCCGAGATGAGTGCGCCGGAAGTGGCGGACGCCCTCGTGGCCGAGCTGGGCAAGCAGACCTACGACCTGGTGGTGCTCAATTTCGCCAACGGCGACATGGTGGGCCACACAGGCGTGTACGCCGCCATCGAGAAGGCGGTGGCGACCATCGACGTGTGCGCGGGGCGGGTCATCGAGGCTGCCGTGGCCAACGGCTACGAGGCCATCATCATTGCCGACCACGGCAACGCCGACCATGCGGTCAATGCCGACGGCACGCCCAACACCGCCCACTCGCTCAACCCCGTGCCCTTCGTGTACGTGACCGACCGCCCCGGTGTGACCGTGGACGACGGCATACTGGCCGACGTGGCCCCTTCGCTGTGCGCCGTGATGGGCATCGGGCAACCCGCCGAGATGACCGGCCATAGCCTCATCCGGGGCATTTAGGGGAAATGGGACAACGGGGGACGGCGCGGCACTTCGCCCGTCACCCCGCAAAATGTTTACAATTGGTTATCAGCATCATCTCCTTGATGATGTGAAGGAGCCGCCCACGTGTGAACGCAGGCGGCTCTCCTTTTTCCCCGGAAGCCCCCTCGCCCCTCCGCGCCGGGGCGGGAGGGAGGAGGGGGGAGCGGGTCATGCCGACTGGCCGGACTTGGCCTTCTTGTATGCCTCGCGGCTGGCGTAGTCCACCCCGTCCTCGCGCACGCCTCCGTCCACGAACTCGAAGTTGAGCAGCACCTGCTCGCGGAAGCCTGCCTCGGGGATGAAGATGATACGCACGTCGTATATCATCTCCTGCACGTTAAAGGCATCGGGCGTGTCCGCCCCGCGGCTCTTGAATGAGATACGGAACGTGCCAAGGCCCGGCACCTTCACCGTATGCCCCTGCTTGAGCTGGCGCGGCACGTAGGCGGCCAGAAGCTCTATCGCCGCCCGGAACTCCATGGGCGACAGCGTGGTGAACTCGGTGGCATCTTGCACCATTTCCTTCTCGTTGAGGGGAGCCGAACTGTTGGGAGTGGCGTACCACTTCTGTGGCCCCTCGGGGTCCTGCGGATTCCTCCGCTTGACTAACTTATACGGCATTGCCATGTTTACCTCCTTCGTTAATGGGGGTTACGTGGGTCGGCTGATACCATTCGCCCCGCCCGCCTGCCAGCCGTCCCATGCCACAGGCGGGCGGGCACTTCCCGCGCCGTCCGCCGCCCGCCCCGCCCGCAGGTGTCACACTCCCAGCCTTTCCCCGGAAAGGTCGGGAGTGTCTCCCCGGTGAGACCGGAAGGCCCTCCCTCATGAGAGTGGAAGTCTCACCGTAGTGAGACCGGATGCCTCTCCGTAGTGAGGCCGATGCCCTCTCCGTGGTGAAGCCCGGTGCTTCTCCGTGGTGAGGACGGCGGCCTCTCCGTGGTGAGGCGGGAGGCTTCTCCCCGGTGAGCCGCGTGACCCCTCGCGGGCGATGCCGCGGGCGCGTCGGATGCGCGGATTGAAGTGCGTCAAATATAAGAAAAGATTTTCTTTCCCGCAAGCGTTTTCGGAAAAAAATGTGTGGGAGGGGGAGGGTTTCCTCACTCTCCCCGGTAAACATACCCCGCCGTCATTTCGACCGTAGGGAGAAATCCCCTTCTACCATGCTCCTAAAGCCACTGTGGGATTTCTCGCTGTGCTCGAAATGACGAGGACGGTATGAAAAGGGTGCTTTTCCCCCCCTCTCCCCAGGGAGAGGGGACGGGGGTGAGGTCGGAGAGGGGGCGGGAGTGAGGCCTGGCATCTCCCCTACCTGCCCTGCGCCGCCTGGTGCCTGCGGATGAGGCTGAGGTAGCGGTCGAGCACCTCGCCCTGCACGATGCTGCGCCAGGGGCGGGCCAGGGTGCGGCGGGCTTCCTCGCCCGCGCGGCGCACCTCGTCGGGGTGGAGCATGAGGTGGAATATCTTGGCGCTGAGCGAGTCGGGCGTGTCCTGCACCAAGAAGCCGTTGATGCCGTCGGTCACGATACCGGCGGCAGTGGAGCCTGCCACCATGATGGAGGGCACGCCGAGGGCGGCTGCCTCGCGCACGACGAGGGGGGCGTTGTCGTACAGGGAGGGGAAGAGGAAGAGGTCGGCGGCGGCGTAATAGCGGTGCATCGCCTCGCGGTCGGTCACTTGCCCGGCGAAGGTGACTTGACTGTCCAGCCCGCGGTCGCGCACCAGCCGGCGCAGGTCGTCGGCGGCGTAGCCCGTACCCACGAAGTAGAGGTGGAAGGGCTTGCCTTGCAGCAGGGCGAGGGCCTCGACCACGAGGCGGGGGTTCTTCTCCCAGATGTGCTGTCCCACGAAGAGGAGCACGCGTTCGCCGGGCGGCCTCCCGAGGGCGAGGCGGGCGGCTTCCTTGCGGGGGGCGAGGGGCTCGTCCGAGGCCATGTCGTTGCCGTTGTCCACCACCTCCACGGGGCCTTTGAACCCGTATTCCCGCAGGGTCTCCGCCACTGCCTGCTGCGGCACCCATACTTCGTCAGCCTTCTCGTAGTACCAGATGACCTCCTTGAGCATCAAGTCGGCCATGCGTCGGCTGTGCGTGGCGCGTTCGAAGTCGTCCCGGTATTTGGAGTGGAACGTGGCCACTAACGGCACGCCCTGCTCACGCGCCACCCGCGCCGCCAGCAGTCCGGCCGAGAAGGGCGAGTGGGCGTGCACCAGGGCGAAGCGCGTGCGCTGGCAGAGCGACCTCAAGGCGGGGTCGAGCTCGGGCAGGCCGAGCCGGTAGGGCTTGCGCATGGTGAGGGGGATGGAGGGGTAGCGGTACACGGGGAAAGGGTCGCCGTCGTCGCAGCCGGGGGCGCGGGGGGTCACCACGCAGGTGTCGTATCCCGCCTCGTGCAGCCAGTAGGCGTAATTGCGCACTGCCACCGCCACGCCGTCCATGATGGGGGGATAGCTCTCGTTGAACAGGCCGAAGGTGCCAAGGGCGAGGCCGTTAGTCGTTTCTTCCATAAAGCGTGCTGTTGAGATGAATGTATGGCCGCGGCCGTCCGCGCCGACGGGCAGGCAAAGATACGGCTTTGGGCGGATATTAAACAAACGCGGGGGCATATTTGTTCTATGGGATGCGCACCTGCGCCTACGCCTCGGTCACCTCACCCCCGTCCCCTCTCCCCGGGGAGAG
>CASFUX010000169.1 GCA_949297975.1 uncultured Bacteroidales bacterium
CTTCCGGGTGAAGGCAGATGAAGAAGTGTTGGTGAAAGCCGCTTCCTCGTTTACCGGACGGGAAGGGGCTATCGGAAACCTCCAAGCGGAAATCCCGCACTGGGACTTCGACCAGACCCGTCGGGAACTAACCGGCATTTGGGAGAAACACTTGGCAAGCATCCAGATAAAGACCGACGACGAGACGGCACGGCGGAAGTTCTACGGGGCAATGTACCGCGCCTCGTTCCTGCCCCGCACGTTCAACGATGCGGACGGACGCTACCCCTCCTTTGCCACGGGCGAGCCTGTCCGCCAGTTAGCCGAGGGCGAAACCTACTACGAGGACTTCAGCATGTGGGACACCTACCGCGCCCTGCATCCGCTCGTCAACCTCCTCCGTCCCACCCAAGGCGGACAGATGATGCAGTCGCTCGTGCTCAAGTATGAGCAGGGGGGCTGGCTGCCCATTTTCCCTTGCTGGAACAGCTATACGGCAGCGATGATAGGCGACCACTGCATTGCCGCCTTAGGAGACGCCTACGTGAAAGGCATCCGCAATTTCGATGTGCAGAAAGCCTACGAAGGAATGCGCCGCAATGCCTTCGAAAGCCCCGCCACGCGCGAAGAATACGTCAACGGAATGGGACGGCGCGCCTTGCAGTCCTACCTCCGGTACGGTTACATCCCGTTAGAAGACAGCGTGCCCGACGCCTTCCATACCCGCGAACAAGTGTCGCGCACGTTGGAGTATGCTTACGATGATTTCGTCCTCGCCCAAGTAGCAAAACAGTTGGGCAAGACCGAAGATTATGACGCCCTGATGCGCCGCGCGCAGAACTACCGCAACGTCATCGACCCGCGCACCGGATATGCGCAAGGACGGCACGCCGACGGCACCTTCCTCGGCGAAGACAACGCTTTCGGCTTTGCCACCTTCATCACCGAAGGCGCCCCCTGCCACTACACGTGGTACGTCCCCCACGACCCTTACGGGCTGATGAAGTGCATGGGCGGGCAGGAACGCTACATCGCCAAGCTCGACTCGATGTTCAGCCAGCACCGTTACTGGCACGGCAACGAGCCTTGCCACCAAGTGGCGTTTATGTTCAACTACGCCGGACAGCCATGGAAGACCCAGCGGGCAGTGCGCCACGTCTTGGAGACCGAATACCTCGACGCTCCCGGCGGCTTGTCGGGCAACGACGATGCCGGGCAGATGTCGGCGTGGTACGTTTTCGCTGCCCTCGGCTTCTATCCCGTCTGCCCCGGCACGCCTTATTACGCCTTGGCAAGCCCTTCGTTTCGCGAAGCCGTGCTGACCTTGGAGAACGGAAAGGCCTTCCGCCTCCTTGCGCCGGAAGCCTCGGCAGAGAACATCTACATCCAGCGCGTCAACCTCAATGGCAAACCCTATACGAAGAACTACATCGCCCACGAAGACATCCTTCGGGGAGGCACGATGGAGTTCGAAATGGGCCCGGAGCCGAATCCCGACTGGGGAAACAAGCCCGAAGACTGCCCGCCGAGGGCCTACTGAGAGGCGGAAAATCCCCGGCGAGGGGTCGCCGCGCGTTTTCCGACACCCCGAAAGTCTCCGGCGAGGGGTCGCCGCACGTTTTCCGACACCCCGAAGGTCTCCGGCGAGGGGTCGCCGCGCGTTTTTGTAGTGATTTATTATCGAATTATTAACCTAAAAACCAATTTTGATATGACTGGATTCATCAAGACAAACAAACTGCTGCTCTTTTTGCTCGGCATCTGCCTGCTCGGCTCGTGC
>CASFUX010000170.1 GCA_949297975.1 uncultured Bacteroidales bacterium
GGAACGCAAACGACGCGAATGAATGCGAATAGACGCAAATAGCTCCTGCCTCTGTTCGTAGGGCGATGCCCTACGCTGAAAGCCATAAGGCCGTTGGCCTTGAACCCCAAACCCCTAAGGGGGGCTACTTTCTTCACTTATAACTTGTCTCCTCTTCCCTTTTACCTTTCTACTTTCACCCTTAAACTTTAAACAGAGAAGGCTGCAAGCACGGAGCTTGCAGCCTTCTCTTGTTTACGTTGTCAACTGTCAATTATCAACTGTCAACTTACCAGATGGACACGCGGTCTTCGGGTGCCACGTACATAGGGTCGCCCGGCTGCACGCCGAAGGCATCGTACCAGGCTCCTATCTGGGGCAATGCGCCGTTCACCCGCCAGCGTCCGAGCGAGTGGGGGTCGGACTTGGTGCGCACCAGGATTTCTTCGGGACGGATGTTGTCCGCCCATACCGTGGCGTAGGCCAGGAAGAAGCGTTGCTCAGGCGTGAGGCCGTCCTTCACGGCCAGCGGGGCATCTTTCGTGGCGTTCTTAAATGCTTGGAACGACACTTGCAGACCACCGTGGTCGGCGATGTTTTCGCCCAGCGTGAAGCGTCCGTTGGCGTGCACGCCCGGAGCCACCTCGATGGAGTCGAAGAAGTTGACCATCACCTGGGCGCGTTCCTGGAAGCGGGCGGCATCTTCTTCCGTCCACCAGTCCTTCAGGTTGCCGTCCTTGTCGTATTGCCGTCCTTGGTCGTCAAAGCCGTGGGTCATTTCGTGGCCGATAACCACGCCGATGGCCCCGTAGTTGAACGCATCGTCGGCCTCCATGTCAAAAAAGGGATATTGCAGGATGCCCGCCGGGAAGCATATTTCGTTGGTTGTGGGGTTGTAATAGGCGTTCACCGTCTGCGGGGTCATGTGCCACTCGTCGCGGTCCACGGGCTTGCCCACCTTGTCGAACATGTAGGCGTATTCGAAGCGGTTGGCACGCTTCACGTTATCATAATACGTGTCGCGCTTGATGTCCAGCCCCGCGTAGTCGCGCCACTTGTCAGGGTAGCCTATCTTGACGTGGAAGGCGGCCAGCTTTTCCTGCGCCTTGGCCTTCGTTTCATCGCCCATCCAGGCCAGGTTGTCGATGCGCTGGCTGAGCGAGGTCTGCAAGTTGTGCACCAGCGTCAGCATACGTTCCTTGGCTTCGGGCGGGAAGTACTGCTTCACGTACATCTGACCCACGGCTTCGCCCAGCACGCCGTTGACGATGCCCACGGCACGTTTCCAGCGGGGCGAAGGCGTTTCGCGGCCGGACATCACCTTGCCATAGAAGTCGAAGTTCTGCATGTAGAGGTCATCGCCGAGGTAGCCCGCCGCCCCGTCGATGAGCTTCCATTGCAGGTAGGCCACCTGGTCGGCCAGCGGTTCTTCTGCGATGATTTTGCCCGCTTCCACGAGGGCTTCCTTCTGGCCCACGCTCAGCTCCGTCACCTTGCCGTCCAAGCCCAGCACGCCGAGGTAAGCCGTCCAGTCCACCTGCGGCACGAGGCGTTGCAGCTCGTCCACCGTCATTTTGTTATAATTGGCATACGGGTCGCGCAGCTGCACGTTGGTGTAGAAGGCCTTGGCCAGGCGCGTCTCGATGCGCATCACGGCCTCCATGTTCTTCGCGGCCTGTTCGGCGGTGAAGCCGCACAGCTCGAACATCTTCACCACGTGCTTGCGATATTCGTTGCGGATGTTCACGGTCGTTTCGTCCTCGTCCAGGTAGTATTCGCGCTGTCCGAGGGCGATGCCCGCCTGGTAGGTCTGGAACAGGTTGGCACTGCTGTTCTTTTCATCGGCCCCTACGTACACGGTGAAGTAGGCCGTGGTGCCGTCGAGCATCAGTTCGGGGATGAGGGTGGAGAGTTCCTTCCTGTCCTTCACGGCGGCGATGCGTTGCAGGTCGGCTTGGATGGGTGCGCAGCCGTCCTGGTTCAGCTTCGCGCTGTCCATAGCCATGTTGTAGAGGTCGCCTATCTTCTGTTCCACCGTGCCGGCGGCGTGTTGCCCGGCGGCGATGCCTTCAATCAGTTCGTTCAACTGCTTGCGGTTATTTTCGGCCAACTGGTCGAACGAGCCGAAGCGGGCATATTCGCCCGTCAGCGGGTTTTTCTGCTGCCATCCCCCGCAGGCATACTGGTAGAAATCCACTCTGGGCGACACGCTGGTGTCCAGGTTCGTCAGGTCGATGCCCGACTTCTGTCCTTTCTGTTCATTGCAAGCTGTAGTCATAAGCGCACAGGCAATTAACGGTAAAATTACTTTTCTCATTATCGTTTGTTTTTGGTTTATTTCCGAATGAATGCGGGCAAAGGTAAGGCTTTTTATGAAAAATGCTTCACTGCTTTAGGTTTTATTTAACCGCAAGAAAAGATAAACCGCAAAGGGCGCGAAGGATGCAAAGAATACGAATGGACGCAAATGCCTTGTAGAGCCGTCACTCCGTGGCGGCTCGTGCTTCCCGCATCCCATGCCGCCTTGGCATGTATATGAAAAAGAGCCGCCACAGGAGTGACGGCTCTACGGAACGGCCTTTGCTTTGGTGTAACAACAGGTCAATCCGACTGCTGCTTAATGCTATCGGTTTGCTTTTTGTATCGATTAATGATGCTGTCCAAGCCAAGTTCAAAAGCATCGTTGTTGACAAGAAGCAGTTCTGTCCGCAGCGTGTCCGAGGCGGTTACCAAGTTCTTTTTCACTGTCTTTATCAATCGCTTGCTCTGTCTGCCCATGAACACCGGCCACATCACCACCACCGTGTAATCTGCCGAATCAAACTGGCAGGCCGACATTTCCCCGCCGGGGTTCTTCACATGAGGCAGCAAATCTTGCAAACTTACCAGCGTGTCAAGTGGCGTAACGCTTGCCGGAGGGAACGAGGCAAAAGCATCGTCATGATTCCACTTCAGATTGGGGAAACCGCCCGCGTAACAGTTCACATGATAGGAAACAAGCCGCCCCGTCCGATCAAAATACATGGCTTGCAAAGGTTGCACATGGTTGTTCATGGCATCCCTATACAACTTCTGTTCCGCCGAATCACGTCCGACAAGGTAGTGTTGTATCAGGTATTCCGCAAACGTTCCGTCCAGTTCGTACCATTCATCAAGGGGCACGCCGTAGTCTCGGGCATACCTCGTCCGCGTCTCGTCGGACACGGCTTCATAGCGGGTACGCAACCCGTACATTTTCGTCAATATAGCATTGCAACCCGTGAGCAAGCAAGTAAAGACAAGCGAAAACAAAAGCGGCTTTTTCATCATGAGAAATAAAAGTTGGTGCTTTAAGTAGCTATTCAAACCGCACACCCAGCGAAACACCCACCGTAAGCAGGTCGGGGGTGACGGGGTGCACGAAGTAGCGCGTGTACTGCACCTGTGCGCCCACGAACAGGTTGTTGTCGAACACATAGTCGTACCCTGCCCGCACCAGCAGGCCGTGGTTGGTGTAGAGCGTGCTGGGCTTGTCCACCACGTTCACCAGGGCGGCGAAGGAATAGCCCACTCCCACCAGCAGCCGGTGGTGCTCCTTGCACAGCGGCAGCCAGCCAAGGTAGAGGTTGATGGGCGTGATGTGCGTGTCCGCCTCGAACACCGTGCTGTGGAAGCCGCTCCACCACTCCCGCAGGTCATAGGCATGGTACATGCCCAGCTGTGCGCCCAAGGCCAAGTTCACCCGCCGCACGGGCAAGTCCACCTCGTAACCCACTTGGAGCAGCCCGCCCACATGCGGATGATGCCCCAGGACGTTATACCCCGCCTCCACCCGCAACGCGGAGGAATGTTCAGTGATTGTGGCTGCAGGTTCCTGCGCCTGCACCGTGCCAAGGCACAGGGCAAGGATGATAAGGAAAAAACAAGTTGTCTTCATAATTTTATTACTTTCAAAATTCAGAGGACTGCTTGTTTTGCAATCCTCTGAAAAAAGGAGTGAAGCCATTACTTACCCCAAAGGGCACTACTATTAGCATATACACTTGCTGAGGAGATGATGTTGTTCTTGGCTGCCGCAGAAATGTTAGACTGTTTCACAACCTGCACAACGCCTTCGGTGTATTCCACTTTTTTCTCCAATGTGGCATTTTTCTCCACATTTTCCATATATACCTCCACCACTTCCATCTCTTTTTGCAATGCCGGATATGCTTTTACTATAGCCGTAGATATGGCTTTCACATCTGTTGCCAAGCTCATTTCTTTTATAAGAGTTGCATTCTTGCCTTCGTACACATTTTTCAATTCTTGAGTAGTCGCAATATCGTGTGCTTCTAACTTTTCACCAACAATTTCCAGCAGCTCTTCTTCTGTATAAACTCCATCCAACACATCAGGATAATCTACCAAAACCTCCTCTATGATACGGTTATGCCATACTCCCACTTCATTATCCACAATTTCATAGGTTGGTTTATTGATTACGTCAAAAGAATTGATTTGATCTAAATAGGGATTGGTTACTGCTCCTATTATTGAGAACATGACTCCAGCACCAATACTTCCACCTACACCTAACACCATTCCACCAATTAATGCACCCGATGCATCATAATAAACAACACGTTGCAACCAATTCCAAAAACGTCCACCTTTCTTTTGCGTATTTCCACTTGGAGAGTCGAATTCAAATGTTGAATTATACTCGTCCAATTGTTGGAACAAATCTGTATAAGCCTGTTCGGTTATCACATCGCTTCCTATACTTTGATTGTTGTCTTTCTTCTCGCAAGCCGTAAATCCCAACGTTATAACTGCGGCCACGGCCAAATATTTCAATGCTTTCATAATCATTCTGTTTTTTTTAGTGAAAATTTAATGTTATTTGTTTTTATCCCTCATTCCATGAGGTGAAATAATCGCCTTTTCACTACTTTTGCAAACTCATTCCAGTGAGAATTGCCCAAGCAGTTTTGCTTCGGGTCACAGCCCGCCGATGCCAAGGCTTGCAGTCGGCGGGCTGCTTTGTCTGGTGGTCTTTCCATACACGTTATAGTTTTATGTACGCCAAGGCAGAAAGATGCTAAGAAAAAACTTTGCGTCCTCGCGTCTTGGCGTACCATTAACCATCATTTCACTTCGAACATGCCGCCCACGGCTTCCGTGTCAGTATAAATTTCCAGCATGTAATGGCCTGCGGGCGTGCCGCTCAAGTCCATCACCACTTGTTGAGGGTCGATTTCATCGTGCTGTTTTACCACTTGGCCATTGTCACGGCTCACAATGATTTGCGCGTTTCCAACAGGCTCTTGGAAGTCCACCTGCAACACACTGTTTACTATCCCTGCCGTGATGCGCCCAGGCCGTGAACCCATATTCCATTTTTCCTTTGGATTGTCCAGGGGCGTGACGGCATACAAGTCTTGCAGCAGGATTACTTCCGCCCTCAGTCCGCTGAAGCTGGCACAACCTGCCAGCAGTGCCATAACTAATAATTTGTGGAGTTTCATCTTACTAACTTTATTTTATTAAATTTGAACTCCCGATTGACATTCCACATACAACCCTCCGGAGCATGTTGCTTATGGAACGCCTTTCGGTGAAAATGCGGGACAAAGGTAAAAGGTGCAATCTGCTTAAGACAAACAAATCCACGAAAAAAAGCGGACACAAAAAACAATCAAAAACCATTCATTCCGCTTGAAATCAAGCAACAAGCCCGGACATAAAAAGATTTTTTAACAGATAGAACCATTTCCCGCCACTTTTTTCCCGCTCTGTTTGTTATCTTTGCACAGTATGAAAGAACGTGACACATTCATCATATGCATTTTCTTGCTGACGTGCCTATTCAGCTGCCAGCAACAGAATACTCATGTGGAAACTTGGTATGCTACAGGTAAGCAATGGCACAAAGCAAACCAAATCGACTCTGCCATACATTATTATTACCGGGCGGAAAGTGCCATCACGTTGGCCACCAACCCGGAATTGAAAACCAAAGTATATCTCAACATAGCCGACCTGCTGCAATGCAACAATCATTACAACCTGGCTCTCGACTATTACCAAAAAGCATTGGACGTGTTCGAAGCGGAAGGCGACCAACGAATGGCCGCTTACACCTTGACCGACATGGGGGCTTGCCGACAAAGGAGGAAAGACAGCATCCCGGCCATACGCGCCTGCTACGACCGGGCACTGGCCATCGCCCCCGACGACACCGTCACGGGCGACATCATACAACAAATAGGATTGCTTTATTATTTTCAACACGAGCTTGACAGCGCACGACACTACCTGCACCGCAGCCTGGATTACCCTTATTGGAAGAAATATAAACAATCCGTCAGTTTGTTGTTCTTGGGGACTTCTTTCTATGAAACCGGGCAATTGGACACTGCCGAACATTATTTGTTGCAAGCATTGGACTGCGAACCGGAATTGCGACAACAAGATGGATGCTATAAGATATTGTACAAAATAGCGATGAAAAGGGGCGATATGGCCAACGTGGCACACTATGCCACTCTGCACGCGCAATGCACCGACTCCATCGCCCGCATGGATAACAAGTTGGCCAATGAATTGCACGACATCAAACAGGCGCAGGCCGAGACATTGCACACACAAAAAGTCAGACGGAACGGATGGTTGGCGATTGCCATCGGCACATTATGCATCATAAGCGGCCTATTCCTGCTGATGCACAGGAAGCGCAACAGACAGATGAAGCAGGCCCGGCAAGCACAAGCCAAGCTGCAACAGCAATTGGAACAGGAACAACAGCGACAAGAAAGCCTGCAACAACTGAAAGACGAACTGACGGAAAAAATCAAACAAGAGGAAGTACGCGCCATGGAACGGCACAGGCAGGAATGCATCAGCCGCCTGCGGGAAGCTTGCGTCAAGGCGGAATGCTACCCCACCCTCAGCCCCCGCTACAAAGCCGCCTTACTGTCAGCCTACGACCAAGTGCTGCATTGGAACGATACGAAGCAATTCCTGACCTGCATCGATAGGGACTTCAACCGCTTTGCCCACCGCATAGAGACCCAATACCTGAAGCGTCGCTCTTCAAATCATGCCACTGCCCGCCTGTGCACCCTGCTGTTGCTCGACGCGCCGGAAGAATACATCAAAGCCTTGATGCCCTACACGGCAGAAACCTACCACAAGGCCATGACCCGCCTGTACAAACGCTTCGACA
>CASFUX010000171.1 GCA_949297975.1 uncultured Bacteroidales bacterium
ATTGGTAGCGCAGCTCGCGTGCGGCCATTTCGATGGAGATGTGTCGGTTGGCGGCGTGTTGCGTGGTGTCGAAGTGGACAACGTGCAGGGCGACGTGACGCTCCTCGCACAGGCGGCGAACGAACTGCTCGTCGCGGTCGGACTCCTCGCCGCGCAGGTGGAAGTTGCAATGTGCCGCCTCGCACGCATAGCCCAGCTCCGTCAGCAGGAGCAGGAGGGCCACGGAATCGGCACCGCCGCTCAGGGCCACGATGACTTTGCCGCCAGCTTCCAGCAGACGTTCTTGGGCAATGTATTGGGCAACTTTCTTCTTTTCCATACCTGCAAAGGTAGTATAAACCGAGAGAAATACAAAAGACGAAAACAACGTTTTCGGGCTTTTTTATTTCCGAGGTGGCGTCTGTTTTATTAGCAGGTCGGCATTTCCTCGGAAAGCACTGCTTTGCAACCTTTAAAGCATTGCTTTCTTCCTTTGAAAACATTGCTTTCCGAAATGGCGTGTAGTGCGATGCGGACGGGGTTTGCTATCAGTTTCTTACACCTTGTTATTTAAAAACATTCTAAATTGCTTGCGGGTTGTCGGCATATCTCGTATCTTTGCATCCGAAAAATCATAGAGAAAGGCAAATACTATGCGTTTATCCGAATTGAATACCGGCGAGAAAGGCGTGATTGTCAAGGTGATGGGCCACGGAGGTTTCCGCAAGCGCATTGTGGAGATGGGCTTCATCAAGGGCAAAACGGTGGAGGTGCTGCTCAACGCACCTTTGCGCGACCCTGTGAAATACAAAGTGATGGGCTACGAAATCTCCCTGCGCCGCCAGGAGGCCGACATGATTGAGGTCATCAGCGAACAGGAGGCGAGGGAGCACAACGTGCAACCCGGCTACCACAAGGGACTGGAGGAAGACATCCGCCTGACCGAGGACGAAATGAGAACGCTGGCGCGCGACAAGCGCCGCACCATCAACGTGGCGCTGGTGGGCAATCCGAACTGTGGCAAGACGTCGCTCTTCAACATCGCTTCGGGGGCACACGAGCATGTGGGCAACTACAGCGGCGTGACGGTCGATGCCAAGGAAGGCTTCTTCGACTTCCAGGGCTACCGCTTCCGCATCGTCGACTTGCCGGGCACGTATTCGCTTTCGGCCTATTCGCCCGAGGAAATCTACGTCCGCCGCCACATCATCGACCAGACGCCGGACATCATCATCAACGTGGTCGACGCCTCCAACCTGGAGCGCAACCTCTACCTGACCACCCAGCTGATAGACATGAACGTCCGCATGGTGGTGGCGCTGAACATGTACGACGAGCTGGAGGCCAGCGGCAATACACTGGATTACGTGAAGCTGGGCGAACTCTTCGGCGTGCCGATGCTGCCCACCGTGAGCCGTACGGGCCGCGGCGTGGAAAACCTTTTCCACGTCATCATCACCCTTTACGAAGGAGGCGACTTCCTCGACAAGAAGGGAAAGGTGCGCGCCGAAATCCTCGAAGACTTCCGCCAGTGGCACAAGGAATATGTGCCCGACCACGCTTTCGGCACCCATCAGGAAGAGGAGGAGCATCTGCGAGGTTTCTTCCGCCACATCCACATCAACCACGGCCCCGAACTGGAGCGCAGCATCGATGCGGTGAAGCTGGTCATTAGCGAAAACGAAAACATCCGTCACAAATACTCCACCCGTTTCCTTTCCATCAAGTTGCTGGAGAACGACAAGGACCTGGAGGGCATGGTGAAGACCCTGCCCAACGGCGATAAAATATTGGAAGTGCGCGACCGCGAGAAGCAGCGCATCCGCGAGGTGATGAACGAGGACAGCGAGCAGGCCATCACCGATGCCAAGTATGGTTTCATCTCGGGTGCTCTGCGCGAGACGTTCGTGGATAACCATCAGGACAAGGAGCGTATGACGCGCGTGATAGACGCCATCGTGACCCACCGCGTCTGGGGATTTCCCATCTTCTTCCTCTTCATGTTTCTGATGTTCGAAGTGACTTTCGTGCTGGGAGCCTACCCGCAGGACTGGATTGAGAGCCTGGTGAACGTCATCGGAACCTTCATCAGCAACAACATGGCCGAAGGGCCGTTG
>CASFUX010000172.1 GCA_949297975.1 uncultured Bacteroidales bacterium
GGTGATGTTCATCGAGTCCGTCAGATCGCCGTAATGCAGGATGAGGTTGCGGTTCTCCTTGTGCGGGTCTTGGTACAGGTGGTCGATGCGGTCGGTGTTGAACAGCGATGAACGCCGCTTCATGCCGTGCACCACATAGCCCTTCTTTATCAGGTATTCGGCCAAATAAGCCCCGTCTTGCCCGGTAATACCGGTAATCAATGCTACTTTTTTAGACATGATTTTAATGTGCTAATATGATAATGTACTAACATGATAATGCGATGATATGATGGTAGCCCCTTTAGGGGGTTGGGGGTTTAAAGCCTGCCGTCCACCCAGCGGCGATCCACCATGGTTTTCACATCGAACACCACGGAGCCACCCCGATGATAACGCTCGAAGTCGAACGTGCGGAACTGGTCGTGCGCCACGGCCAATATCACGGCCTCATACCGCTTGGCGGCATCCACCGCCGGGATAACATCCACACCATATTCATGTTTCAGCTCGACGGGGTTCACCCACGGGTCGTAGATGTCCACGTCCATGCCAAATTCACGCAGTTCATGATAGATGTCCACCACCTTCGTGTTGCGGATGTCCGGGCAATTTTCCTTGAACGTCACGCCCAATATCAACGCGCTCGAACCTTTGATTTTATGGTCCTTCTGTATCATCAGTTTCAGCACCTTATTGGCTATGAAGGGCGCGATGCTGTTGTTCACATGCCGTCCCGAAAGGATGACCTGCGGCACGTAACCCAGCGACTCAGCCTTAGCAGCCAGGTAATACGGGTCCACACTGATGCAATGCCCGCCCACCAGACCGGGACGGTATTTCAGGAAATTCCACTTGGTACCCGCCGCTTCGAGCACCTCGTTCGTGTCGATGCCGATGCGGTCGAATATCAAGGCTAATTCGTTCACAAACGAGATGTTCACATCGCGCTGCGAGTTCTCGATGATTTTCGATGCCTCGGCCACCTTAATGCACGAAGCCTTGTGCGTGCCGGCGGTGATGATGGAAGCATACAAGGCATCCACACGGTCGGCCGTCTCGGGAGTAGAGCCGGAAGTTACCTTTTTTATCTTCGTGAGCGTGTTCACCTTGTCGCCCGGGTTGATGCGTTCGGGGCTGTACCCGGCAAAGAAGTCCACGTTGAACCGCAGGCCGGACACCCGTTCGATGACCGGCACGCAGTCGTCCTCCGTGCAGCCGGGATAGGTGGTCGATTCATAAATCACCACATCACCGCGCGAAACGACCCGCCCCAACATTTCCGATGCCCCGATAAGCGGACGCAAATCGGGCATGTTGAAACGGTCGATAGGCGTGGGCACGGTCACAATATACGTGTTGTATTCCTTCAAATCCTGCTCGTCGCACGAGAAGGCCAGCCCCCGTTCCACATCGGCCGCCCGCAAGCCTACAGCCTGCTTCATGCCTTCCAAGTCGGCTTCCATGGTGTGGTCACGTCCTTGGCATAACTCGTCCACGCGGGCTTTGTTGATGTCGAAGCCCAGTACCTTGTACTTCTTTCCAAACTCAATGGCCAACGGCAGGCCTACATACCCCAAGCCGATGACCGCTATTTTATAATCCATATAATTAGATTTACTATTAGACTATTTACCATGTACCATTAGACTACTTACTGCTTACTGCCGTCATATTGTTAACTTGTGCCCAAAAACCAAGCAGTTTGCAACTACCCAATATGGCAATCGAAGTTGCAAACATCGCAAATTATCGGTACAAGCCACAGACCTGCACCAATGGAAGCAAATCACAAAGATACCGGCAGAATATCACTCACTTCTAAATTTCCGCAAAGATATAACAAAAAGCCAAAATAGACAACGTTTGTATGCTTTGCCTTTTCTTTTTAAGTAAATCCACATTGGCAACACGCCTGCGAGCCCCCATAGAGACGTTCGTATTATCCGCGTATTCCATTGCCCTGTTTACTTGTCGAAGCTCATCAGCGCGTCCACTTCCACTTCCGGCGGGAACACGTCGCGCCCCCGTAATTCGGCCAGTTCTATCAGGAAGTTGACATACACCTGTTTCACACCCGCCTGCTTCACCAATTTGTACGCTGCCAGCATGGTACCTCCGGTAGCCAGCAGGTCGTCGTGCAGCAGCACCACGTCATCGGGCGACAGGGCGTCCCGGTGCATCTGGATGGTGTCGCGCCCGTATTCCTTCTCGTAACTTTCCTCGATGGTCTCGGCAGGCAACTTGCCGGGCTTGCGGATGGGCACAAAGCCCGCCCCCAGTTCCAACGCCATGATGGGTCCCATAATGAAGCCGCGCGACTCGATGCCCACCACCTTCGTGATGCCTTTGTCCGCGTATTGTTCTTTCAGCAGCCGTGCCAGCTCCCGCAAGTTATCCGGGTCTTTGAACAGCGTGGTCACGTCCTTGAACTGGATGCCCGGGATGGGGAAATCGGGGATGTTCCGCACCGAGGCTTTCAATGTGTCGATGTTCATTGTCATTAAATCGTATAATCGTTAAATCGTGCAATCATCGGGGTATGCAGGGAGGCGCGGAACAAATTTGCAATGGGCTTTATTGGCCTCCATGCGTTCCCACACCCTCTGTACGCCCCCTCCAAATGCCGGGCAAATATAGTGAAACTTACCCGACTGGGAAAATAAAAACAAGCAGATTCAAACGTCGAGAACCTAATATACAGAAGTACTCTCCATGACACATTCCTCGACACCTTCGGACTCCATCGGATCGCGCAAGGTCTCCTACTCTTCGGTCAGCGCACCAAGCTTGTCTGCCAATTTCCAACAGGCTTGATTGCTTTGCACCTCTTTTTCCGTACCTTTGCAATCTCCAACGCCACGGCACATGGACTATTCGCAGCAAGACATCACCTACATCCCTGGTGTGGGGCCGAAGCGCGCCGCACTGCTGGGGCAGGAATTGGGCATCCGCACGGTGGACGACCTGCTGCGCCATTTCCCCTACAAGTACGTGGACCGCAGCCGCTTCTACTACCTGCACGAGCTTACGCCGGACATGCCCCACATCCAAGTGCGGGGGCGCATCCTGCGCTTCAATAAGCAGGGCGAGGGGCGCAACCAACGACTCACCGCCACCTTCACCGACGGGCACAGCAGCATCGAGCTGGTGTGGTTCAAGGGCTTGCGCTACATCGAGGACAAGCTCAAGGTGAACACCGAGTACGTGGTGTTCGGCAAGCCCTCCCGCTTCAACGGGTACTACAGCATCGTGCACCCCGAGGTGGAGGAAGCCGCCACGTTCGCCACATCCGGATCGGCGGGGCTGCAACCCTTCTACAACACCACCGAGAAGATGAAGAATGCCTACCTCAACTCCAAGGCATTGCAGAAAATCATCTTCAACGCCTTGCAGCCCCTGTCCCGCAGCGACTGGCCCGAAACCCTGCCTGCCGACCTGCTTGCACAATACGCCCTGCCGGGGCTGAAGGACGCGTTGCAGCACATCCACTTCCCGCCCAACGCCCAAATGCTCAACGCCACACGCCAACGCATGAAGTTCGAGGAACTGTTCTACATCCAGCTCGACATCCTGCAACAGACCTCCTGGCGCAACCACCACGTGCGGGGCTTCGTCTTCGCCCACATCGGGCATTATTTCAATACATTTTATAAGGAATACCTCCCCTTCGAGCTGACGGGGGCGCAAAAGCGGGTGCTACGCGAGATACGCGCCAACGTGGGCAGCGGACGGCAGATGAACCGCCTGCTGCAAGGCGACGTGGGCAGCGGCAAGACCCTCGTGGCCCTCATGACTATGCTCATGGCGGTGGACAACGGCTACCAGGCCGCCCTGATGGCACCCACCGAGATACTCGCCACGCAGCACTACGAAAGCCTCAGCCGCATGACGGACGGCCTGGGCGTGCGCATCGCCCTGCTCAAAGGCTCCACCCGCCCCAAGGAACGCGAGGTGCTGCACGAGCAACTGCGCAACGGCGAACTGCACATCCTCATCGGCACGCACGCCTTGATAGAGGACACGGTGCAGTTCCGCAACCTGGGCCTCATCATCGTGGACGAGCAACACCGCTTCGGCGTGGAGCAGCGCGCCCGCCTGTGGAAAAAGAACGACACCCCGCCCCACGTGCTGGTGATGACCGCCACGCCCATCCCCCGCACGCTGGCCATGACGCTGTACGGCGACCTCAGCGTGTCCGTCATCGACGAGTTGCCGCCCGGGCGCAAGCCGGTGCACACGTACCATTACTTCGAGAACAAGCGGCAGGCCCTCAACGGTTTCCTGGCCAAGCAAATCGAGGCCGGGCGGCAGGTGTACATCGTCTATCCCCTCATCCAGGAGTCGGAGAAGATGGACCTGCGCAACCTGGAAGAGGGCTACCAGTACATGCTCGAAACCTTCCCCCAGTACAAGA
>CASFUX010000173.1 GCA_949297975.1 uncultured Bacteroidales bacterium
AACCTTGCTCCTCCGTCCGGGGTAGTCCGTCCTTCCGCGTTGTGCCCGCACACCGCCTCTCTACGGGCAGGGATGCTAATTGCCGATGCCTTCGTATGTAAAGCCGAGGGCGGATAGTTCGGCTTTGTCGTAGATGTTGCGGCCATCGAGGATGAGGTTACCGCGCATGGCCTTCCGCACCAGCGGCCAGTTGGGCATACGGAATTCCTTCCACTCGGTGACCAGCAGCACGGCATCGGCCTCCAGGGCGGCATCGTAAATGCTGTCGGCAAAATGGAGTTCTTTCTCCTCCAAATCGCCCACAAGGCGGTGCAGGGCGCGGTCGGTCTCCTCGCGGGCCACGGGGTCGAACGCCCGCACCATCGCTCCGGCCGCCAACAGCTTTTCTATCAACACGAGGGACGGTGCCTCGCGCACATCATCCGTGTTGGGCTTGAACGCCAAGCCCCATACGGCAATGGCCTTGCCGCGCAGGTCGCCGAAGTGGCGCACCAGTTTATCGTACAACACCTCTTTCTGCCGGTTGTTCACCGCTTCCACGGCCTTCAGCACCCGCAGGTCGCAACCGTGCTCCTCGCCCGTGCGTATCAGGGCCTTCACGTCTTTCGGGAAGCAAGACCCCCCGTAGCCGATGCCGGGATACAGGAACTTGTTGCCGATGCGCTGGTCGGTGCCGATGCCCTTGCGTACCATGTTCACGTCCGCCCCCACCTGCTCGCACAGGTTGGCAATGTCGTTGATGAAGCTAATGCGGGTGGCCAGCATGGCGTTGGCAGCGTACTTGGTCATCTCGGCCGAAGGGATGTCCATGAAGATGACGCGGAAGTTGTTCAACAGGAAAGGCCGGTACAGCCGGGTCATGATATCCTCGGCGCGGGAGCTTTCCACGCCCACCACCACGCGGTCCGGGCTCATGAAGTCCTTGATGGCCGCCCCTTCCTTGAGAAATTCGGGGTTGGAGGCCACATCGAAGTCAATGCTCACGCCACGACGCGCCTGCTCCTCGCGGATGACCTGCTTCACCCGCTGCGCCGTGCCCACCGGCACCGTGCTTTTGGTCACCAGCAGCACGTAGCCGCTCATGTGCCGCCCCACCGTACGTGCCACTTCGAGCACGTAACGCAAGTCGGCCGACCCGTCCTCGCCCGGAGGCGTACCCACCGCACTGAAGACGACTTCCACTTCGGGCAGCACCTCGGGCAACGAGGTGGTGAAGTGCAACCGCCCGGCGGCCACGTTGCGGCTCACCATGTCGTCAAGCCCCGGTTCGTAAATGGGGACGATGCCTTGGCGCAGTTTGTTCACTTTCGCTTCGTCAATGTCCACACACGTAACATCGATGCCCATCTCGGCAAAGCACGTGCCCGATACCAAACCCACATATCCGGTTCCTACAATCGCTATTTTCATAATTTAGTGGTGGTTAGCACACGGATTTTTGGCACACGGAATCCATGTGCCTTAAATCATTGTCCTAATTGTTCATTCAGAATGGAGATTTCCCCCTTCCGCCTTTTCAGTTCATTCATGTAATTGGCCAGCCGGAGCAATGCCTCGGCCTGCGACACGGCACGCGAAGCAAACAAGTCGAATGCCTGCGAGGCATACGCATAGGCCCGGTCGTAGTCGCCCATGATTTCATAGGCGATGGCCAGGTTGTTGGCCGCTTCGGCTTTCAGTTTCGTCTTGTCGGTGGTGTCGTACACCGCCTGCCACAGGGTCGCCGCCCCCGCCCAGTTGCGCACATACACCGAGTCCATACCCTGCTTCATCTGCACGTCGTCCGGGTCGTAGAAATAGCGGTCGGACTGTTCCCAATACGGGATGAACCGCTTGGCCGAGTTCTGCCCCGCCCACAAGGCGGCATCGATGAGGGCATCCTGACGGGCAGGCAAACCGGCCTGCGCCTCGTTCAAGCTGTACGACTCCGACTCCCAGAACAGCGAATCCTTGAAATGCACCGCCGTCGTGGCGATTTCTCCCGGATAATGCACGCTCCACAACGTCTCTATCCGGACATCGAGGGCGGCCAGGCACAGACTCCACTCTTCATCATAATATTCGCCCAACTCGTCCTTCACCTGCATCTGGTCCAAGGAAAGCACCACATCCACATCGAACGAATCGCACAACTGCTGCACCGTGGCGTATTGCAAGGGGATGATTTCGTCAAACTTCCTATCGGGATGCACCGGGTCCAGCTGCACGTCGACGGACTCGAAGAAGCCGGTGGCCTCCATCTCCTCCGCCAGCACGCTCAAGGCAAACAACGCCACGCTGTCCGTCGGCACCGCCACCGCTTCCGCCCGCTTGAACAGCGGACGGGTGGTGTGCCCCACGACCGCCGGTTGCACCGCCGAATTGTTTACAATCAACATGCGCTGCGCATCCGCCGCAAAACCCACCTGCGCCGGACGCAGGATATCCAGCGTGGTATAAAGCATGGCCGTCTTGCACGAAACCAGCGACAACGCCAGCAATAAGATGAATAGGGACTTTTGCATGTACAATATTTACTATTTGACGATTTACTATTTACTATTTCCCGCAGATTTCGCAGATGGACGCAGATGCTTCTCACTGTTAACTCTTAGCTACTAACTACTAGCCTTAGTCGGCAATCTCCGCTTCCAACCCGTCGTAGGCCAGCACCACCCCGTCGGGCAATTGCCGCTGCACGGCTTCATGCAGCCCTATCTCGTGGCTCATGTGGATGAGGAAGGTCTTTTTCGCTCCTATCCGGTGCGCCAACGCCAACGACTCGTCCAGCGACAGGTGGGAGAGATGCTCTTTCCGCCGCAAAGCATTCAACACTAAAACGTCCAGCCCGCCCAATTGTTCAATCGCCCGCTCGTCCAAGGTTTTCACATCCGTCAGGTAGGCCACGTTCCCGATGCGGTATCCCAGGATGGGCAGGCAGGCGTGCATCAGCCGCACCGGCATCACCCGAAGCCCCTGCACGTCAAACGCCTCATACGGGCGCACCTCGTGCAACTCAATGCGGGGCACGCCGGGATAAGGGTGAGGCGCAAAGCAATAGGGCATCACCCGCCGCACAGCCTCCAGCACCCGCCCCTCGGCATACACATCCATGTCGCCGAAGGGACGCAAGTCGTCCATGCCGCCCACGTGGTCATAATGCTCGTGGGTGAGCAGCACGGCGGACAACCACGTAATGCCATGCGTCAACATCTGCTGGCGGAAGTCCGGCCCGCAGTCCATCAGCAACCTGCGCCCGCCTGTCTCCAGCAGTGCCGACGTGCGCAACCGACGGTCGTGCGCATCGGCCGAACGGCACACCTCGCACCGGCAGCCAATCTGAGGCACCCCGGTAGAAGTGCCCGTACCCAAAAACAAGATACGACCCATCAAATGTCATTTACTATTTGACGATTTACTATTAAGCCTCCCCAAGCCCCTCCCAAAGAGGGGATGTTGGTTACATCTGGCTCATTCCAAGCCTCCCCTCGGGGGGGAGCTGCTTTAACAAGACCGTTGGCCTTGGGAGGTATAATCCGTGATAATCCGTTCAATCTGCGTTATCCGTGTGCCAAACCCATTTTGATACACTCCTTGGGGAGGCCTCACCTCATCCTGATCCGCCACTCCTGCGGGTAGAGGTTGTTGCAGCGGTTGCCGAGGTTCTTCACCCAACCCAACGGCAAACCCCGGTAACGCACCAGCACATACCCTTTAGGGGCATCGGGCAACGTGAGGTTGTCCCGCCTCAGGTAGGCGATGGCCGTTTCCCCGTCCACCTCCACACTCGCCACCGCACCGCTGTCCAACGCTTTCGACAAGGCTGCCGCCGCATCGGGCACGAAGTCCCTGCCCTTCGTCCGTCCCAAGGACACACCGGCCTGGACAACGTGCCACGTCTTTTCCGCCAGGCGCATATCCTCTTTCAAGTCGGCAGGATAAGCTGTCACCCGGTCGCCGTCGCACAAGGCAGCCCACTCCCGCCCCGCGCGCAAGGGCAAGGGCAACGCCCCCCGCCACGGTTGCTCACGCACACCCTTGAAGCGGGCGGGCTTGGAGGGACGGGGCAATGGCGCGTCTTCCCACTTCCGCATCACGGAGAGGAAAAAGCCCTCGCCCCGCGTGCGGTGGGGGTAGAAATGATACCCGCCTTCCGTCTCCACGATGTCGGTACGCCCCTTCAGGTCGATGGAGAGCCGTTCCGCCCCCAGCTCCCGGCACGTCCACGCCACGTTGTCCTCATTCTCCTGCCGGTTGTACGTGCAGGTGCTGTACACCAACACCCCGCCGGGTTTCAAGGCGGGCCATGCCTCCCGCAGGATGTCGCACTGCCGCGCCGCGCACATGTCCACATTCCGGGGCGACCACTCGTCCACCGCCTGCACGTCCTTGCGGAACATGCCCTCGCCCGAGCAAGGCGCATCCACCACCAGCACGTCAAACCACCCCGGCAGCGCGGCAAAGTCAGCAGGCTTGTTGTTGGTAACAAGCGTGTTCGCATTGCCCCACTTCGCCATGTTTTCCGCCAGGATGGCCGCCCGCGAACGGATGACCTCGTTGCTCACCAGCAGCGAAGTATCCGGCAGGCATTGCGCCAGCAACGTGGACTTGCCCCCGGGGGCGGCACACAAGTCAAGCACCCGCGCGGCCTGCGGAAAGTGTTGCCCCACGGCTTGTGCCAGGAACATGGAACTGGCCTCCTGCACATAATACGCCCCTCCATGCAGCAGCGGGTCGAGCGTGAACACCGGGCGTTGCGCCAGGTAATACCCCGCACCGCACCACGGCACACGGTCGGCCGAAGGGGCGAGCGGCACCTTGTCGTTCACCCGCACGCTTACCGGCGGGGCTTCGCACAACGACCGCTCAAACGCCGGATAATCCGCCCCAAGCAACGCCTGCATGGCGTGTGTGAATGGAATGGGAAGCTGCATGAAACTGTTATCGAACCATCTGTAACATATCGTCCAGACTTATAATATCCACTTTAGGGAAATCTATCTTCCTCAAAATCTTATAATGACTATCTTCTGTAACGACAAACCTTGCATTCCCCGCCACCGCACAATCCACAAATTTGTTGTCGTCCGGGTCTGCCTTTATCAGGTTAAAACGATAATAGGGGGTGACAAATATGGTATAAGGATTATTGATTATCACATTCATTGCCAGCAAGGCGAATGCGTGGCTTGTCTCCCTCTCCAATATTTCCTCGTATTCTGCCAATATCTCATTGGAGACACATAGCAAGTTCCGCCCGTCCAGGAGGGAAAGCCATATCTCATGAAACGCGCTCCGGCGAGAGATGCACTGAAGCAAGCTGTTTGTATCAAGCACCAACCTGGCCATTGCGCGACTTATGTAAATCCTCGTTCCTCAGTTCGTCCAAACGCTTTTGATCCAAGATGCCTTCATCCCATAAGCGGTCGGCCTCTTTGTCAAGGCGTTCTTGGAAATAGCGGGTCAGTACTTCCTGTATCTCAAGGGCATACTCATCACTATCATTGTATGAAAATAATTTCAGGAGATGCTGCTGGGCCGGTGTCAATGCGTTTGCTGCCATATTTTCCTCATTCTGTTTCTCATCTGCAAATGTAGCACGATTTCTCCATTCACGCAACCGGGCAACGCGGAAAGGGGATTGGGGGATTGGGGGTGTGTATCTGCGCACGTAGGGCGATGCCCTACGCTGAATGCTGCAAGGCCGTTGGCCTTGGATGGGTAGGCTATGGTGTCATGGTGTAGAGACAAGGCACGCCTTGTCTACCTCGCGCAAAGGAATGGACGTAATAAATATTTTTGAGACAAGGCAGGCCTTGTCTCTACACACGTTCGCCGAGGGAAACGAACCACACGCACGTAGGGCGGTGCCCTACGCTGAACGCCATAAGGCCGTTGGCCTTGGATGGGTAGGTCATGGTGTCATGGTGTAGAGACAAGGCACGCCTTGTCTCCCGCGCGCAAAGGAATGGACGTAAAATTGTTTTTTGAGACAAGGCATGCCTTGTCTCTACACACGTTCGCCGCAGGGAAACGAACCACACGCACGTAGGGCGGTGCCCTACGCTAAACGCCATAAGGCCGTTGGCCTTGGGCGGGCAGGTCATGGTGTCATGTTGTAGAGACAAGGCCTGCCTTGTCTCCATTGCGTAAAAGAATGTATATTTTGAGACAAGGCTAGCCTTGTCTCTACACACGTTTGCCGCAGGGAAACGAACCACACGCACGTAGGGCGGTGCCCTACGCTGAATGCCATAAGGCCGTTGGCCTTGGATGGGTAGGTCATGGTGTAGAGACAAGGCACGCCTTGTCTCCCGCGCGCAAAGGAATGGACGCAAAATTGTTTTTTGAGACAAGGCATGCCTTGTCTCTACACACGTTCGCCGCAGGGAAA
>CASFUX010000174.1 GCA_949297975.1 uncultured Bacteroidales bacterium
ACAACCGATGGTCGTGCAAGACTGAAACACTAACTAGTCTCAAGGACTGACAATCTATCTCGTCTTATGGCAGCCGTGTCCCTTTCTTTAATACGACAAAAGCAAGCAACAACCTCGGCTTATAAATCCGTCAATATGTTATTTTTTGTTTGTCCGAGTTCCGGCTGCGCCGCTACGCGGCTTGCCGGAATTCGCTTTGCAAACTTAGTGTTATGGGTTGTACGACCCACAGTTATGGGCTATACAACCCATAACTGTGGGCAGTAGAATATTTCCGCATAAGTGGGAAAACATTCCCGCATGAACCGGCAAACCCATGGGTACATTTCATAAAAAACGTTGGGGCGAAAACAGAACATGGCGGATATCTTTCATATTTTCCGTACTTTTGCACGGACTATGGCGGGCGGGCATCCGAGCCGGTCTGCTGCTATTTATTGGCAATAATTATGGAAAGAAAGCACCTTATCCTCCTTATAATATTGGCTTTGCTGCTCCCGTGCGCACACGGGCAGAACGCGTTGCCATACAAGACGCAGGCCATCGACGGAGTGGAATACTACGTTTACCACGTGAAGCAAAGCGAAGGGCTGTACCGCATCAGCGTCAACTTCGGTGTGTCGCAGGAGGAAATCACGCGCCTCAACCCCGAAGTGAAGAACGGGCTGCGGGCGGGGCAAATCCTCTTCATCCCCAAGAAGGCGGCGCCACCCGCCCCCACCCAACCGCAACCCAAGCAACCATCGACCGCCACGCAGCATACCCCGCCACCCGTGGACTTGATAACGGCCTCACTGGCAGGCGGCAACACGGTCACGCCCCCCGCCTCGCAACCGCGACCCGCACCGGCCACAAGCACGCAGCCGAGCGGGGAAGAGCCCAACTTCTACTACCACAAGGTGTTGCCCAAGCAGACGCTCTACTCGCTGAGCAAGCAATACGGCGTGCGGCAGGACGACATCATCCAATACAACCCGCAGGCCGCCACGGGACTGCGGGCGGGCGAAGTGCTGCGCATACCCAAGCCGGAGGATATCTACCAAGACCGCAAGACGGCCAAGCAACAGGAAGACCTCTCCGTCAAATACCTCATCCACCGGGTGCAGCCCAAGGAGACGCTGTACGCCATCAGCAAGCAATACGACGTGGAAATCAACGACATCCTGCGCCTAAACCCCGACATGGAGGTGCTCACCATCGGGCAGGAGCTGAAGATACCCTACTATGCCGCCCTGATGGCCACCGACACAGTGGACGGGCAGACCCGCACGTTCGTGGACTGGAACCGGCTGACGGCGCGGAAGCCTGCCACCGGCTCGCACCTGCACATCGCCTTCCTGTTGCCCTTCGCCTCGGACAAGGCCAACGACGCGAACATCACCCGCTTCGTCGATTTCTACGGCGGGGCGATAAAGGCCTTGCAAGAGGCCAAGTCGCTCGGCGTGAGCGTGGACGTGTACACCTACGACACCGGCAAGACCCCGGAACGGATGCGCGAGATATTGGACACCGAACCGCTGCTGCAACGCATGGACCTCATCGTGGGGCCGGCCTACTCCGCCCAGGTGCCGCTGGCCGCCGCATTCGCCCGGGAGCACCGGGTGCGCACCCTCATCCCCTTCACCGCGCAGGTGGACGACATCGGGCACAACCCCTACCTGTTCCAGTTCAACCCCGGCGCGGAAGCCGAGACGGAGTATTGGAAATACATGTTCGACACCCGGCTGGACGGCATGAACTACATCTTCGCCGACCTGCAATACGTGCCCGACACGGACGAGGGGGCCGTGCTCAGCAAGCAGCTCAAGGCCATGCTCGACGAGCAGGGCAAAGAGTACCGCACGCTCGCCATCGCCGACCCGTCAGTCAACTGGTTCGACTCCGCCGCCGTGTATTCCAAGCGCAACCTGATTATCTTCAACACCGACCAGTTCCAGGTGGCACAACCCTATTTTGAGAACCTCAACCTCACCGACCGACGTTACGACGTGCTGCTGCTCGAACAGTTCAGCTGGAAGAACCAGCCCTCCTTCCGCCCGGTGGGGGTGAACGTGTCCGCCTTCCGCATGGAGGCCGACATCGTGGGGCTGGAGGATTATGACCGGGCTTTCGCCAACCTGCTGGGCTGGAGCGCCCTGTCGCGCAACCCGCGCTATGACCTGCTGGGCTACGACCTGCTGAACTACTTCATCCGCCTGCTGACCACCGAGGGCGCCGACCTGGACCAGGCATTGGAACTGGAGATGTACCTGGAAGGGATGCAGTCGCAGTTCCGCTTCAAGCGCGCCACGACCGAGGCGGGCTTCGTCAACCAACAAATGTACCTGGGCGACAGCCAGGTGAACTGACCGCTGCCCCTCCTGCACTACTGTACCGACATGCGTAAATGGCTCATCATACTCGCCGCCGCGCTGCTCCCGCCCCTGGGGGCTGCCGCACAGACCTACCTGCTCCGCTCGCCCGAACTGTACATCGGCACCTCGCACGGGGCCACCGCGTCCATGATACAATTCTCGCCCAACGTGAAGCAGGACATCCTGCTGGGCTACAACGGCGGACTGCTGGTGCGATACGTCACCGAGAAAGGCAAGGCCCTGCAAGGCGAGGTCAACTTCTCCCAACGCGGCTGGACGGAGCGGGGCGGGCTGTACTCGCGCCAGCTCACCTACGTGGAAGTGCCCCTGCTGATGAACTTGTTCTGGGGGAAAAAGGTGCGCTTCTTCGGCAACCTGGGGCCGAAGGCCTCCTTCCTCATCGGCGACCGCGTGCTGGCCGACCGCCTGCCCGACGAGGAACGCGATGCCCGGCACGGCAAGCTGGATCACTGGTTCGACTACGGGGTCACGCTCGGCCTGGGGCTGGAGTTTGCCGCCCGCAGGCAGTGCTTCCAGCTGGAAGTGCGGGCCAACTACAGCCTCAGCACCCTGTTCCAAAGCAAGCAATACTACGACTTCTCCAACCATATGAACGTGGCCCTGAACCTGGGATGGATGATACGGGTAAACAAGGATAAATAGATAAGCGACTGACGCATAAGCATCCGCCCCTCACCATGGACAGGCCCGATGCCTCTCCATAGTGAGGCCCGACGCCTCTCCATAGTGAAGTCCGATGCCTCTCCGTAGTGAGACTCGAAGTCTTTCCATGGTGAGACCAACAGTCTCTCCATAGTGAGACTGGCATCCTCTCCATAGTGAGACCGGCAAGGAGTCGGGCATATGCCCGGATGCCCCACTATCGTCTGACTTTTAACGACACATAACAATATGGATACGAAAATCTTATCTCTCACGGCAGTGACCTCGCTGCTGCTGGCGTGCGCCCCACAACCGCGCACCATCGTGGTACACAACTTCACGGACTTCGACCGCCAAGGCGAGCTGGTGGAGGCCGACATCGCCTCCATCCGCTGCGACTTCGGCAAGCGCACCTATGTATTAAAGGACAAGGAGGGGCGGGAAATCCCCTACCAGATAATGAAGGAGGAAGGCACGTCAGGCACGCTCCTGTTCCAGGCCGACGTGCCCGCCCGCTCGACCGGCGACTACACGCTCACCGAAGGCACGCCCGCCCCCTTCGAGCCGAAGGTCACCGCCCGCTACGTACCCGAACGCAAGGACGACTTCGCCTGGGAGAACGACCTGGCCGCCTACCGCATGTACGGCCCGGCACTGGCCCGCGAATACCCCAGCAACGGAGTGGACCTCTGGCTGAAGCGCACCGGCAAGCCCGTCGTCGACCAGTTCTACCACAACGATTTGAAGGAAAAGATATCCTACCACATCGACCACGGGCAGGGGCTCGACTGCTACAACGTGGGGCACACGCTCGGGGCGGGCGGCATCGCCCCCTACACCGACCGCCTGTGGGTGGGCAACCACTATGACCACTGGCGGGTGGACGTGGCGGGCCCCCTGCGCAGCGTGTTCACCCTCACCTACGACTCCATGCAAGTGGCCGATGCCCATTACCGGCAGACCGTCACCGTCACCGTCGATGCGGGCAGCCTGCTCAATAAAGCCACCGTGCGCCTCGACGGCCCCGCCCGCGACACGCTGCTACTGGCGGGCGGCATCTTCCTGCACGACACCGCCGCCGTGCAGGGCGTAGTCCACGCGCAACCCTCGCGCCACCTCATCGGCTATGCCGAGCAGGCCACCGCCGCCGACGGCACACCCGCCGGGCGCAACTACGTGGGCGTGTACCTGCCCGGCCAAGACACGGAAGCCAAGACGGAGGCCGACCACCTGCTCCTCCTCGCCCCTTGCCGGCCGGGCGCGGACGTGACCGACTACTTCGGCGGAGGCTGGAGCAAGTGGCACTTCCCCGCCGATGCCGACTGGTTCGCCGCCCTGCAACGCTTCGCCCAAGCCCGGGAAACCCCGCTGAGCGTGAGCTACAAGTAATACGCGAGCCGACATAAGACAGGGAAACCTCCCGCCCCGATGCGGAGCTTCGGGGCAAGCTCTGTGTGCTCTTCCAAGCTCATCCGCGCAAGGATGAAAGCTCTGTGTATCTCAGTGTCAATCATCCCTTTGCACTTGCTCCCTTTGGGCTGCTTCCTTATACCGGGCTCACAACTCACGTAAGTAATCCTCCCCCTCCCACACGAACGTCCCCCGCTCCCGCACGGAGTGAAAGGCGATGCCCCGTTCCCGGCAATGCTGCCCCAGCTCCCGGGCATACCACGGCGCGACGGTGCAGTCGGCCACCACGCACCCCGGGCGGATGCAGGCGAACAGCTCTTCCGCCCGGGGCATCAGCCCGTTGCCCAATATGAGGAAATCCACGTCCAAGGGAGCCGCCGCCCTGTGCCAGTTGTAAAAGTCGGCGCCAGGTATCAGGACGGTACGCCCGAGGAACGTGGCGCACACGTCCCCGCCCGGTGCATCGAAGGGCGCGTTGAGCAGCATCGGCCCGCCCATTCTCCGCCCGTTCCAATAATCCCCCGCCGTCTTGTACAACTCATCCCGATTACTGGTGTACGCGCAATGCCTCCCGCCCGCTATCAGGCCGACATGCGTGTCATGGTACGAAGCATACACGATGAGCCGCCGCGTCCGTACCGTGTCCCACCGGATGGCCGTGTCTATAAAGACAATGCCCGAGACGCAGCACAGCAGTCCCGCCAATGCCGCATAGCTGGGGGTACGGATACGGTGGCGCAGCAGGCAACAGCCCACGACAAGCAACACGCATTGCCACCCCGTAAACGCCACGACCGACACCGGAGCGGGCAGCAGCTGCACCAGCCCGACAGAGCCGTTCATCACCGTGAGCACCCCGTCGAGCAGCCACGCCACCGCCCCCGACACATACGGCACGCCCGCCACCAGCAACAGGCACACCGTCCCGTACAAGACAAGCGTGGAAGCCGGGATGGCCACGAGGTTCGTCAGCAGGAAATAATTCGGAAACGTCTGGAAATAATACAAGGTCAGCGGCAGCGTCCCCGCCTGGGCGGCCACCGACACGGTAAGCAACTCCCACAGCCACCGTGCGGGGAGGCTGCGGGGCGACCACAACCGAGCCATCCGGGGTTGCAGATATACGATGCCCACCACGGCTGCATAACTGAGCTGGAAGCCCACGTGGAACAGCAGGTTCGGGTCCACCAGCAACATGAAGAACGCCGACATGGACAAGGTATTGTAGATAGATGCCTGTCCGCCAAACATGCGCCCCACCGCCACCAGCGAAAACATCAGCGTGGCGCGGAAAGCCGACGGAGGCAAGCCGGTAATGAAAGCATAACTCCAGATGAGCAGCAGGATGACCGCAGCCTTCAGTCGGCGCAACGGCCTCGACCGGTCCAGGAAACGCAGGAGGAAATCCAGCAGGAAATAGATGATGCCCACGTGCATCCCGCTCACAGCCAGGATGTGCGTGATGCCCGTCACGTTGTACCGCTCGCGCAAGTCGGGGTCCAGCTCGTCCACGTAACCGAAGCTGAGAGCCGCCAGCACGGCAAAATTCTCCTGCGAGAAGTCGAACCGCCGGAACACGTCCACCAGGCGGCGTTGCCACTGCTGAGCCAATCCCATGACCGTGAAGCCCTCGGCACGCCCCACTACCCGCCAACCGTCCGCCGGTACATAGGTAGTCGCGCCGATGCCCTTCCGCTTCAGGTAGCGGGCATAATCGAAGCCACCCAGGTTGTTCAAGGAACGAGGCGGGGAAAAGCAGGCCTCCACCAGCAGACGGTCGCCCGGCGCAAGGGACAACACCGCGCTGTCCTTTTCAAAATACACATACCCCCTGCCCCGGCTTGCCCGCAATGACACAGAGTCGGCAAACTGCCTCACCCGCACCTCCACCAGGTAGGAACGCGCCTTCTCCACCGGAAACCGCTCCACCTCGACCAAGAAGATACCCGGCTCGTCCACGTGGTCGAACGTCTGCCGCTCCTCCTGCCAGGCGCACAACACATACGACAACACCATGAAAAACAACCCCGCCCCGCACCCGAACAGCCAGCGGTACCGATACCGCAAGCCCACCGCCCGGATGCCATAGGACACCGCTACCAACGCCACGGACAATCCGCCCGCCGTCCACACCGCCCACGCGGGCACATGCACGGCATTATACACCCCTATCCCCGCCATCACCGCCAGCAGCAGGCGCAGGAAAGGAGTGCGTAACAGAAAGTTCATAGGAAGGGGAGATAAGAGTGAGCAGCTAAGAGTGAAAGGCTAAGAGCGAGCAGTTAAGGGCGAGTAGCAACCGCCAGTTATTCAGTTATTCAGTTATTCAATAATTCATGGATGGCCTGCATCGGGTCATCGGCGCGGAACACCGAACTGCCCGCCACCAGCACGTCCGCGCCCAGTTCAAACAACTTACCGGCATTCTGCTTGTTGATGCCGCCGTCCACCTCCACATGGCAACGGGGGTTGATGCGCCTCACCATCGCCACCAATTCGGCCAGGCGTCCGTAGCTGTCCTCGATGAACTTCTGCCCTCCATACCCGGCAAACACGCTCATCAGCAGCACCAAGTCCACGCTTTCCACATAGGGCTCCAGCGCCTTCACCGGGATGTCGGGGTTGATGGCGATGCCCGGATGGATGCCTTCCGCCCGTATCAGGCCGATGACCTCGCAGGGGTTGTCCGCCGCCTCGCAATGGAACGTGAGCGTGTCCGCCCCGGCTTGGGCAAACCGCTGCACATACCGTTCGGGATGCGTAATCATGATGTGCACGTCCAACGGCTTCGTGCAATGCCTCCGCACCGCCTCCATCACCGGGAAGCCAAACGAAATGTTGGGCACAAACACCCCGTCCATCACGTCGATGTGCAGCCATCCCGCCTCGCTGCGGTTAATCATTTCACACTCGGATTGCAGGTTGCCGAAGTCGGCCGCCAATAGGGAAGGAGAGATAATACGTTGCATGACAGAAAAACTACCGGTTATTGTCCGTGCAAACGTACAAAAAAACACCAAGACAAGCAACAAAAATGCAGGGGGAAGTGGTCTATTTCTGCTTCGAGGGCTTGTTATGCCCCACCTCGTCGGCATACGTGACGATGGCAAAATCATGGTCTTGCACAAAACACCATAGCCGCCTGCGCCTCACGGCACAAGCGGCTATGCATACGGTACAATTCTGCTTTTATCGCTTAGATGCTTCTTTGTTTTTCCCTAAAACAGAACCTGTTCATACAAGTTGTGCTGGATAACATTATCAGCGGCAACCTCAAGTTCGTCATCACCCGAGCATTCCACCGCGTATCCGTCATTGTATTGTATCTTGTTGCGGTTGACCTGTACATCGGAACATCCGTCCATCCATTTATCCAACTTGATGCCGGAAGCATCGTTGCCTTCTATCCAATTGCCCTCTATCAAAACGTCTTGCGTATCGGCACAATAAATGCCGCACAAGGCATTCCGCGCAAGCTCATTCCTGACAACCGACACGCAGGACGAACAGGACACCTCCACCCCATGTCCCCACAGGGAGGAATCGAAACGACTGTCCGACACCTCGGCACCCTGCACATGGGCCAAACGCAAATTGTGGTGAAAGTGGGGTCCGGGCACAACCGCCGAACCGTTGTTGTCAAAGTCGCAACGTGACACAAGCACATCGGATGCCCCGGATATCACAGCCCCGTTTTTCGTGAAATTCTGGATGGTCAAGTTTTCCAACCGGATGTCTTTCATGCAGCCGGGCGAGTCGGACAGGAATACGATGCCCTCGCGGCTGGGTGCATTGCCATACAACCGCCCGCTACGCTCATAGTTGGGGTCAAAGCCCGTTCCCGGCTTTGTGGCACCTTCTATCAGCAAGCTGCGGATGATGATGTCGCTCATGTCGCCATCCCGGTTCGTTATCGTCGGGCCGGTGCAGTCCGGCGCGAGCATCAGCACCGACAACCTGCCCTCGCCCGCCAGGCGCGTCCCGGACGGCAGGCGCAACGGCTCGCGCAACACATGGATGCCCTCGCCCAGCATGACCCAACGACCCGCCGCCAAGTCTATCGCCCGCTGTATGTCATCGCCCGGCTTCAGCACAATGGCCAGCTCGCGCACCTCGCCGCCCACAGGCAAAGCCCCTACCTGCGAAGGTTTCACCAAGCGACCGGCCTGTAACTTGCGCAGGGATGGCGGCTGCGGCTGGCCATCGGTGAGCCTCGCCGCCGAAAGCATCGACAACGAAGTCGAATCCATCCACCTGTCCCTCATCTGCCTGGTATAGGGCAGTTCCATCCCCTTGACGCGCACATAGTGATTGTATAGGGAATGGTAGATGTCGCGTACTTCGTCCTTCTCACGGCTGGATATGTCGCCCCAGGCCGACACCTTGACACCCGACAGGAAACGGGCGGCATACTCGAACCCCTGCGCCATCCGGTCATCGGCCACCGAGTAGAAGTCGAGCCCTTGCGTCCAGGCCACCTGGGCTGCCCGCGACAACTCGCCCAAACCGAGTTGCACATGGTCCCAGTCGCGCGTCGTCTCCTGGCACTGCCCGCCCGGATAGATGTAGCGCGTGATGCCGCCGTTGCCATTGCCCCGGTAGAAGCGTTCCACCGCCCTGTTGAACATGTCATGGTCTTCCAGGAACACGCCCATGCACATCATGGTGCATATCATCGAGGCATCCCAGTTGCCGTTGGCCTCGGTAAAGAAGTCCCGGATGGTGGGATAGTACACCGTGCGCAGCATCCGCTCGAACTGCTCCACATCCTCCTGCCGCCAACCGGCATCGGTACACCGCAACAGCTCCGCCGCATTCAGATAATATTGCCCGAACAAGCCCACGTTCAACTTGGCATTATTGCCGTCCAATCCCCACAGCTTGTAGGACCATGCGTTCAGGGTTCTTATCGCCTGCTCGGCATAGACCCGTTCGCCCGTCACGTACCACAGCCAGGCACAGGCGTAAGCATATTTCGAATCGGCGGTAAACTCCTTGCCGCCCATGCTGTTGGCACCATACGCCCCGACCGACACGTAGCTGTAAGCCTGCGGGACGTGGCTGGTATCCGTCTCCGCCTTCAGCCGCTCGAAAGCCGACAGCCAAGGTTCCTCCCCGGCCTGTATCCGTGCCTTCACAAACTCCAAATCATCTTGCCCTTGGAACATGCCCGGGTGGACAAACGGTTCATACAAATACCCCGCCACCCGTTGCTCCGGCTTCCGCCCGCACGAGGCGAGGCACAAGCCGGCACACAGCAGCAAGGCCACTCCAAGATGCGTCATTCCATTTCGTTTCATATACTTACTATTATCATTATTTTAAATGAATATCCGCAATCAACCAATCACCTCACCCCTCCGCCCCTCTCCCTGGGGAGATGGGTTAGGGGTGAGGTATTAAGGCTGTTGGCATCATGCGGATATTCCTTATTATCTTTTATAAACAATACATCGACGACCTGCTCACACAGGCATACAGTCGTCGCTTTCCCCGCATCAAGTCGTGTACTTATGAGGACAAAGTTATCGTCTCACCCAGGTGGAACAGGTGTTCCACCTAGGTGAGACACCTGTTCCACCCGGGTGAGACACCTGTTCCACCTGGGTGAGACGATAACTTCATGCAAAAAAACACAAGACTTCATCCCGAGAATGAGATAACTTCATCGCAGCAACGCAGGCATCAACGTGGGGAATACCCACGCAAAATGGTGCTTGGGGTATATATGCGGGCGACCTGGCACCACGAAGTCCCGGTATGCCTTATCGCCGTAAATGCCCTGCATGGCCTCGAACAAGTCTTCCGGCCAGCAATCGTCGCAACCCGTGTTCGGATGCCCGTGCCAAGGCCATTCGTCGGGATGCTGCTCGTAATACAGCAGATAGTCCAACGCCGCCCGAATGGACACGCCGTCCTGCTCCTGCACAAAAAGATTTTCCCCCGTCAGATTGTAGACCAGCCAGCAAGCGGCGGTCATGGGCGCAAGAGAGAAATAGGTGTACCATATTCCATTGGCACCACGCCG
>CASFUX010000175.1 GCA_949297975.1 uncultured Bacteroidales bacterium
ACACGGAGCGGGCCGAGCCGGTGGCCATGTCGTTGGTGCGTGTCAGCACCACGGCGGGGCGGTAGTAGATTTCCGTCAGGCGTGAGGCCACGATGCCGATGACGCCCTTGTGCCAGGCTTCGTTGTAGAGCACGATGGAGCGGCGGTCGGCCAGTCCCTCCAGCCCTTCCACAATGTGGTTGGCCTCTTCGGTCATGCTCTTGTCCAAGTCTTTGCGCGTCTCGTTGTACTGGTTGATCTGGCTGGCCTTCTCGCGGGCGGTGGAAAAGTCCTTCTCCGTCAGTAGGTCTACGGCTTCTTTGCCGTTCTGGATGCGTCCCGAGGCGTTGATGCGCGGCCCTATCTTGAAGACGATGTCGCCGATGGTCAGTTCCTTGTCCGCCAGTCCGCAGACGTCGATGATGGCCTTCAGTCCGATGCTGGGGTTGCTGTTGAGCTGTTTCAGGCCGTGATAGGCCAGGATACGGTTCTCGCCCATGATGGGTACGATGTCCGAGGCGATGCTCACGGCCACCAGATCGAGCAGGGGGATGAGGTGGTGGAACTCGATGCCGTTGCTCAGCGTGAAGGCTTGCATGAATTTGAAGCCTACACCGCAGCCCGACAAGTGTTCGTAGGGATAGGTGTTGTCTTCGCGCTTGGCGTTCAGAATGGCCACGGCAGGTGGCAACACCTCGTCGGGCACGTGGTGGTCACAGATAATGAAGTCGATGCCTTTCTCCTGGGCATACGTAATCTCCTCTACGGCTTTGATGCCGCAGTCCAATACGATGATGAGTTTCACGCCCGTCTCCACGGCGTAGTCCACTCCTTTGTAGGATACCCCGTAGCCTTCGTTGTAGCGGTCGGGGATGTAATAGTCGATGTTCGAATAGAACTGTTGGATAAACTTGTAGACCAGTGCCACAGCGGTGGTACCGTCTACGTCATAGTCTCCGTAAATCAGAATCCGTTCTTTCTTTCCCATAGCCTTGTTCAGGCGTGCCACGGCCACGTCCATGTCCTTCATCAGGAACGGGTCGTGCAGGTCGGGCAGTTGCGGGCGGAAGAATTTCCGTGCAGCGGCAGCTGTTGTGATGCCGCGTTCTATGAGCAGTTGGCCAAGTATGGGGCTAATGCCCAGCTCCTGCGCCAGTTGCCGGCTTGCTTCTGCCTGTTCGGGTGTTATGGGTTGATAATTCCATTTGTGAGTCATTTTATATATTATTTTTTCTTTTTCCAGTCTCGGGTGTCGGGGCGGGCGAAAAGTGCCCATTTCTCCAACAAGTCGTAAAGGTAGCAAAAACTCTTGAAACAAGGGCGAAAAGGATATGAAATCTTTCTTAACGGACGGAAATGGAGGAGCGGGAACGGTTGGAAGCGGCTGGAAGGCATGCGAGGAGGCGGTAGGAGGCCGTGTGATAAGTCAACACGCTAACCGTCTGAAAATCAGGCGCGCGTCAGATGCGGTGGGTAGTTTGATAACTTTTTCAGGAAATGATAAATAAATAGGCTGCCTTTAAAGGCAGGTCATTTATTTATTTTTCGCGCGTAATGTTTGCAAATTACCCATCACATCTATACACGTTTGTTGTATATGGTTGTAAATCAGTTTGATAGCGTGGGTGGATAAATAATGCCTTTCACTTCTTTGTGATTTCTATCTTGTTGCGCAAGTGCTTGATTTTCAATGCCGCCACAGATGCCACAGATAGTTGCATTAAAATTATTGAGCCAATTAAATAAATAGGCTGCCTTTAAAGGCAAGTCATTTATTTATTTTCACGCGTAATGTTTACACAATCATCTGTGGCATCTGTGGCGGTGCTTTTTCTCGTGTTTCAAAAAGGGGCGTTGGGTGCCTTGACGACGTGCTTCCTGACGCTCTGACGCCGTGCTTCGTCAGCCTCTCAGGGAGCACTGCATGACACCCTCACGCAGCACTTCGTCAGGACCTCATGCAGCACTTCGTCAGACGGAGTGGGGGGATTGGGTGGAGATTTCAGTGTTTTTATTATTTTTGCCGAAAAATAAAAATGTTTGTCTTATGCTTGCCTTCATCTCCTGTGCCAAGACCATGGCTGCCCGCTGCACCCTGCGCGTGCCGCAGCTGACCACACCCCGCTTTGAAGCCGAGGCGTTGCAGAACGCCCTCAGCCTGTCGCAATACTCCGCCGCCGA
>CASFUX010000176.1 GCA_949297975.1 uncultured Bacteroidales bacterium
CGCACGAACCTGCCTTTCTTTTCCCGTTTGATTTCGTGGAATTGCAGGATGCCGTAAACTGAATCCCGGGTGAGATTGTATTTCTTCATGGCCTCCTGTACGGTGTAATATTCAGACGAGTCATCTTCGACAGTCTGTTTTGACAGGTCGAAATGAAGTTTTGAGTAGAATATCTGCCCGTGTTCTTTCTTTGAGGGGATGTTGTTACGATAGACATGTGAACGGATGGCTACACGGGTCATTCCGTACTTCTTCTCGATTTCTTCGGGAGTGTACCATTCGGTCAAGGCATCATCCGTCTTGTATTTGGCAAATGCCGCATCAATGTGCTTCTTGCTGTAATAGTTGAACTGGCGGATCTTGACCTTTGGGATATCATGCTCTCTGGTATATGTCCATACCCATTTGGTGTTTACCTTGTACTTCTCCGCTATCTGCTCAGCGGTATAATATTCGGTAATGTCGACATCATCCTTGGGCTTAATACTCTCGTAAGGTTTGGTTTTCAGCATCAGCTCGATGTCCGCACGGCGGATGAGAGATTTTTTGCCGCTAATGCGGGATGCACGAAGTTTGTTTTCTTTGACCAACTTATAAATGTACTGACGAGTAACACCCATAAGTTTGGCTGCTTGTGCAAACGAAAAGAAGTCTTGTCCCTCGGATGCCTGTTTGGGCTGTAGCAGTTCCTGCATTTTCTTCAATTCGCGCTTGCGTTCCCGGATGCGTTCTTTGTAACCGAGATTGGAGCACTGATGACTGCAATAGCAAGTCGTTGTTTTCTTGGCGATGAATGGTTTTCCACACCATTGGCAAATCTTTCTTACTTCCATATTTTTCTGATTTATTTTGAGGTTCTATCTCTTTATTTCTCCACAAATCTGTCAATACACGTAAACCATTGTCAACACACGTCAACTACTGCGTCAGTGTGACATCGGGGTCAAACCTCGATTTGTTCCGTGGTAGAAATACGGTAGAAAAATAGGGTGAACAACTACCTCCGACTGCACATAGCCGGATTTTGGACAAATAAAAAAGCCGCTGAAATTCAGCGGCTTCGTTATAGTTGGTTCTGATTCGTTGCAGTTAATTGCGATATATCACTTACCGACGCAAAACCTCCCGAAAATCGTTCCTAAGACCTCGTCTGTGCTGATTTCGCCGGTGATGAGGCCGAGGTAGTGCATACATTCGCGGATGTCTTGGGAGAGGAGGTCGTGCGGGAGGTTGTTGTCGAGGTCATCGTTCACGCGGCGGATGGCGGCGAGGGCTGCGGACAGGGCTTCGTAATGGCGCATGTTGCTTACTACCACGTCGCCGGGTTGCAGTTCGGGAAGTTGGGCGGCTTGGAGCAACGCCCGTTGCAACTCATCGGTATTGATGCGCTTTTTGGCCGAGATGTAGATGCGTTCGGCATCAAACTGGGCAAACAAATTGTCCACCACGGCACGTTCGTCTTGGTTTACTTTATCTACTTTGTTGAACACCAAGATGATTTTTTTGCCTTCGGCGCGGCGGGCGATGCGTTCCGTGAGCCATTCAATGTGTTCGGATATCTGCGTGCAATCGATGACCCACAGGATGATGCTGGCTTGCTCTATCTTTTGGTAGGTGCGCTCGATGCCGAGGTTTTCCACTTTGTCGTCCGTGTTGCGGATGCCCGCCGTGTCGATGAAGCGGAAGGTAACCCCCTCGATGTTCACGCAGTCTTCTATCACGTCGCGGGTGGTGCCGTGTACATCGGACACGATGGCGCGTTCCTCGTTGAGCAGCACGTTGAGCAGGGTCGATTTTCCTACGTTCGTCTCGCCCACCAGGGCCACGGGTATGCCGTTCTTCAGCACGTTGCCCAGGCTGAACGATGCCGCCAGCCGTGCTATCTTCCCTTCTATTTCCGTGGAAAGACGCTTCAGTTCGGCACGGTCAGCAAACTGTACGTCTTCCTCGTTGAAGTCGAGCTCCAACTCCACGAGCGATACGAACTCCAGCAATTTCGCACGCAGGGCGGCCAGTTCGCCGGAGAAGTTGCCGCGCATTTGTCCCAAGGCCATGCGGTGCGCCGCTGCCGAGGTGGAGGCGATGAGGTCGGCCACGGCCTCGGCTTGCGACAGGTCCATCTTGCCGTTGAGGAAAGCACGTTGCGAGAATTCGCCCGGGCCTGCCAGCACGCAGCCTTGCGCCAGCAACAGCTTGAGTGTCTGCTGCTGGACGAAGAGGGAACCATGGCAGGAGATTTCCACCGTGTCCTCGCCCGTGTAGGAGTGTGGGGCGCGGAAGAGCGTCACCAGCACTTCGTCGAGCACCTCGCCGTCGGGCTGTACCAGTGTACCGAATAATACCGTGCCGCCCGGTTGCATGGACAGCGATATTCCTTCTTTGCGGGGACGGAACACCTTGTTTACATGATTGATAGCCTCCTGACCTGAGACCCGCACCACGGCTATCCCTCCCACGCCTGGAGCGGTGGATATGGCCGCTATGGTTGTTTCCTTGTTCATGGTTTCCTTGTTTTTTCTAACTGAGGGAACAAATATAGCGTTTTCTCTTTACAATTGGAAGTAAATGGCAACCGAAATAAAAAGTTCTTTGTGGGTGATGCGTTTTCTCCTTTATTTCAGATGCGTTCCAGCACGGTGCGGATGAGCTGAGCCACGCGGGGCTTGTAGTCGGTGTTGGCGGCTTCCACGCGGCGGTTGGCAATGACGCAGCACACCGTCATGGCGTGGTGTCCCATGAGGGCGGAGAGGCCTGCGATGGCCGAGCCTTCCATCTCGTAGTTCGTGATGCGGTGGCCGCCGTAGCGGAACGACTCTATCTTGGCGTTGATGTCGGGATCGGCCAGGCCGATGCGCAGCACGCGCCCTTGGGGACCGTAGAAGCCATTGGCCGAGATGGTGACACCCCGCAGCATATCATCGCGCCCGATGCGTTCGAAGAGCAGGTGGTCGTTGTCCACCACGTAGGGCGATGCCAGGCGCGGGTTCCACACCATGTACCGTTTGAAGGCTTCTTCGAACTCCAGGTCGCACACGCGGTCGCGCCCAGCGTAGAAGTTGAGCACGCCGTCGAAGCCCACCGACTTTTCCGAGATGAGAAAACTGCCCAGCGGGATGTCGGCCTGCAACGCGCCACATGTGCCGATACGC
>CASFUX010000177.1 GCA_949297975.1 uncultured Bacteroidales bacterium
AAGAACAAGGCGAACATCGTGCATTCAAGGCACCGCTCGCTGCACAACTTCATCATGAACATCTGCTCGGCATTGACTGCCTACTGCTTCTTCGACAACAAACCCGAGGCACTGCCTGTAAGAAGAGAAAATTCTACCCAATAGTGCCTGTTCTAGCACAAACTTATCCCGAACTCGCGTAACTTATGCGGAGATGTTTTACTGCCCACAACAATCTATGTTAACGTGAGTTTGGCATAAGTTATATCTTCATACTCTGTTCTTGTTGATGATGTTGATGTTCATGGCAGGCTTTTTGGGGAGCAAGTTGTATGCAATGAGCCCCGCAAGCAGGTTGGTGGCGAAGTTGTCCACGGACCTGTGCCTCGTGTGTCCTGTCTGGCAGACATTTTTCAGTTCGTCGTTGACGGCCTCGATGAGCGAGCGTTTTTTTGTAATATATTGTCATGTAGGCTTATAAGTAAGTTTTTTGTGTCCTTTTTGAGCTTGGTGACAAGGTGTATGTCGTCAACAAGAAGTTCTTCAAAGAGGTTTTGGCTGATGTACCCACTGTCGGCAAGCAGCTTGCCGAAAAGTTTCCTGGTGAACGTGGCATCCTTGAGCGGTTCCCGGTCGTCCACGTTTCCAGGTGTCGGCATCCACTATATGGTCTCGCCCCGGTCGTTGATGACAAGGTTCAGCTTGAAGCCATAGAACCAACCCATTGTGCATTTGCCTTGGTTGCCCATCCTTTCATCGTCTTGTGGGCGCGTTCACGTTTGATGTGGCAGGCCGCGAGCGGCGTGGAGCCTATGATGGATATGCCCGTGCACTTGCCGAGGGCGCAAGTCTGCAGGAGCAGCAGGTGGACGGCGACCGAAGCCTGTCTTTCAACGAAACGGTTGCAGGACAACCTGTTTGGAAAATCCTCACGCATGTGATTGCAGACGTAGCCGAGGTAAAACGTCTTGAGGTCGCGATGTTGCATGAGGTGGAAGAGCACGAGTATGGTCATCACCTCGCTGTCCGACATCTTGCATGGGCGGTTGCGGTGTCGCTTGCCCGGGCTTTTGACCATGTGCTTTTTCAGCACCGGCTTAAGATACTTGCAGAACTCGTCCATCAAACAAAAAAATCGATTAAATTTGCAGTGGTCATGGGAATGGATGTTATTGTTTAACCTGTTTGTTTCTACCCCATAAAGGTACTCAAAACATTCCATTTCCACAACTTTTTATGAGGATTTCTTATACTGAACTCACGTTATGTTGACCTGCAAATAAAATTTCTTTCTTTTTTCTTTTTTATGTCGGCAGGTTCAAGTGTGAAAATGTATTATTTAGGATGTTGCCAAGAAATAAGGTCGTGAACAATTGCCACCTCGTGGGGGAGGCAGCGTGACCCAGTAACGCTCGCTCCTCTTCCATGTGTTAATTATTGTCCCCGAACTGTTAATAGTGTGGGGCAATGGCAAGGCTGACGCAAAATCTTAGTAAATTTGTCAGCATTTTCATGACATAATTGCAGACGATATGATGCAACAGGCAGATGTTCAGGCGGTGAAGCAACGCTTCGGTATCATTGGCACGTCCCAGGCGTTGAACCGCGCCATCGAGATAGCCGTGCAGGTGGCACCCACCGACCTCTCGGTGCTCATCACCGGCGAGAGCGGCGTGGGCAAGGAGAACTTTCCCCAAATCATCCATTACTACAGCCACCGCAAGCACGGGCCGTACATTGCGGTGAACTGCGGGGCCATCCCCGAAGGCACCATCGACTCCGAGTTGTTCGGCCACGAGAAAGGCTCGTTTACCGGGGCCACGGCCGACCGCAAAGGTTACTTCGAGGTGGCTGATGGGGGCACCATCTTCCTGGACGAGGTGGGCGAGCTGCCCCTCTCCACCCAGGTACGCCTGCTGCGCGTGTTGGAGACGGGCGAGTTCATCAAGGTAGGCTCGTCCAAGACTCAGAAGACCAATGTGCGCGTGGTGGCCGCTACTAACCTGAACATGGCGCAGGCCACGCGGGACGGACGTTTCCGTGAGGACCTCTACTACCGCCTCAACACCGTGCCCATCCACATCCCCCCGCTGAGGGAGCGCAAGGAGGACATCGTGCTGCTGTTCCGCAAGTTTGCCAGCGATTTTGCCGAGAAGTACAACATGCCACCCGTGCGGCTCACCGACGGGGCCAAGGCTGCGCTCACCTCTTATTATTGGAACGGCAACGTGCGCCAGCTGAAGAACATTACCGAGCAAATCTCCGTCATCGAGCAGCAGCGCGAGGTGGACGAAGCTACCCTGCGCTCGTACTTGCCGAAGGACGACGTGGAACGCCTGCCAGCCCTGCTCGCCCCGGGAGACGACCGGCGCACCTTCACCAACGAGCGGGAAATACTGTACCAAGTGCTGTTTGACATGAAAAAGGACATGAACGACCTCAAGGCCCTGGTGCATGACATCATGAGCGGCAAGCCGGTGGACGTGAAGCGCGACGACCTGCATTATGCCCCGCCCACCATCATCAACCGCGACGACAGCACCATCATCACCACGCCTGCCCCCGTGGAATACATGCCCGACAAGCCCTCCATGGACGCGGTGAGCTACGCCGATGAGCCGGACCGCTACCACGACGAGGCCGAATACCAGGAAGTGGTGGAACAAAAGCCCGTCTCCCTCCAGGAAATGGAAAAGCAGATGATACTCAAAGCACTGGAGAAGCACAAAGGCCGTCGCAAGGCCGTGGCTGCCGAGTTGCAGATATCCGAGCGCACGCTCTACCGCAAGATCAAGGAGTACGGGCTGGAATAAACGGCCTCCCCAAGCCCCTCCCGAGGAGGGGATGTTGTTAAAGGGAGAAAGGTGAAACATTTGCGTTCTCCCCTATCCGTGTAAATCTGTTCAATCCGTATTATCCGTGTGCTAATCTGAAATCTGAAATTTGAAATCAATTCGTATGAAACGACTATATATATATATGGTAGCCGCTTTGCTGGTGGCGGTGACGGGCGGCTGCACCGTGTCGTACAAATTCAACGGTGCCTCGATTGACTACACGAAGGTGAAGTCCATCTCCATCACCGACTTCCCCAACATGGCCGAGCTGGTATATGCGCCGCTGTCCAACATGTTCTCCGAAGCCTTGCGCGACAAATACGTGCGGCAGACGAAGTTGCAGTTGCTGCGTACCGGCGGCGACCTCGACGTGCAGGGCGAAATCGTGGGTTACGATTATGTGCCCCTCTCCATCGGCACGGATGCTTTGGCGGCGCAGACCCGCCTGTCGCTCACGGTGAATGTGCGCTTCATGAACCGTCAAAACCCAGAGGAGGACTTCGAGAAACGTTACACCGCCTCGCAGACCTTCGACAGCAACCAGATGCTGAACGATGTGCAGGACGAACTGCTCACGCTCATGATCGAGGAAATAACCGACCAGATATACAACGACACCGTGGCCAACTGGTAGGGTGGGGAAAGTAGGTTGCCAATCCAACGAACGATACATGCAAGACAACTCAGTACAACCCGTGGGTGGCCAGTTTGTCCTTTACCAGGACGACAGCGGGCAGACGAACGTCAATGTGCGCTTTGACGGCGATGACGTATGGCTTTCGCAGCAGCAAATGGCGGTGCTCTTTGGCACGACCCAGCAAAACGTCAGTTTGCATATTAATTCTGTTTTGGAAGAGGGGGAACTGCCAAAGGAGGCAACTCACAAGTATTTCTTGTTAGTTCGACAAGAAGGTCGCCGGATGGTGAAAAGGCAGATAGAGCATTATAACCTGGACATGATTATCGCCGTAGGCTACCGGGTGAAGTCGCAGGTGGCCACGCGCTTCCGGCAATGGGCCACCCAGCGGTTGCATGAATATATCCAGAAAGGGTTTGCGCTGGATGATGAGCGGTTGAAAGGGAACGGCAACCGTTACTTTCGTGAGTTGTTGCAGCGTGTGCGTGATATCCGTTCCAGCGAGCGCAACCTGTACCAGCAAGTGACCGATATTTACGCCACATCCATCGACTATGACCCGCGGGCGGATATTACCCGGCTTTTCTTTGCCACCGTGCAAAATAAAATGCATTATGCGGCTCACCGGCATACGGCGGCGGAGGTGGTATATCAGCGGGTGGATGCCAGCAAGCCTATGGTTGGGATGACCAATTTCAAGGGAGACTACATCACGCAAGACGATGTGAAGATTGCGAAGAACTATTTGTCGGAAAAAGAGTTGCAGGTGTTGAATTTGCTGGTGTCCCAGTTCCTTGATTTCGCGGAATTGCAGGCCATTGAGCAAAAAACGATGACCATGCGTCAGTGGATAGACAAGCTGGACAGCATTTTGTCGGCAGGCAACCGCCCGCTGCTGGACAATGCCGGGTCTGTGTCGCACAAGCAAGCCATGGAGAAGGCGACCCGCGAGTTTGAAATCTACCGCAGGAAGGAAATGCTACAATATGAGAGCGATTTCGACAGGGCGTTAAAGGAATTGAAGGCGCAACAGAAAGCGTTGGACAATGTATGATGCGTGGCATTTGGCATGACCCAGCAAGAGCTTGACATATTATTAAAGCACCCCGACCGGCTTACGGCGGAGATGCTGCCGCCGCTCAAGGAGCTGGTGGAGCATTATCCTTACTTCGCCCCGGCGCGGATGCTGTACCAGCGGGCGTTGCGCATGGCGGACAGCCTGTTGTTTGACAAGGAATTGGCACGCACGGCCTTGTATGCCTACGACAGGCGGTGGCTGTACTTCTACCTCTACCCCGAGCAGCGGGAGGGGGTGCGTCCCAAGCATGTGCGGGCTTCGCAGGCATCGGGCGGCTATTTCGACCTGTTGCACAGCGTGGAGCGCGAGGGGGGCGACGTGGGGCAGTCGCTCAAGTCGCTGGCCGCCCGCCTGAAGCAGGCTCGTCTGGACGTGGTGTCCGCCGGGCAGCCTGCGGTGTCCGCACAGCCGCACGAGGAGCGACCCGTGTCGCCCGCCGCCGTGCCGCCGCCTGCCGCCCCGCTTGCGACGGACAGCATGGAGCGGGTGAAAGCGTTGGTGCGCGGGAAGCGATATGCCGATGCGCTTGTAATATTAAAGGAATTATATTTGAATAATCCGGAAAAAAGTATTTACTTTGCAGACCAAATTCGGTTCCTGGAGAAAATAATAGATAATACGAAAAAATAAAACCAACACATTATGTACATCTTTCTTACGATATTGATTGTGATTACGTCGGTACTGCTCACCTTGGTCGTCTTGGTACAAAAGTCGAAAGGGGGCGGTCTGGCGGCAGGTTTCGCTTCGTCCAACCAGGTGCTGGGCGTGCGCAAGACGACTGAATTCATCGAAAAGTTCACGTGGGGACTGGTATCCGTCCTGGTGGTGCTCTCCATCGTGGCCGCGAGCATGCACTACTATCGCGACACGGAAGGCGGGATGCAGTCCGAAATCCAGGAACAATACCACAACGCGTTGCAGCAGGAACCGGGTGCCGCGCTGCCGGGCTTCGGCGAACCGATGGAAGATGCGGGGGCTGCTGAAGCGGGCGATGCCGCTGCCGCGCAGGAATAAAGGAGTGCTTATCATCAAACAGCATAATGGCGTATCAACTTCATTTTGATACGCTTTTTTTGTTATGGAACTCGATTTTACGGATGTCATCGATTACGTGGGCACGTTCGCCTTTGCCATAAGCGGCATACGGCTGGCGGCTGCCAAGCAGTTCGACTGGTTCGGGGCCTATGTCGTGGGGCTGGTCACGGCCATCGGGGGCGGTACCATGCGCGACTTGCTGTTGGGGGTCACGCCTTTTTGGATGTCGCAGCCTTCCTACCTCGTGGTCACGGGTGTGGCGTTGGTGTTCGTCATGGTGTTCAGGAAGTACGTGGTGCACATGAACAACACCATATTCATCTTCGATGCCATCGGGTTGAGCCTCTTTGTCGTGGTGGGCATCGAGCGCAGCCTGGATGCGGGTTTCCCCTTCTGGGTGGCCATCACCATGGGGATGATAACCGGTTCCATCGGCAGCGTGACGCGCGACATCTTGATAAACGAGTTGCCGTTGATATTCCGGAAAGACATTTACGCCCTGGCCTGCGTGTTCGGCGGGTTCGTGTACCTGGCCTGTTCCAAGCTGGGGGCGGGCGAGGTGTTCACGGAGGTGGCTACGGCCGTGTCGGTCATCCTGGTGCGCATCGTGGCGGTGAGGTTCCACATCAG
>CASFUX010000178.1 GCA_949297975.1 uncultured Bacteroidales bacterium
CCGTCCTCGTCATTTCGAGCGCAGCGAGAAATCTCACAGTGGCTTTGGAAGCGTTGTAGAAGGGGATTTAGCTTACGCTCAACTTCGTGTCTCCCTACGGTCGAAATGACGGCGGGTTTATTTCGTGGTTTTCATACAGCCTTTTAGGGGCTGGGCATTACTTCGTGCGGGTCACGGTGTGGAGCACGTTGCCCTGCTTGTCCACCATGCGCAATTCGAGGCGTTCGGGCGTGGCGGTTACTACCGAGAAGCCCGGCTCACTGCTACAGAACACGGTACCCTCCGTGGGCTTCACCTGGCGCGACAACGAGCCGGAAGTGTTGACAATATAGTCGATGTCGCTGCCCTTCACGCAGATGTGCTGGAAGTTGTGTATGTGACCGCACAGGTACATGTCCACCCGGTGGCGACGCAGGATGGTATCCACGCGTTTTTGCAGGTCGGTGCGCTCGCTTTCACTCTTGTCGGTATCGGCGTAAATGGGGTGATGCCCGGCCACAATCACCCAATCCTCGGTGGCGGCGGTGAGCACGGAGTCCAGCCATGTCAACTGCGCCTGCATGTCCTGCTTGCCTGCATCGGGGTATTTGTCCACATCCTCGCGGTACTTGTCGATGAGGGGGGCGGTGTCAATCCACACCACGCGCAGGGTAGTACCTTCCTCGTCGAAACTGCGGGTGTAATAGCGGGCGGGCATCGTCCAGCGGCGGCTCACCTGCGTGTAATCGAGCACCGCCTGCGTGTTGCCCCGATACTCGTGGTTGCCCAGCAGGGGAAACCAGTCTATCATCAGTTCCGGATGGCTGTAAATCAGCTCGAAATTGGTCATCCACAGCGGGTCGTCCACGCTGCGCACGCCTTCGAAATGGTGCACGTCGCCCGCAGCCAGCACGAACTCCGGCCCGATGGTTTCGGCCAGCGTTCCCATCAGCTCGGCAATGGGTTTCTGGTCGTAATAGCCGTTACGACCCAAGTCGTTGGCCACATAGAAGTTCAGTTTGTCCTCGGCAAACGACCAGTCTGCCGGTTGCGCCACGGCCACCAGCCCCACCAGGGCAAGCAGCACGGGAAGAAGTCTTTTCATTTGCTTCATAATTCTATCTTATTTTAAAGGATACGAGTGCTATAAGATTGAACGGATAAGCCAGGATTTTATTGCGTTCTCCATCCGTGCTTATCCGTTCAATCCTGTTTTATCCGTGTTCCGTTTTTTTAGTTGCCGAATGCCCCGAAGCGGGCGGCCACGTCAGGCGAAGTGTACGTCTGTCCGTTCACCGTGAGTCCTTGAGCGGCGAAGTAAGGCACGGCAAAGGCTTCCGAGCCGGTGGCAGCCCCGCTGATGGCAGGCGAGGAGGCTTGCAGGTGGAAGTTCCACGAAGCATCATACGTGTAGCTCATCAGAGGCACATCGTTGATGGGGAAGTTCACGAACAGCGGGTCTCTCAAGTCGCTTTCCGTGGCAATGATGCTATGCACATCCACCACGCCCGTGTTGTAATCTTCATGTTCGTAGTTGTAACCTTCCCAGGCGTAGGCCACGCCGCTTTCTTCGTCCCACACCACGTCGCTGCGCTGGCTACCCGAGGCGTAGTAGTTATAGTCGATGACCGACTGGTCGTTGTAACCTTCCTCGGGATTGTTCGGGATACTGAAGCTGGGTGTCATGGCACGGAACTTGCAGTTGACCATCAGGTTGTTGAACACGTTGGCCAGGGCGTTCTTTTCCACGTAGATGCCACCGCCCTTTTCACCGTCGCGACGCCAACCGGCATTGACGATGGTGTTGTTATAGGCCTGGATACGAGCCATGGTGCGGTCTTCACTTTGGCCGGAGCTGGACAGCTTCAGGCCGTTGGTGTTGGGGCTGAACATGAGGTTGCCCGCCACGTCCACGCGGCAACCGGCCTTCACGTTCACGGCTTCGGCACCGTCGTAACCGTTGGCAGAGAAGGTGTTGTTCGAAATGATGGCCTGCCCGCCCATGAGGTAGATGCCATCAGACCAGCCGTTACGCAGCGTGGAGTTGATGACCACGTATTTACCATTAATATTATTGGTCGTGATTTGCGGATAGGCATCATCGCCCGCCGTGTAGATGTTGCGGTCGGCAGCAGGCGAACCTTCGATGACCTGCCCGCCGGTGTACTCGATGATAACATGGTTGAAGAGCATTTCGGGACAGGTTTCGCTTGCCACGATGCCGCCCCACAGACCTGCAAAGGTGTTTTCTGCCGTCCGGCTGCTTTCGGCCACGGAGAAGAGGATGGGCTTTTCGGCTGTGCCATTGCAGAACAGGTAGCCGTCCACTGTGAACTCGATGGGCACATGGTTTACCCCTACGCCGCCTTCGGCAAAGAGCACCTGTACGCCTTCCTCGATAATGAGGGTGTCACCTTCGGGCACCACGTAATGGTCGGCGAGGTTCACCACCGTGTCGGCTTTCCACACGATTGTTCCGCCTTCACCGGCAGGAGGGTTCTGACCCTGGTTGGAAACAGGCTCTTCACAGGCAGCCATGCCCAGCAGGACGGCCGCCGCACTGATTGCTAATACATTCGATTTCATATTTTTTTATTTATTACAGATTTCAAATTCCAAATTGGGTTTCCCGCAGATGACGCGGATTTAGGGCGATTTTTTTGGCACACGGAAAACACAGATTATACGGATTCACACGGATTTTGACTCCCGCAGATGCCTTTTACCTTTTACTTTCTTGCCTCTTGCTCTCGCACCTCTGCCCGTAGGACGATGCCCTACGCTGAATGCCACAAGGCCGTTGGCCTTGGTCGTTTCCTTTCCCCTTTCTCCTTTTCCCTTTGTACTTTATACTTTATACTTTCACCTTTAACTTTTTCCCTTTCACCCTCATAACTTGAACCTCAGCCCCACCATGAACGACTGGCCGTGCCATTCCTGCCGCTCGATGACACCGCCCCGATACCGCTCCGAGTTGACCGAGGCGGTCTGCGCACTGGGATGGATGTAGCGTAGCAGGGGGCTGTCGAGCAAGTTGGAGGCTTTGGCATAGAGTGTCAGCCCCATCTTGAACGACTTCTCCACCGACACGTCAAGCTGCACGTAACCGGCTTCCCAAATGTCATCATTCAACCAGTTGGATATATCGCTCAGCCGCTTACTGGTGTAGCTGGCCGCTATCTGTCCTTCCAGACCTTGCTTTGCCCCTTTGAACAACAGCGAAAGGTTGGCCACGTGGGCGGCCTGCCCGAAAAGCGGGCGCGTCTGCTCCACCCGCACCACCTCATGGTTCTCGTCCATGGTGCGCTTCTGCGTGGTGATGGAGGAGTGGGTGTACGTATAATTCGCCTTGATGCCGAACCAGTTGAAATACTTCATCACATCGGCTTCCACCCCCATATTGGTGGCGTTGCCGAAGTTCATCGGCATGTAGAACGTGCCTTGCCCCTGCTCGGAGAAAAGGCCGTACTCGATGGGGTTCTGGATGTATTTGTAGAACACACCCACCATGAACTGCTCGGACGAGCGGGGAAAGAACTCATAGCGCAGGTCGAGGTTGTCGGCCACGGTGTGTTGCAGGTCGGGGTTGCCCTTTTCGTCGTAATCCTCGTTGAGGATGGTATAGGGGACTATTTCAAAAAAGCTCGGCCGGTTGATGGCGCGGGCGTAAGAGAAGCGCAGGTTGGCCTTGTCGTGCACATTGTACTTGACGTGGAAGCTGGGCAACAGGTCGGTATATTGCTGCAAGCCTTCGCCATCGACCGAGCGCGGGAAACGCAACGTGTAACCTTGCCGTGTATGCTCCACGCGCAGTCCGGCGATAAGTTCCCAGCGCGTCACCGTGTACTTGGCCATGACGTAGCCCGCCCCCACCTGCTCGGTAGCATCGTAGTTGAGCGGGTCGCCGATGTTGCCGTAGGGCGACTTCAAGGCGAAGTCAATCTCATCGAAGTTGTTCCAGTCCTTCCCGATGTACTGGGCATCCGCCGTGCCCGAATTGAAGGTATATTCGTTGAAAAAGCTCGTGCGCTGCTTGTTGCGGAACATGCCGCCCGCCGAAAAGTCGATAACCGAACGGCCATCGATATCCCATTTATAAGACAGATCCACATACCCGGCCTGGTCGGTATCCGAGTTGTGCTCCCAGCGGCGGGTGGCCGCGTCACTCTGCGGCACATGCGTACCGTTGAGCAACAGGTTGGCGTTATCGGGGGTCTCGCTGTAGGCCGTGGATACCACGGTGGCCCACTCCATGCGCAAGGCTTCGTTGTCGAGGAACACGTGCTCGCCCCGCAGGGTGGAGTTGAAGATGTACTGATGGTTCCATTTCATGCGCACGGAGCGTTCGGCCTCGTCCTGCCCGTCGCGCACCTCGGCCTCGGTCATGTCCATGTAGCCGTTATACCATGTCAGCTTATGATGCGTGTCAAAGTGATAATCCAACTTGAGGTGCGCCCCGGTGCGGGCTTGGCGCGATGAATAATTGCGCCGTTCCGTGCCGTTGTGCGTGGTACCCGGCTGGTAATAGAGCATGCTCTCCTTGCCCCGTGCCGTGTTCAGGTAACTGGCGGCCAGCATCAGCCCCAGGCGGTCGTGGAAGAAACGGTCGCCGTAGGAAAGCCCCGCCGTGAGGTCGGGCAGGGGACGTGCCCATTTCATGTGCAGGTTCGAGCGGGTGAAGTCATCCATCGTCACCGCGTAATCTTCCGGGAACCCCGCCGCCTCATAAGGCGACTGCCGGGCAATGTCGCGGTGGCGGAACGACTGGAAGTCGCGTCCGAAATACATGGCGTTGTAACCCGTGGAGAGGTTGGCCGTGAACTGCCGTTCGGCGGGCGCATCCTTCATCACCAGGTCCACCGCCCCGCCGATGCCGTCGCCCTCCATATCGGCGGTGAGCGACTTGCTCACTTCAAGCCGGTCGAGCATTTCCGAAGGGAACATGTCCAGCGGCACGAACCGGTTCTTGTTGTCCGGGCTGGGGATTTTCACCCCGTTCACCAACGTGTAATTATACCGCTTGTCCATGCCGCGCAAGATGGCGTACTGCCCCTCGCCACTGCTGTTGCGCTCCACCGTGACACCGGACATGCGCTGGATGACGTTGGCCACCGTGATGTCCGGCGACAGCTCGATAGCTTTCGCACTCATCACGTTCACCACGTTCATCGACTGCCGTTCGATGGCTCGCGCCCCGGCCTCGGAACGTCCCGGGTTGTGGGCGATGACCGTGACCCCTTCGAGCAACACTTCTTCCTCCGACAGGCGGATGGACACTTCGCCCATGCCGCGCTTCACCGGCACTTCCATCATCTTATACCCCACATAGGAACATTGCAACGTGCAGGCCTCCAACCCCGTCTCCAAACTGAACGTGCCGTCAAGACCCGTGACGGTGCCCCGCGAAGGGGCCTCCTTCACCATGATGGCCGCCCCGATGATTTCCTCCCGCGTCCGCAAGTCCGTCACAGTCCCCTTTACCACCACTGCATTCACCGCAAAGCTTTCTGTGAGCACCAGCAGAGCTACAACACAATATTTAGCTATCGACAATAACGACATATGCATCCGTTCGAAAACGGCGCAAAAGTAGAGGGGTTTTGTTAAGAAAATGTTATGAAACGTGAAAGATGCGGTTGCGGGAAAGCGGGGAGGACACATAAGCTCAGCACACGGAACTCGCGCACCTCTGTCCCGAAACCGGGCAAATCAGGCCCGCACCCTGCAACCTGTTTCGATGATTTCTTATGCGAGTTCGGGTTAAGATAAGACAAAAATGTCACTCCTTCGGGGTTAAGGCCATGCTGAAAGCCCACTCCTATCACACTCTCACCCCTTCGGGGTTAAAGCCGAAGGCTTGAAAGTATTGTAGCATAAGAAATTCTTCTTGAATATGAATGCCGAAGGCATGATATTATTATCATTTATCCCGAACTCGCGCATAATATTATAAGGTAGTTGTTGGCCATCTGACATGCGCCTTGGAAGTTTCCTTTGTGGAAGATTTCCGTGGCTTTTTGTATACACCTCGCCCAAAACATGTTAAAGAACATGTATTTTATATTAGGAAGTAATTTGCTTTTATGCCCTTTATTATTGTTGACTGCACAACTTTTCATTGATCACAACATTTGTACAACTAAAAAACAAGTTTATGAAGAAATTCTTCGCGATTGCAGCTCTCGCCACCGCGATGTGCGGGGCTGCGCAGGCTCAGGAAACGGTGTCGGCCATCTACATTGCTGGTGCCGCCGGTACGGAAATCAACGGGCTGGTGCTCGGAGATTGGGACATTGTCAACACGCTGGAAGTGAAACCCGAACAAGGCAAGTTCGTGCTGACCATCAAAAACTTCAGTGCCATTGCCATATCGGACATGAAATTGACGGAAGCAAACTGGAGTACATGGAACGACCACCTGTGGTCGTATCCCGGCACGATTGACATGACCGATGCCGACCTGAACAAGCCCTTCCCGATGAACGGACCGGGCCAGGACAACGGCGCGGGCAACGTGGTGGCTCCATGGAAAGCCGACGTGTGGGAAGTGGAAATTGCGGGCGACCTCTCCACCATCACCTACCGCACCATCACCCCCAAGCCCGCCGACGTGGTACACCTGCTGGGCAATGATCCCATCGGCTGGAGCACGCGGGACGAATACAAGTTTGAAAACGAAGCGGGCACGAACGTGTGGTGGCTCGACATCACCGAAGACATGGCCATCGTGGGACCGCATGTGAACCTGAACATTATCGTGAACGGTGACTGGGAAATCTGGTGGGGCGGTGGCACCAAGCCCCTCGTGTTCGACAAACCCCAAATGTGGGGCTGGAAGGCCAACGTGGGCACGGACAATGACTACGTGATACCCGATGGCACCTCGTACTGGGGTACCATCCGCTTCGTAAGGCCCGCCGCCGGTGAACCCGCCGAAGTGACCATGTACACGAAAATCGTGCCGCACAAGAGCGAACCTGCACCCGATGTGGTGCACCTGGTGGGCGACGACCCCATCGGCTGGAACACGCGGGACGAGTACCAGTTTGAAAACGAAGCGGGCACGAACGTGTACTGGCTCGACATCCCAAAAGAACGGGCTATCGTGGGGCCGCACGTGAACTTGGACATCATCGTGAACGGTGACTGGGAAATCTGGTGGGGCGGTGCCACCAAGCCCCTCGTGTTCGATGAACCCCAGATGTGGGGCTGGAAGACCAATGTGGGCACGGACAATGACTACGTGATGCCCTACGGCACCTCGTACTGGGGTACCATCCGCTTCGTAAGGCCCGCCACCGGTGAACCCGCCGAAGTGACCATGTATACCGAAATCAAGGAACACAAGAGCGAACCCGCACCCGACGTGGTGCACCTAGTGGGCAATGACCCCATCGGCTGGAACACGCGGGACGAATACCAGTTTGAAAACGAAGCGGGCACGAACGTGTGGTGGCTCGACATCCCCGAAGAACGAGCTATCGTGGGACCACACGTGAACCTGAACATCATCGTGAACGGCAACTGGGAAACTTGGTGGGGTGCCGCCACCAAACCCCTCGTGTTTGACGAACCCCAGATGTGGGGCTGGAAGACCAATGTGGGCACGGACAATGACTACGTGATGCCCTACGGCACCTCGTACTGGGGTACCATCCGCTTCGTAAG
>CASFUX010000179.1 GCA_949297975.1 uncultured Bacteroidales bacterium
AGACAAGGCATGCCTTGTCTCTACCATCCCCCTCGCTCGAAAAGAGGTAATTATTATATATAAGGTATAAAACAAGAACGGCCGCAGGAGGCTGATAACTTCCTGCGGTTACAAAGAACCCTCAACTACCCCCAACCCCCTGAAGGGGGAAAAGCCCCCTCAACTCCCCCCGAGGGGGAGCTTAGGATAGCTTGGGCTGATGGGGGGATGGATTGGGCGGATTAGACCGATAGGCAGGAACGATAGCATAATGAAGCATATTACCCACATACGCGAGTTTGCAAGCCTCCCCTTCAGGGGAGGTTGGAGGGGTTGTGTGTTGTTTTTCCTTTTGCTCTTCTCTTCCTGCATCAACGAGGACCTCTCCAAGTGTCCCGCCCCGTGTGCCGACCTCACGATACGCTACGTCATTCAGCATGTGGACAGCCTCGATGCGGGTTTTGCTTCCGAGATTCGTTCGGTACATGCGGGCTTTTGGGCATCCGATGGCCTGCTGTATGAGGAATACATCTTGGGCGAAGACGAGTTGCCCGACGATATGTCGTTTGAAGTCACCTTGCCTGCCGACGATTACGGTCACATCGTGACGGCAAATTGCGAGCGCAACGACGGGCGACATCGGTTGTTCGATGATGACATACAGACCGTGAGCTTCGAACAGCCCTATATGGGGTCGGACACCATCGAGGCCATGAGCCGGGCGGCCTATCTCGGTACGTTGGGCATCGACCTCAACAACCGGGAACGCACGCTGTACGAAGTGCCCCTGCGTCCCATGGTAAGCAAGCTGGAACTGACCGTGCATTATGCCGAGGAATTGACGAACATCCGTTGTTACATAGGCGAGGCCACGAAAGCGGGTTGGATGTGCTGGGCGGGCACGGCGATTGACAACGAACGCCTGGTGACCGATGCCACCCGGATGGCGACCGACGTGGCCGACAGCACGAAGCTGTATGCGTTTTATGCTTTCCCCACGGTAGTCGATCCGCCTGTGCCCGTGACCATGCTGGGTGCGAAGCCCCGTGCCACGGAAGAGGCGGGCGAATGGAAACTGTTCTTCTTGTCCGATTATATGGACGGCGACGAGCAAAAGACCGTGCAGCATACGTTCACGATAGAGAAAAATCCGTTACGGGTAGGCGAGGTGTTCCGGGGCGAGTTCACCATCAACACGACCAGCGGTGAATACCACGATGTGGAAACCGGCATCGAGGTAAACCCCGACTGGAATCCCGGCCATGGAACGGATGTGGAACTGTAGACCCCCAACCCCCTAAAGGGGGCAAAGATAGCATACGGCTACACGGATGAGACGGATTTACATGAGACAAATAAGATAAATTAAGCGATTACACGATTGCCCGATTACACAGCATAATGAAGCATATCACCCACATACGCGAGTTTGTAAGCCTCCCCCTCGGGGGGAGGTTGGTGGGGGCTTTGCGCGAGTTTGTAAGCCTCCCCCTCGGGGGGAGGTTGGTGGGGGCTTTGCGCGAGTTCGCAAGCCTCCCCTTCGGGGGGAGGTTGGTGGGGGCTTTGCGCGAGTTTGTAAGCCTCCCCTTCAGGGGAGGTTGGTGGGGTCAAGCCTCCTCCTTCAGAGGAGGTTGGTGGGGTCTTTTTTTATTGCTTCTCTCTGCCTGCACCGCCGACGAGCCGCAGCTCTCCCCGATGGACAGCCAGGTGATGCTGACGGTGCGTATGGAAGCGGGCGAGGGGGCGTTGAAATCCGCCTCTATGGCCGACCCGGGACGCGACCACGGCGACAACAATCCTTCATGGGCTACGCTCGGCGTGTATCTGGCCTATGCCAACGGTGAGGTGTTGAGCTATGAAATAAGTCGCGAAGCCTATGAGGACAGCGTGCGGACGTGCTCCACGGCGGGTTACAACCATCATGTCACGTTGAGTGCCTTGGAGGGGCGGATGACCGTGTATGCAGTGGCCTTCGGCAGCAAGCAGCAGTTCAGACCGGTGGGCAGCGTGGCAGAATTGAGAAACCTGGCTTCCTTGTCCGTGCAGGATATGGGCTGCGATGAAGCGCGTACCTACATGCAGAGCCTGTTCAGCGGCAAAAGCAGCGAGACGGAAGTGTCAAAGGAAGTCCCGGTGCACATCGATGTGACCCTGCGGCGGTTGGTGGCCAAAATCGACGTGCAGTATGACGTGCAGGATGCCTACGAGGGAGGTTACGTGCGTGCGGCCATGTCGGGCATCACGTTCAAAGGGGCCTCGATGGGGTATTTCTTCCCGGACGAGGCAACCGGGTCTCCGGCTGCGATGGACTATGTGCAGCCCATTGACGGCACGGTGAGCGAGCGCAACGGGCGGGCGGTGTTCTACACCTTCCCCGGTATGCGCAACGAGGTTGATTTTGAGATAGATTATGAAAACGATGGTACGGGCAGCGGGGTATTGGACGGCGTGAATACCTATTCCGCCCATTTCGCAAAACCGCTTGCACCCAATACGTGGCATTATGTGCGCTTTACCGTGCGTGGCACGCAGGCAGCATGTAATTTAACGATTAGTGATTAATGATTAGTGATTAACGGGTACGCAAAGACGCGAGGACGAGAGACGTGGCGTGCCACGTTTTGGTATGCCACCCCATAATTGGCGCAAGTCTGTGACTTGTGCCGAACACAACGGCAGTTTGTAACTGCCAAGATGTGAAGGGAAGTTTCAAACTTCCATGATGAATGGCACAAGTCGCAGACTTGCGCCAGTGCATGTCAGTACGCGATTACGCGATTACACGATTACGCAATTACGCGATTACACGATTACACGATTACGCAATTACGCGATTACACGATTACACGATTACGCAATTACGCGATTACACGATTATACGATTATACAATATAATGAAGCATATCACCCACATACGCAAGTTTGCAAGCCTCCCCCTTGGGGGGAGGTTGGTGGGGGCATTGGTCTTGTTTTTCCTTTCCCTTCCCCTTTCCGCAGCCGTGTACCATGTGGCACCGGAGGGCAATCCTTACGGGGCATGGGCGGATGCGGTGACGCTGGAGGCGGCGTTGGAACAGGCGCAACCCGGTGATGAAGTGTGGGTGCAGGGCTTTGAGGAAATTACCGCCCCGGCGCAGTTGTACACGGTGCCGAAGGAGGGTCTCACGTTGCGGTCGGGGGTCAAGCTGTATGGCGGCTTCCGGGGCGACGAGGTCAGTGCGGCGCAGCGCATGGTGGACGGTAAGGCCTTTGAAATGGTTTACCGCTCGGTATTGTCGGGCGACATATTGGGCAACGACTCGATAGCGACCGGGTTGATATATCCGGCCAACCCGCTGCGGGGTGACAATGCCTTGCATGTGCTGACCATCGACTTGTCAACGGCCAATCCCGGCAACCAGACCACGGAGTTGGACGGCTTTACCTTGTGCGGCGGCCATGCCGTGAGTGCCGGGGGCGGTGGCGTGTTCGTCACCGGCGGGAGCGAAGGGCGCAAATACGTCATTACCCGTTGCTTTTTCTTCAACAACTATGCGGAGCGCGGGGGAGCGGTGTTCGTGGCGGGCAGCGTTGCGGCACCGGCTGCCGACCGTTCGTACATCGGCCAATGCTTATTATATAATAATGTAGCGGGCGAACGGGTGGAACGGACCGATGCCGGGGGCGGCGTATTCCTCGAAGGCTATGGCGAGGTGGTGAACTGCGTGGTGGCCAACAACGAAAACAGCGGCGTGCACATGGCTGCAGGTTGCCGGGTGGTCAACAGTACCGTGGTGAGCAATACCGGAGGTGGCATCGGGATGCAGGAAGCATACACGGGAGAACCCAATGTGTTCAATACCGTGGTGTGGGGCAACGATGCCTTGTACTCGCAGCACCCGCCGCGCTTTTCGTATTCGGCATATCCCGAATGCGGCGACGACGATGCGGACGGCAACATCCGGATTAATGAGGCCAACCTGAACAGCGACGGTTTCTCGACCCGTTTCCTGGCTCCCTCCACGGGAGCGGGGTACGATCGCTCCACGTTTGCCCCCCGCCGCATGTCCTATCCGTTGTGGGACTGGTCGCTGCGCGAAGGGTCGGCCTTGATCGACCGGGGCAACGATGCCGTTTATACCTTGGACAATTTTTATGGCAACGAAGACCTGGCGGGGAATACCCGTGTGCAGGGCACCATCGACATAGGAGCTTACGAATACCAGCCCATGCCGACTGACCGCATCCTGCGGGTGAAGGCGGGTGCCGATGCTTCCGTGGCCAACGGGCTGACGTGGGAGACTGCTTATCCGAACGTGCAGGATGCCATCAACGCCCTCTACGGGCATGGCGGCCAAGGTGAGGGCGAAGTATGGGTGGCAGCGGGCGACTATGTGCCTACCGAGCTGCTCGTGTCCGGTGAGGCGGCCACGGCGGCCTTCATCATGCGTGACGGCATTTCCGTGTACGGCGGTTTTGCGGGCAACGAGACCTCCCGTGCCGAGCGGGCGAAGGCGGGCGATATGCCGTGGCAATATGCCAGCAGGACGCGCTTTGTGGGGTCGGGCTATTCGGACAACCTGGCTTGGAGTGCCAGTGACAACCGTTGGACGCTCAACAGCCGATCGAACCACGTGGTGTGGTTTGCCGCTGCCGATGGGCAGACCTCTTTCGAGTACGAGACGGTGCTCGATGGTGTGACCATCACGGGCGGGCAGGCAGCCTCGGCGGCTGCGGCCTCCACTTGGCAGGGCGACCGGGGGGCGGGCGTGTACATGCACAATGTCAATGCCCGCCTGACCAACTGCGTGGTGACGGAAAATGTGTCGGGCAACCAGGCAGGCGGTGTGTGGTTGAGTGGCGGGCGCATGACGGGCTGCCTGGTGTACAACAACGGCGCGGAACAAAGCGGCGGGGGCGTGTACGTGGACAACAGCGGCCTGGTGTTGCATTCTATGATAACGAACAACAGTGCGGCCACCGGTTCGGGCGTGTACCTGCGGGGAGGCGGCTTGCAGGCCGACGGGCAGGAGCATCCGGAATACCTCATCCTCTCCACGTCCATCGTGACGAACAACACGGCGCGTGCCAATGCGGCGGTGTACTGCGACGGCGGGGGCGTGGTGCTGCAAACCACCTTGAACAACAACAACGCCCCGCGTGCCACCGACGAAAGTGACCCCGAAGCCACACGCACCGGCGGGCTGTTCATCGATGGGTATGCGCTGGTCATCAACTCCACGCTGTGGAACAACCGCGTGGGCGATGCCGACGACCGCCGGGTGCCCATGTACGTGCGCAATGCCTCGGCCGACCGGGTGAGGTTCATGAACTCGGCCATATCCAATGTCAACAACGCCGTGTGGAACGATGTGCTGCAACAGGACTTGATGGAACTGGCGGATGAAAACATGGGCGATGAAACCGAGTGGAATCCCGAATACCAGACGGGCGGCCAGATGTCCACGGAGGATGCCATTAACAGCACCATCGGTGTGCAGCCTGCCTGGCTCGCAGCGGACGATGGCACACCCGGCATCGACTTCTTCTGGAGCAACGTGCAGGGTGCCAATCTGCGGGCGCAAGGGATGCCTTTGGGCGGAATGCCCGACGAGGTGCTGATAGCACCCGAACTGGACATGCGCGGCAAGGTTTTCGCTCCCAAGCCCGCGATAGGGGCTTATGCCATCGAGGCGGTGCAACTTGTCCCGGACGATTCATCGCCTGGTGCCTTGCGCCTGTACGTGGATGCTTCCTGCACCGACCATGCCCACAACGGGCAAAGCTGGGCTACGGCCTACCGTTCGCTCAACGAGGCCATCGCCTATTTCGCCGCTTTGCCGGAAACGGAGGTGGCGGGACGCACGTTGGAGATACACGTGATGGAGGGCGAATGCTATCCTGCCTATGCCTTTACCGGCAGTGACCCCCGCACGGCTACGGTGCATGTGCTGCCCATGCCGGGCGGTGCGCTGCTCCATATTTACGGCGGCTATAATTGGGAAGATCACGGCCAGCCGGTGCGCGACCCCTTGACCTATCGCACGTTGGTGGACGGCAACCCGGACGAGCAGTCGGGCAGCGAGCTTTACCACGTCATCACCGTGGAGGCGGGTGCCAACGTGGTGATCGATGGCTTCCATGTGCGGAATGGCAAGCCTTCGGGCGAGTCGGGGTGGCTTTATGGCGCGGGGATGCTGGTGCACGACGGTGCCACGGTCACGCTGCGCAACTGCGTGTTCGACAATAACACCGCCGCCGAGGGGGCGGCCATCGATGCCCGTAACGCCACCCTCACGATGGAAAACTGCGTGGTGAACAACAACACGAACGTTACAACGGCTTCCCCCGTGGTGAATGCCCGCACGCTCACTTTGCGCCACGTCACGGTGGTGAACAACGAGGGCACGGCCTGGACGGCGGGTGCGACCAACCTCAATTCTTTTTCTGCCGGTAACACCTCCGGCGATACCCATACGCTGAACACCGTCGGTGCGGACGGTGCCAAGCACTTTACCAACCCCACCAACGGGCGGGGCGCAGGCGCGGCGGCCTATTTGGGCGGGTATGCCGACTTCACGCCCTTGACTTCCTCTGCCGAGGCGGGTACTTCTCTGATAAATAAAGGCACTGCTGCAAGCGACGAGCCTGCCACCGACATAGCAGGCCGCCCCCGCAACCTGGGCGGTGCGCCCGACTTGGGGGCGTATGAGGCTGAACTGCCAGTCAATGGCACGGTGCTTTACGTGACCCCCACGGGTAGTGGCGATTTTAGCGGTTCTTCTTGGGAAAATGCCATAGCTGGCAATGTGATTTACGATTTGGAAGCTACAACGGCCGACAAACGGGTGATGGAAAATGGCGCAGGAGTGCTCACTACCGATAACCGGTATATAGGTTTTGCCGATGATGGTAAGATATATGGTGAGACTTCAGGGGCGAGCAAATTGTTCTTCGACGGGCTTACTGGGCAAAACGAGGGGGCTACGAATGTGAGCTATACGTTTGAAACGCACGATGGGGAACGCCGCTTGACCGGGGACAATGGGACGAATATCCGCAATCGTCGTTATGAACGTTACATAAGCGGCTTGCAATATGCCGTGGAAATGGCTTCGCAGCAAGCGGTGGGGGCTGGTGAGGACAGGCAGGTGTGGGTGGCCGGTGGCACGTACACGGACTATAAAGGTTTTGTCATCCGTGACCGGGTCAGCGTGCTGGGCGGTTTCCCCAATGTGGGTACTCCCAGTGAAGACGACCGCTATCCGTTATTGTCAACCTCTATACCTGCCAATGCGGCAGCTGCGGATTTGGACAAGTCTTTGTATGAAACCATCATCCAGGTACAGGAGACAGCCCCAGTAACGTGGAATGGCAACAGGCCGACCGTGGCAGGGGGGCTGCCTTCGAACACCCGAAAGCCGGTGCTTTTCCAGCCCGACGTGTGCCTGCCCACCTTGTCTCCTTCCGGGAGAAATGCAAGTTATCAAGCATGGAGCTGGGAGTACTTGTGGTGGCCTCCTACGTATGGCTGGACAGAACGTAATGGTACGGTCGATGATGCTTTAAGTGGAGGCGATGGCACATCCAATACATATCGGTACAACTTGCCTGCCAGTCAGCAACGCGGGATTTATGAAGAATATCATGGTGCCGTGTGGGATGGGTTTACCATTCGCCACGGGTTCATCACCAATTACGAAGTGAACCGTGACGGGGGGGCAGGTGTACGCATGTTCCGAGGAGTAACCTTGCGCAACTGTGTGGTGAAGGACAATTATAATAACAGTCCTTGTTCGCGTGGAGCGGGCATTTATTGCGATGGCGATAACAGTGCGGTGGTCAATTGCTTTGTGTTGAACAACTATTTGGCAGGGGGAGAAGCTTATGGTGGCGGTATATACATGATATTAGGTACGGGTTACAATAATTTGGTGGCCAATAATTATGCGGATGACAATGGCGGGGGGATATTCATTGAGGCGGCCACCTTCTATAACAACTCTATTGTGTACAACGATGCTGGCAATGCTGCTGGAGGCTTGTACCAATACACGGGCGATGGGTATGGTAACTCCACCTTGCTGCTTTACAACTGCTTGTTCTATGGGAATGGCAAGGCGGCTATGGGCTTTGCCGACGAGAGCAAGTTCAACGGGGCGTGGAACTGTTATATCCAATCGCAACAGGCATTCTCGGTTTCCAATGGCAAATTAGTCGATTGCCAATGGCTGAACGGGGTTGCCCCTACGGCGGAAAACAGTCCTTTTGAGTCGACAAATGCTCAGGCGGAAAATAATTACCGTTTGAAGTTCGATACTTGGTGTGTCAATCATGGTACGGACGTAATCGAAGGAGTGACATTGCCCGATACGGATGTTGACTTTACCGACCGCATCAAGGACTGCACGATTGACGTAGGAGCATATGAACGTGATAATACGGAAAACATAGCTCCCGATGCAAACCGCATATATTATGTGACCGAGGCGGGCGCGGGCACGGCCGACGGTTCTTCCCCCGCTAATGCCGCTTGCGAGATGAAGCTGCAATCCGTGCTGACCCGTGCCGGTGAAATGGCCGCCGCTTCGGGGCAGACCTATACCGTGCGGGTGGCGGCTGGCGACTACGAGGCCAACACGCTGAGCAACCCGGACGACCCGCAAAGTTATACCTTCGAGATACCGCGCGGCGTGGTGCTCGAAGGGGGATGGGACGAAGGTTTTACCACCCGCATTCCACTGGATCAGCATACCGTCCTCACGCCTCAGGGCACGGAAGCCGGGCAAACGGTCACTGGCTACCATGCCGTGTCGTTCCCCGACGAGGGGGCGGATGGCTTGCAGGCCGTGGTGGACGGCTGCCGCCTCGAAGGCGGACAGGCATTGGGAGTGGCCTATAGCGATGAAGGCCGGGGTGGCGGTGCCATCGTGCCGGGATGGGCGCACGTGCGCAACTGTGTGGTGACAGGCAATGAGGCCGTGGCGGGCGGCGGGCTGTACCTGCTGCCGGGAGCTACGGTGAGTGGCACAGTGGTGTGCTACAACGAGGCGCACTACGGAGGCGGCTTCTATGCCAGCGACGAGGATGCCGAGGGCAACAAGGTGACGGAAAGCACCCGGGCGCACCTCATCTCCTGCACCGTGGTGCGCAACCACGCCACATCGGCTGGGGGAGGTGGCTACCATGAGGATTGGGCGGCCATCGTGCTCAACTCCACGGTGTGGGGTAACACCGCGCCTTCGGACAAGAACGTGAGCGGCGTGTTCTATCCCCCGATACCCGATACGCGCCTGAGTGCCTTGGGCGATACGGATTACACGGTGTACGACTATTGCTTTGTGGAAAATTACCAGATGCCTGCCATCTATCATAACATGTCAATGGAGTCGGACAACCGCTATTTCACCAATGAGGAAAGGTGGCAGTTGCGTGCCTATTCCGAACTGATAGACCACGGGGTGCCCACGGAGACCATGATGGGGTTGGGTGCGGAGTTTGGCTTGGCGCATGAGGACATGGCAGGCCTTCGTCGCAGACAGGATGAGGTGGATTATGCCGATGTGGGGGCGTTTGCTTTCGAGTCGGAAGTGGATGCCACGCAGTACAGGCCCTACCTCTTCGTGTCCAGTTCGTTTACGGGCGAGGTGGGCGACAAGGCGTTGACCGGGCGGTCGTTCTACACGCCGCTCACGTGGCTCGACGATGCCTTGGCCTACATCGAGCAATATCGCAAGGAGCACCCGGATGACAACCGGCCTTTCTCCATCTTTATGGCGGGTGGCACGTACACGCCCCACTACCGCCGGGCCGATGCGCCCGACGACGACCCCAGCAGGCGTTACAATTCATTCACCGTGCCGCAGGGCGTAAGCCTCTACGGCGGTTTCAAGGGCGATGAGAAATGGTCGGATGCCTTGACTACGGAAGTACCCGGCGTGACGCTCACCCCGCTGGACGAAGCGGGCTTGTCCGAATTCCTGAACAGCCGCTCAGGTTCCGACTTGAACTCCAACGGCATCATCGAATCTTATGAACTGGCCAACCAGACCATCCTTTCCGGTGCCCTGACGGCATCGGAAAGTGGCGAACGGGCGTACCATGTCATCTACTCCGTGGCTGCGGGCAACGGCGAACCGCAGCCGGTGCTGCTCGACGGGCTGACCGTGCTCAACGGGGAAACGTCCAACACGCTTACGCCCGTGGCCAACCGCGACGATGCGGGGCGCGGGGGCGGCGTGTACAGCGATGGCATTCCTTATGTGATTAACCGTTGCCGCTTCACGGGCAACCAGGCCGTGCGGGGCGGGGCAGTGTTCCTGCGCGATGCGGAGCTGCACACCTATGGCTCGATCTATGCGGGCAACGGCACGGTGGCCAATCCCCATGCCGAGGGAGGCCTGGATGCCTATGCGGTGCGTGGCGGTGCGATTTATCTGGGAGGGATGCAGGCGGCCACGGCGCTGTATGCGGCCAACTGCATTTGGTCCAACAATGAAACGGCAGGGTGGGGCGGTGCCATTGCCACCAACTTTGTGGACGGGGTGGCTACCTATGTGGACCCGAGCATCAGCCTGATGAACTGCCTTATCGTGCGTAACAAGGCCGAGGGCAACGCCGCCATATTCAACCAGAATGCCAAAAGCCAGTTGGTGAACACGGTGATATGGGGTAACGAGAGCGGGCAGGTGACGTGGCCGGATGTGGCGAGTGCCATGTCGTTGCAGCATTGTGCCAGCGATTACGCTTTGCCGGAGGACGGCAACGATAACGACAACATCCTGCTGAGCACGGACAATGCTTCGGTAAACGGGCCGCGTTTTGCTTCGCCGTCTGCCGTGGCAGGCGTGGCGGGCAATGTGACGACCGCACGTTGGAACCCGGGTGCCATCTCCGTACTGACCGATACGGGCGACGGTGTGCTGGCCGTCAATGAAACGGACATGACGCAGGCCACGGGAGCTTATATCGAATGGATGAATGCGTATGCACCCGATTATGCCACGCAGTACATGATGACGAAAAGCTATGTACGCTATGCAGGCGGGGATGACGAGAACGGCGACCCGCTGCCTCAGGTTATTGACTTGGGCGTGTATGAATACCAATATCCGGGCAACTTTTACACGATGGATAATATCTACGTGGCCACGGAAGAAAGCGGCAGGGCGGATGGAACCGGTTGGGGCAATGCCACCTCCGACTTGCGTGGAGCGATGATAGGTTTGGCGTTGTCCAGCGGGAAGGCCTCCGTGAAACATCTGTACATCAAGGCGGGCGAATATGCGGATCACCGCGTGTCGGTGACTGACAACGCGGCTTACCCGCTGAACCTGGCTGCGGCTGACCACAATAATAATGCCTCGTTCACTGATACGTTGATTGTTCAAGGCTCGTTCAATGACGCGGGTAAGCAGGACTTCTCGCAGCCGACCATCTTCCGGGTTTCGCCTGAAGCGCAACATACATCCGTGCTGCTGGATGTGCAGACCAATGGCAAGGCGATACGCATCGAAGGGCTGACTTTCGATGGCGCGAAGGCGGATGGCACGGCAGCCGACGGCTTGACGGCTACCGTGGACAACCATGCGGACGTAAACACGGCGGGCAATTTGCAACTGAAGAACGTGGCCTTCCGCCACAACGCGACCGGCTTGCAGGTAACGAACGCCGAAAGTACGAACAGCACGCTGCTGGTGAACACGCTGCTGGCCGACAACGCGACCGGCTTGGCAACCGACAGCCGCACCACGGTGGTGAATGCCACTTGGGCGAACAACACGACGGCGATGAGCGGTGCGCCTGCGGTGTACAATTCGGCTTATTGGAACAACGGCGACGACCCCGCCTCCACCACGACGGATGCGACCAACCATAATGTGAAGTTCGGGCAAGGACAGGAAAATGCCGACGTGCTCAACGGGCCTAACTTCGTGGATCCGGCGGCAGGCGACTACCGCTTGCGCCCGGGGCATCACTTGCTGAACCAGGGAGACAACGACCGGTACAGGACGCTTGCGGGCATCGACCCGCAGGCCGATGTGGACCTGGCCAACGAGTCGCGTGTGGTGGACGGCACCATCGACTTGGGGGCTTATGAATACAACGCGCCCCTGCGTCCGATAGTCTATGTGGACCCCGGGGTGGCGGGCGGCACGGCCGACGGGTCGTCGTGGGCGAATGCCTTGAGCGACTTGCAAAGTGCCGTGGACCTGGCTGCCCTGTACGCGGAGCATAGCGGCGGGGGCACGGGCTATGTGTTCGTGGACAATGCCTTGGCGGCGCAGCGCATCAACCTGTCGCTCGACCATGTGAAGGTGTATGGCGGGATGAACAACGAAGTCGTCTCGTCCACCCTGACGGTAGAGGAGCAGGTGGCCGGGCTGCTGGGCGCACGCACTTCGCTGGCGCAGGCCGTGCGCCGGTCGGCGATTACGGACTTGACCATCTCGGCCGATGCCGTGGTGGACGGTTTCGAGGTGGAAACACTCACGCTGAACGATGCGGATGCCATGCTTTCCACATCGGTAGTGGGGAATGTGGCGGGGCGTGCAGGCGGCGTGCTCTACAACAGCTTCCTCGCCGGCAGCGCGGAAGGCACAGGGCAGGCGGTGAACGTGACCTTGGACGATGGAGCCTCGCTGGCTACCGGGTGGACGAAGACGAACGTGGCTGAAGGCGTGCCCGACAACCTGTATATAAAGGAAGGCATCTGGAGCAAGCAACTCATGGAGACGAGCGGCCTGATAGACCGGGGCGGCGATGCGGCGAGCTTGCAGCCGTACATGGACAAGGCGGGTCATGCACACGACATATCCGGCGCACCGCGCGTGTGGGGCGGCAAGGTGGACTACGGGTGTTTTGAAACCTGGAACATCACCGACGATACGTCCATCCCGACGGCGGACGGCGAATGGCCCGGCAACCGGCACGTGGTGTACGTACGGGCAGGCAAGGAACTGACCTTGGATGCCGCCGCTTATCCGGCCACCGGCACGTTCGCCCCCGGCTTCCTGCTGCTGGAGCACGGGGCGGGTTTGCGGGGCAACGGCCATGCCATTGACCTGGCGTTTGTGGCGCAGGAACGCTGCCTGGATGCGGCGGGGCGCGACCTCGCGGTAGTGCCTTTCCGGGTGGACAGCACCACGCTCCACACGGGAGGCGAGTTGGCCCGCTACCGTTACCTGGGCGACCGGCGGGCACGCTATGATTATAAGTTCGTGGCCGATGGCGACAATGCCACGTGGGACTTGCAGCCCGCAGGCGACAGCCGCACGAACCTGACCGAAGGGTGGCTGCTCGAAGGCACGCCCGGCGACACGGTGCGCTTCTACGGCAGTGCCTACACGGAGGCGGGCGCGTCCAAGTCCGTGCTGTTGCCGCAGCACAACTACAGCGAGCCGTGGAGCGGGGCATCCGCCGGTGGCAACCGCTTCACCCACGCGGAAAACATGGGCTGGAACCTCTTCGGCTCTCCTTTCCTCTGCGCCATGAACTTCGGTGACATGGAATACGGACGGGTGATTTATCCCTATGAACAGGCCGATGCGTCCGGCCGGGGCGGCGATTATGCCGGGCCGGTATCGACGTTGAACAAGGGGCACATCGCTTCGGGTGCGGCGGTGTTCACGCAGACGGCCACCTTGCGCGACCGCGAGGAAGTGCCCGTGCACGTCCGCACCGAAGCCGTGCAGGCGGCGAGTGCCTATTATGGTAATCTGGCCGTCGAATTCGTGCAGGCAGGGATGCCCGAAGGCGATGTGATACAGCTCACCGCCGTGCCCTCGGCCGAGGCGAAGAGCACTTACGATGTGATGAACGATGGGGTGAAAATGCGCAGCCTGCGCAGCGACTGCCCCCGCATCTACATGTTGCGCGATGGCGGGCGGTACTCGCTGCTGTCGGCCGTTGACCGGGAAGGCAGCGTGGCGGTAGGGGTGTATGCGGGTGAGCCGGGGCGTTTCGAATTCCGCATCCCTGCCGATTGCGACACCTACGATTACGAGGCCGTGGTGCTGAAGGATGCCCTGCTCGACCGCATGGTCGATTTGAAGGAAACGGCCTATGGCGTGGACCTGCCCGGGGCGGGCGAAGTGAACGACCGCTTCAGCATCGTGTTCCGCAAGCAGGATGCCAACGTCGGAAGTGGCTTGATTTTGTACACGCCTGGCAACGGTCAGTTGGTGGTAGCCGGGTTGCAAGTGGGATGCACCGTGCGCCTGTACAATGCGGCCGGGTTGCTGGTTGAGCAGCGCACGGGCGTGTTCAGTGAAGAACACTTCCAGCTCCGCCGCGATGAGACGTATCTGGTGGAAGTGCTCCCGCCCGCCGGTACCGAGCCGCAAATCGGCAAGGTCGTGGTGAGGTAAAGACCCCCAACCCCCTCCCGATAAATCGGGATAAATTGCGGGGGCTTTCTTATTCGCACGGTAGAGACGCGGCGTGCCTCACTGCTGTCCCAAAAGTTTTGTTAAAATCCATTCAACTCGATTGATTTTAGGTTGATTAGACCGCATTTTTTTGTCGGAGCATTTGGGAATCGTCCGGGAATGCCCCATATTTCTACTCTGACAAAAAGATAGCGATATGGGACAAACACCTTACGTTTTCAACCAGCTGTGCGCACTGCTTCCGCGCGATTATTTCGAGTACCTGGTGAGGACAAACGATGGCAACACGCATGTCA
>CASFUX010000180.1 GCA_949297975.1 uncultured Bacteroidales bacterium
CAAGCTACGAGCTACAAGCTACGAGCTACAAGCTACGAGCTACAAGCTACGAGCTACAAGCTACGAGCTACAAGCTACGAGCTACAAGCTACGAGCTACAAGCTACGAGCTACAAGCTACGAGCCAAGCTACGAGCTACGAGCTACAAGTTTCTTGCCTCTTACTCCTTGCCTCTTGCCTCTTACTCCTTGCCTCTCAGGAAGTCCGCCAGCTTGGCCACGGCGCGGGCGCGGTGGCTGATGCGGTTCTTTTCGGCGGGGGGCAGCTCGGCGAAGGTGCGGTCGTGGCCTTCGGGCACGAACACGGGGTCGTAGCCGAAGCCTCCGCATCCGGCGGGCGTGCGGGCGATGGTGCCGCCCACCGTGCCTTCGAAGCAATGTTCCTCGCCGCCGCGAATGAGGGCGACCACGGTGCGGAAGCGGGCGGAACGGTCGTCGGCATCGTGCAGGAGGCCGAGCAGCTTGCGCACGTTCTCGGCCGAGTCGCAGGCGGGACCGGCGAAGCGTGCCGAATACACGCCGGGCGCGCCGCCGAGGGCCGCGACTTCCAGCCCCGTGTCGTCGGCGAAGCAGTCCACGCCGTAACGCGAGGCCACGAAGCGGGCCTTGAGCAGGGCGTTGCCTTCGAGGGTGTCGGCGGTCTCGGGGATGTCGGCGTTGCAGCCGATGTCGTTCAGGCTCAGCACCTCCACGTCCGAGCCCAGTATAGCCCTCACTTCGTCCAGCTTGTGGGCGTTGTTGGTGGCGAATACGAGTTTGTCCATCTTCTTCCTCCTTTAAAACTGTTGCAAAGATAATGCAAATGAGCGGGTATGCAAAGGCGCAAGGGCATAAAGGATAAATTCTTTGCCGCCGCGCACGCCGTGCCTGCCGCCGCGCGGCTATGGGGGAAACTTGCCCGCCTTATGGAGGAAACTTCCTTCCGTTATAGGGGAAACTTTCCCGCGTGCGGTCGCATTCTATAAACCAAGTCTTAGTTTATATAAACTGTGTCTTGGTTTTTATAAACTAAATCTTAGTTTATATAAACCGTGTCTTAGTTTATAGTTTGCAATAGGGCGCGGGAAAGTTTCCCCTATAACGGAAGGAAGTTTCCCCTATAACGGAGAAAAGTTTCCGCAGGCACGCCGCCGGGGACGGGCGCGGTTCTCTCCCGGACAACGTTGCGCCTTAGCGTGGCAATTATTACCTTTGCACCCAAACAAGACGCGATGATGAAACGAACGTCCACACTACTCCTCGCCCTCGCCCTCGCCGTGTGCGCGCGGGGGCAACAGCCGTTGCAGTCGGCCAGCACCACCTTCGGCGCGGGGGCGGCGGGGCTGGCCGACGGATACCTCTCGCCCCTGCCCTACGACGGATGGGGGCTGCGGGTGGCGCACACGGACCGCCGTTACCTGCGCCAGGGGCAGACGCGCCTGTCCAGCCTCAGCCGCGTGCGGGTGCAGGGCGGGATGGCGTTGAACCCCGCCCGCACGGCCTCCATGATGTTCGCGGGGGCGGATTACACGTGGGGCCTGTACTGGCACTTCCGCCCGGCCGAAGGGCTGCAACTGCTGGCGGGAGGCACGGCGGGCGCGGAACTGGGCGTGAAATACCTGGCCCGCAACGTGAACAACCCGGCCAACGTGGACGCGGCCCTGGACGTGAACGCGGCGGCCACGGTCATCTACGACATCCCGCTGCGCCGCCGCTCGCTGCGCCTGCAAGCCGACGTGGAGTCGCCGCTGATGGGGTGCATGTTCGCCCCCGCGCAAGGGGCGTCGTACTACGAGATATTCAGCCTGGGGGCCGAGGGGCGGTTCGTGCACTTCACCGCGCCGCACAACCGCCGGGGCGTGCGGGCCAACGTGTTCGTGGAAATGCCCTTCGCACGCTCCACCTGGCGCGTGGGCTTCAGCGGCGGCCTGCGCAAGTGGACGGCCAACGGGCTGGTATTCTCCCGCCGCGAAGCGGGCCTGTACCTCGGCTTCACCCGCACCCTGGCCGCCTTCAACCGCAGGCAACCCGCCCCCGAAGGGTTCGTGGGGATATGACAGAGGTAAGAAGTAAGAAGTAAGAGGTAAGAGATGCCCAAGGCCAACGGCCTTATGGCTTTCAGCGTAGGGCAACGCCCTACGACAAGACAAGAACGCACATTGGCACATCAGCATATTAGCACATGAAACATTCATTCATCCTCATAGGGCTTGCCCTCCTCCTCGCCTCGTGCATGGACGAGCCCCGGGCATTCGACAATACCCCCCAAGGCAACCTCGAAGCCTTGTGGCACATCATCGACACGCGCTATTGCTACCTCGACTACAAGGGCATCGACTGGGACTCCGTGCACCACGCCTACGCCGCGCGGCTGGACAGCATCGACGCGGGCGACCGCGTGCAACTGTTCGACCTCTGCGCCGACATGCTGGCCGAGCTGCGCGACGGGCATGTGAACCTCTATTCCGACTTCGACCTCAGCCGATACGACAAATGGTACACCGACTCGGCGGCCAACTTCAACGCCTCCGTCATCCGCGACCGTTACATACAGGACGGCCGCCTGCGCACCGCCGGAGGGCTGCAATACGGCCTCATACGCGGGCACGACATCGGATACGTCTATTACGGCAGCTTCTCCAGCGGCTTCTCGTCCACCAACATGTACCACGTCTTCAAGGCATCCGAGCATTGCAAGGCATTGATTATCGACGTGCGCGACAACGGCGGCGGCTCGCTCAGCTACTCGGAGCTGCTGGCCTCCTTCTTCTTCCAGGCCGACACGCACACCGGCTACATGCGCTACAAGGCGGGGCCGGGGCACAGCGACTTCGCCGAGCCGACCAAGGTGACCACCCCCGCGCACGAAAGCATCCACTGGGGGCGACCCGTGGCCGTGCTCACCAACCGCTACTCGTACAGCGCGACCAACGACTTCGTGAACCGCATGAGCTGCGCCCCGCAAGCCTTCACCGTGGGCACGTGGACGGGCGGCGGGGGCGGGATGCCCCTCTCCAGCGAACTGCCCAACGGCTGGATGGTGCGCTTCTCGGCCTGCCCCATGTACACCGTGGACATGCAGGACACCGAAAGCGGCCTGCCCCCCGACCTCTACGCCTGCACCACCCCCGAGCAGGAAGAAGCGGGCATCGACGCCGTGCTGGAGCGGGCGATAGAAGCGATAGAGGATTTACAATTAGACGATTGACTATTTACGATTGATGACCGACTTGACATGCAGAAACTGAAGATAACCGAAATGCACCGCCTGACCCCGGAGGAGTTCCGCCAGGCGGAAAAGATCCCGCTGGTGGTGGTGCTGGACAACGTGCGGAGCCTGCACAACGTGGGTTCGGTGTTCCGCACGGCGGATGCCTTCCGCGCCGAAGCGGTGTACCTGTGCGGCATCACCAGCACCCCGCCCCATGCCGAGATACACAAGACGGCCCTCGGCGCGGAAGATGCCGTGGCGTGGCGATACTGGGAGGACACGCACGAGGCCGTGCGCTCCCTGCAAGCACGGGGATACACGGTGTACGCCATCGAACAGGCGCACGGCAGCACCCTCCTGCCCGACCTGCGGCTCACCCCCGACAAACGGTATGCCGTCGTGCTGGGCAACGAGGTGAAAGGCGTGCAGCAAAGCGTGGTGGACCAGTGCGACGGCTGCATCGAGATACCGCAATACGGCACCAAGCACTCCCTCAACGTGAGCGTCACGGCGGGGATTATCCTGTGGGAGTTTACCCCCCAGCCCCTAAAGGGGAGAAAGTAGAAAGGGGAAAGCGCCTCACCGGCACTTTCCCCTTTATACTTTAACCTTTATACCTTTCCCCTTCTCCCCTTTAGGGGTTGGGGGTAGTCCTGCTCACTATCTCCAGCGTGTCCGAGGCTATCATGTATTCCTCATCGGTGGGGATGACGGCCACCTTGACCTTGGAGTCGGGAGTGGAGAGCAGCACTTCCACGCCGCGCGAGGCGGCATTCAACGCCGCATCGTACTTCACGCCCAGGTAGCTCAGCCCGTCGCACACCTTGGCGCGGGTCGCGGCCTGGTTCTCGCCCACCCCGCCGGTGAACACCAGCACGTCCACCCCGTTGAGGGCAGCCGCGTAAGCTCCCACGTACTTCTTGATGCGGTATTCGTACATTTCCAACGCCAACTTGGCACGCGCGTTGCCCTCGGAGATGGCCTTCTCGATGTCGCGCATGTCCGACGAGATGCCCGACACGCCCAGCACGCCGCTGTGCTTGTTGAACAAGGCAGAGAGGGCATCCGCCCCGATTTGTTCCTTCTCCAGCAGGAAGGTGGCCACGCCCAGGTCCACGTCGCCCGACCGGGTGCCCATCATCAGCCCTTCGAGCGGGGTGAAGCCCATGGAAGTATCCACCACCTTGCCCCCGTCGATGGCCGCGATGGAAGCCCCGTTGCCGATGTGCGCCGTGATGATTTTCGCCTTCGCATAGTCCAACCCCAGGAACTCACACGCCCGGCGCGACACGTAGCGGTGGCTCGTGCCGTGGAAACCGTAGCGGCGGATGCCGTACTTGGTGTACAAAGAGTAAGGAATGCTGTACATGTAAGCATAGTCGGGCATGGTCTGGTGGAAAGCCGTGTCGAACACCCCCACCTGCGGCACCGCCGGTAGCAGTTCGCCGATGGCGTGGATGCCCGCCAGATTAGGCGGATTGTGCAGGGGAGCCAGCTCGATGCACTCTTCTATCTTGTGGATGACCTCGTCCGTAATCAGCACGCTGGAGTTGAACTTCTCGCCGCCGTGCACCACGCGGTGCCCCACAGCCTCGATTTCGTCAAGCGACCGCACCGCGCCGTACTTCTCGCTGGTGAGCACGCCGAGGATGTACTCTATCGCCGTCTGGTGTTCCAGTATTTCGCCTTCGAATATCACCTTCTGCCCGTTGCCGCACGTGTGCTTCAGGAACGAGCCCTTCATGCCAATCTTCTCCACGCCGCCCGAGCCGAGTGTCGTGCGCGTGTCCATGTCGAGCAACTTATACTTGACCGATGAACTGCCGCAATTCAATACCAATATCTTCATAAATCCAGTCCTCCTATCTTTTATAAGTTAGCTTTTAAGATATTGCCCTCCTGGTCGTACACGTAGAAGCCCCGTCCCCGGCTCACGCCGAAATGCTTGGCCCGCATCAGGCGCAACAGCACGGGCGAAGGCTTGTATTTCAGGTGCCCGTATTCCTCGTAGAGGTTTTGCAGCAGGCTGACGATTTTCTCGATGCCCATGCGGTCGGCAATGCGGAACACGCCCAAGCGGTGGCCGAAGCCCACGGTGAGCACCCGGTCGATGTCCTCCACGCCCGAGATGCCCTCCATCAGCATGGAGCAGGCCTCGTTGAGCTGGATGAGGAAAAGTCGCAGGCTGACCAGCCCCGCCGACTCGGCCACCGACACGTACTGGTGGTTGATGAGCTTGGCGAAGTGGCACACCTTGTCGAACGTTTCGTCCGACGTGTACAGGCAGCGCACGATTTCGATGATTTCCGCCCCCGGCACGCTGGAAAGGAAGTGCAGGCCGATGCAACGTTCCTTATGCTCCAGTTCCGAGGCCAGGTCGGTCACCACCACGGTCGATATGTTCGACGCGATGATGGCCGTGGGGTCGAGCACCTGCTCCAGCCGTTGGAACACCTCCTTGCGCTGGTTCACCTCGCGCACGCCGGTCTGGTCGTAGCGCACGGCCTCAATCACGAAGTCGCACCCCTCGAAGTCCTTGTAGTCCAGCGTGCCGCGGATGCGTCCCATCACGGCGCGCTTTTCGCTTTGGGTCAGGCCCCAATTTTCAATTCGCTTGTCCAGCTTCGCTTCGATACGGGCGAAGGCGTTGGCCACCTTCTCCTCGGTCGGTTCGAGGAACACCACCTCGATGCCGCTGAGGGCCGCCGTGGTCGCTATCACGCTCCCCTCCTTGCCGGCCCCCACGACCCCGATTTTGGAGAACAGCGTCCGCTTGCGGTTGCGCTTGCTCAGCCCGTATTTTTCAATCGGTTCTATAATCGGATCCATTTCTTTGATTTATATAATGTGATAATGTGCCAATGTGGTCATGTGATAATGTGCCGATGCCGTTCAACCACCTCACCGGCAGCCCCGCCCGTCATTATCATTAATCACTAACCGTTAATTACTCGTTAAAGCCCCATCGCCTGGTTGGCCGTGATGGTAATCATGCGCACGATGTCGCTCACGGAGCAGCCGCGCGACAGGTCGTTGACCGGGGCGGCGATGCCTTGCAGGATGGGACCCACGGCCTGCGCCCCGGAGAAGCGTTCCACCATCTTGTAGCCGATGTTGCCCGCTTGCAGGTCGGGGAACACCAGCACGTTGGCCGCCCCGGCAATCGCGCTGCCCGGCGCCTTGCTCTGCCCCACGCTCGGCACGAGGGCCGCATCGGCCTGCAATTCGCCGTCTATCTGCAAGTCGGGAGCCATTTCCTTGGCCAGGCGGGTGGCTTCCACCACCTTGTCCACCAGTTCGTGCTTCGCGCTGCCTTTCGAGGAGAAGCTCAGCATGGCAATCTTCGGCTCGAAGCCTGCCACCACGCGGGCCGTCTGCCCGGCGCACACGGCAATCTGCGCCAATTCTTCGGCCGTGGGGTTCGGGTTCACGGCGATGTCGGCAAACACCAGCACGCCGTTGTGGCCGTATTGCGGGGTCGGGGTGAACATGAGCATCGCGCCCGACACGACCTTGATGCCCGGCTTGGTCTTGATAATCTGGAATGCGGGGCGCAGCACGTTGCCCGTGGTGTTCTGCGCACCGGCCAGTTCGCCGTCGGCATCACCGTTCTTTATCATCAGGCAGCCCAGGTAGAGGGGGTTCTTGGCCAGCTTGGCGGCCTCGTCGGGGGTCATGCCCTTGTTCTTGCGCAGTTCGTACAGCAGGTTGGCGTAGTCGGCCATCTTCGGGTTGGTTTCCGGGTCGAATATCGTGGCTTCCGACAAATGCGTCAAGCCGTTTTCCTGTGCCAGCTTGCGAATTTCCGCCTCGCTGCCTATCAAGATGAGCCGGGCGGCCTTTTCCTTCAGGATGATGTCCGCCGCCTTCAGCGTGCGCACTTCCGTGCCTTCGGGCAGCACAATCCGTTGCGGATTGCCCTTGGCACGTTCCATAATTTTTTCCAAAATATCCATATCCTCTTTATATTGATGTTGTGTAAATCGTCATTTCTCCCTTTGTCCCACCTGCTTGCAAAGATACGGTTATTTTGCAAGGCTGCAATCTCCACTTGGCAATTTTTGTAAAAGTTTGTCCGCCCCCGGGCGCACAACCATGAGGACACATAAAAAAGCGCAAACGGACGCTCCCTCGCGTCCATTTGCGCCATGCAAGTCGTTTGCGTTCTTCCTCAGAACTTCACGCTCACTCCCGCCAGGGCGGTGGTGCCGGGCATGGGGTAGCCGAGGTTGATTTCGTAGGCCTGTGCCAGCAGGTTCTCGCCGCGCAGCCACAGGTTGAGCCAGGGGGCGACCTGGAAGTCGACCCGCACGTTCCACAGCACGAAGTCCTCCGTGACCACCGGCTCGGTGGAGGTATAGAGGCCCGCGACGTATTGCACGCCGGTCGATAGGCGGCAGATGCCTTTGCTGAACGTGCCGCCCACGTAGAGCTTGTGCTCGGGCGCGGCGATGACGGGACGCTCCATGTGCAGGAAGCTGTAGTTGCCGTCCACCGACCACGTGGCGTTGATGCGCCAGGCCGCCTGTAGCTCCACGCCCGCATTGCGCACCTCGCCCGTGTTCACGTTCTGCCGACGGCCATCGACCATCTCCTGCACTATCAGGTTGTCCGCATCGATGTAGAAGAGGTTCACACCGTAGGTGAGCCGCCCGTCGAGCAGGCGTTGCGAGAAGGCAATCTCGTAGTTCCACATGCGCTCGGCCTCCAGGTGCTCGTTGGCCACGCCCCACATGAACATCTCGCGGATGACGGGGTAGCGGAAGCCCTTCGAAGCCGACAGCTTCACCTCGGCGGCATGGGGCAGATGCACGGCCACGCCCGCCTGCGGCACCCACTCCGTGCCCGCTTGCGAATGGTGGTCCACCCGCAAGCCGGCATCGATGGTGAGCCACGCGCCGATGCTTTGGCGGAAGTCCACGTAGCCCGCCAGCTCGTCCTCCACGCGGGGCTGCTCCATGCCCATGATGGTACCCCGCTCGCCAGCCCGTTCCCCGGCAAAATACTCGTTCCACGCATCTCCCCCGAACCTGTACCAGTCGAAGCCCGCCGTGACGCGGTTGCCCCGGAAGAGGGTCGCGCTCTGGTACAGCGAGAGGCCCATCATGTAATCCTTCGAATTAAACTGATAGTCCAAAGGCGTTTCGCCCGCCGAGGGCTGGTAGCCGTCGTCCACACGGTGCCGTCCCCAATTGTAGAAGAGGCTCAACGCGCCGGAGGTCCGCTCGTAATGGTTCTCCACGGCCAGCGAGGCCATGCCCCGGGTGATGCGCTGGAAGGCGTCCGCGAGCGGCGCGTCCACCGTGCCGGGCGTGGCGGAGTTGAAGTGCGTGAGGTTCACGTCGGCCCGCGCCCGCCACGCCTCGGACAGGTCGTAGCCCAGCTTGGCGTAGCCGCCGTATTGCTCGAAGCCCATGTTGGCGCGGTGGCCGTCGGTGCGGTTGTACGAGGCGCTCACCGCGCTGGAGAAGCGTCCCCGGCGCACCTGGTTGGTGGCCTCGGCCTGGAGGGTGTTGTACGAGCCGTAGCCCACGGTGGCCTGGGTGCGCACGCCGTCGGAGGCCATTTGCCTCGTCACGATGTTGATGACGCCGCCCATGGCGTTGGACCCGTAGAGCACCGAGGCCGGGCCGCGCAGCACCTCCACGCGCTCGGCCAGGAAGGGCTGGCAGGCATCGGCGATGGGGTGGCCGAAGAGGCCCATGTACTGCGGATGGCCGTCGATGAGCACCATCATGCGCCCCGACCCGCCGCTGAGGCCGCGCAGCGAGATGCCGCCCGCCGACCCGTCGGACACGCCGTAGCCCATCACCCCGCGCGAGGTGACGAAGAGGCCCGGCACCTGCTCGCTCAGCATGGGCAGCAGCGAGAGGTCGTGCCGCTGCTCTATCTGCGGGCGGGCGATGACCGTCACGGTCTGCGACAGGTGGCGCACGTCGGTCACGTGGCGCGTGCCGGTGACGACCACCTCGTCTATCTGTCGGTTGTAACGCACGGAGGCGGTGTCCGCCTGCCCCCATGCCGCGCCCGGCAAGACCAGGGCCAGTAGGATGAACAGTTGCTTCATTTCCTTTTATTTCAGATTTCAAATTTCAGATTGTTTTCCGCAGATGGCGCAGATTTGTGGGGAACACGGATTTAACGGATTTACATGGATAGGCCTTTTCCCTTTCACCTTTCTACTTTCACCCTTTTCCCGCATCCCCTCCTCGGGAGGGGCTTGGGGAGGCTTTCCTTTCTGCGCGGCAAAGGTACGAATACTTCCCGTCCCCGCCTTACCCGTTTCACTGGAAACGTTACCAGCATTACATCTTGCCGTGCCCCGCCGCTGCCTTGACAAACTTTCCGGGATGCGGACGCAAACTTTCCCGCCCGCCTTGGGAAACTTCTTCGGATGCGGACGCATTCTATAAACTAAAGTTTAGTTTATAAAAACTAAAGCTTAGTTTATATAAACCAAAGTTTAGTTTATGAAAACTGAAGTTTAGTTTATAGAATGCGTCCGCATCCGAAGAAGTTTGTCCCGGCACGGGGGAAAGTTTGCGTCCGCATCTTGAGAAGTTTGGATAAGGAGGCGGGCGGCGGAACCATTGCATCAGGGCAGCGTCCCTTATAGATTTCGGGCAAGCTTGATTGCTTTGCGCCCGACTTTCACTATCTTTAAATAAGATAGGAGGCGTCTCGGCAAAGCAATTTCAAGCAAGCTTGATTGCTTTGCGCTCGACTTTCACTACCTTTGACGGCGGAAAGGCATTTCCTTCATATAATATTATAGCATATGGCTAAAAAGAACTTGTACCAGGCAGCCCAACGGCTGAAACTGGTCGTCACGGTGGTGGCGGGGCTTATCGTGCTGGTGTCGGCCTACTTCACCAACCGGCTGGCGCAGTCGCTGGCCGAGGAGGAACAGAAACGCATCGAGATTTGGGCGGAGGCCACCCGCCTGCTGTCCATCACCGACATCGACGACAACATGGTGAACAGCCTCGTGCTCAAAATCATCGAGGGCAACACCACCATCCCCGTCATCATCGACTACAAGGGCAACATCGACAGCCGCAACGTGAAGCTGCCCCCCAAGGGCGAGGAGGCGGATGCTTACTACGCCGCGCTCATCGAACGCTTCAGCGAGAAGCACCCGCCCATCGTGCTCAACCTGCTGGACGACCACCTGTACGTGTATTACGACGACTCGCTGCTGATGAAGCGGCTGGTGATGTTCCCATACGTGCAGCTGACCATCATCGTGGTGTTTGCGCTGGTGGCGTTCTTCGCCTTCGGCAGCACGAAGAAGGCGGAGCAGAACCAGGTGTGGGTGGGCCTGTCGAAGGAGACGGCGCACCAGCTGGGCACGCCCATATCGTCGCTGCTGGCGTGGTCGGAACTGCTGCGCACGAAGTACCCGGACGACAACCTGATAGGCGAGATGGGCAAGGACATCAACCGCCTGCGCGTCATCGCCGAGCGGTTCTCCAAGATAGGCTCCACGCCCGACATGCAGCTGGTGGACCTGCGCGAGCTGCTGGAAGGGGCGGTGCAATACGTGGCCAAACGCTCGTCGCGCAAGGTGAACATGCAATGCCATTGCCCGGGGCGCGAGCCGATATTCATCCGCCTCAGCCCGCCCCTGTTCGAATGGGTCATCGAGAACATCTGCAAGAACGCCATCGACGCCATGGACGGCGAGGGCAGCATCGACGTGTACGTGGAACCGCGCGGCGAGGAGGTGTGCATCGACATCACGGACACGGGCAAGGGCATGGAGAAGAGCCAGTACAAGGCCATCTTCACCCCCGGCTACACCACCAAGAAGCGCGGCTGGGGGCTGGGGCTGTCGCTCGCCAAGCGCATCGTGGAGGAATACCACCACGGGCGGATTTTCGTGAAACATTCCGAGCCGGGCGTGGGCACCACGTTCCGCATCGTGCTGAAGAAGTGAGGGAAGGGGGCACACGGATGGTTTCCCGCAGATAGCGCGGATAGACGCAGACAAGTATCCGTGTATTCCGTGTGCCAAGAAACATATGTCCGAATCATCCATCATACAGCAGCGGCTGGCTTCCGAGGGCATCGGCAAGCTCATCTGGCATTACTCCCTGCCCGCCATCACGGGCACGGTGGTGATGTCGCTGTTCAACGTCGTGGACCGCATCTTCATCGGGCAGGGCGTGGGGCCGCTGGCGTTGTCGGGACTGGCGTTGACCTTCCCGTTCATGAACGTGCTGACCTCGTTCGGCATGTTGGTGGGCAACGGCGCGGCGGCCCGCATCTCCATCGCCTTAGGCGAGGGCGACCGCGTCAAGGCGGAGCGCATCCTGGCCCACGCCTTCATCCTCACGTTCATCGTCACCGGCACGGCCATCGGGCTGTCGCTCGCGTTCATGGACGACATCCTGGCCCTCTTCGGCGGCACGGAACGCACCATCCGCTACGCCGAGGAGTACATGCGCATCATCATCCCCTTTGCCTGCTTCTCGGCGTTGAGCTACAGCTTCAACAGCATCATGCGCGCCACGGGCTACCCGCGCCAGGCCATGTGGACCATGATTATCTGCGCGTTGGTCAACGTGGTGCTCGACCCGCTGTTCATTTTCGGCTTCGGCTGGGGCATCGCGGGGGCGGCCTGGGCTACGAACGTGGCCTACGCCGTGGGGGCGGCCTGGGTGATGGGGCACTTCCTGCGGCGGCAGAGCAACGTGCGCTTCCGCCGGGGACGCTTCCACCTGCAAGTCGGCATCGTGAAGTCCATCCTCAGCCTCGGCCTCTCGCCCTTCAGCATGCACCTGGCGTTGAGCCTCGTGGTGGTGCTCATCAACGTGCAGCTGCTGCGCCACGGCGGCGACCTGGCCATCGGGGCTTACGGCATCATCAACAGCATCACGTCGCTCATCGTCATGATTATCATCGGACTGAACCAGGGCATCCAGCCCCTCATCGGCTACAACTACGGGGCACGGCTGCACGGACGCACGGCGGACATCCTGCGCCGGTCCGTCCTTGTAGGCACATGCGTGTCGCTGGCGGGATGGGCGGCGGGCACGTTCGCGCCCGGCCTGCTGGTGGGGCTGTTCACCACCGACGCGGCGATGACCGGCCTGGCCTCGCACGCCCTGCGCATCACGGTGGCCGCCTTCCCCATCATCGGCTTCCAAATCGTGACGGCGGGCTTCTTCCAGTCCATCGGACGGGCGGGCACATCCATCGTGCTGAGCCTCACGCGGCAATTCATCTTCCTGGTGCCCGCCCTGCTGGCCTTGCCGCCGCTGCTGGGGCTGGACGGAGCGTGGTGGGCGCAACCCGTAGCCGACACGCTGGCCACCCTCGCCACGGGAGCTGCCTTATGGCGGTTCGTGCGGGAACGTCCTGCTTGATATTTTCAGCACACGGAAGACACGGATTTATACGGATTGACACGGATAAGAGGGAACGCAAATGACGCAAATGGACGCAAATGCTTCTTGCCTCTTACTCCTTGCTCCTTGCCTCCACAAGGGCACACGGAACACACGGACTGAACGGATTTACACGGAGTACGCAGCGTGCAGCGCAAGGTTGTCCCCGCGTTCTCCAAAGAAAAAGCGCAAATGCCCGCAAGCTTTGTCTTGCGTTCATTTGCGCTTTTTCTGCGTCAATCCGCGAAATCTGCGGGACTTATCACCCTAGCATCCCCTCGTCGTTCCACGAGGCGATGAGGTTGCGGTCGCCCCAGCCGTTGTCCACGCGTGCCACGTTTATCCAGAACTTGTTGTCCTCTATCCAGGCAAGCGGGTAGGCAGCCTTGCGGCGCGTGTAGGGATGCGTCCATTCATCGGCGGTGACGGCGTACTGCGGGTGCGGGGCGTTCACCAGCACGTTGTCCGTGCGGTCGGCGGTGCCGTCTTCTATCTCCTTGATTTCGGTATATATCTGTTCCAATGCCTGGACGAAGCGGTCCAGCTCGGCCAGCGACTCGCTCTCGGTGGGCTCTACCATGAGCGTACCGTGCACGGGGAACGACAAGGTGGGCGCATGGAAGCCGTAGTCCATCAACCGCTTGGCGATGTCCGTCTCCGTGATGCCCGTGGCAACCTTGAAGCCCCGGCATTCGAGGATAAGCTCGTGACCCACGCGCCCGGTGGCACCCGTATACACGATGCCGTAGCTTTCCTTCAACTTCTCGGCCAAGTAGTTGGCGTTGAGAATGGCAATCTTGGTGGCGCGGGTGAGGCCTTCCTCGCCCATCATCAGGATGTAGCCGTAGGTGACGAACGTGATGCCCGCGCTGCCGTAGGGCGAGGACGATACCACGTTGTCCCCGAAATCGGTGGCAGGCAGATAGGGCACTAGGTGCTTGGCGCAGCAGATGGGGCCTTCGCCCGGACCGCCTCCGCCGTGCGGGTTGGCAAAGGTCTTGTGCAGGTTGAGGTGGCACACGTCCGCGCCGATGAAGCCGGGGTTGGTCAACCCCACCTGGGCGTTCATGTTGGCACCGTCCATGTACACCTGCCCGCCGCAACGGTGGATGATGTCGCACATCTCGCGGATGCACACCTCGAATATGCCGTGCGTGGAGGGATAGGTTATCATGCAGCCCGCCAGTTCATCGGCGTGCGCTTCGGCCTTTGCCCGCCAGTCGTCCAGGTTCGTGTTGCCCCGCTCGTCGGTGGCCACCACCACGGGGGTGAAGCCCGCCTGCACGCAGCTGGCCGGGTTGGTGCCGTGGGCGGATGCGGGGATGAGGATGACGTGCCGTTGCGCCTGGCCGTTGGCGTGCAGGTAAGCGCGGATGGTCATCAGCCCGGCATATTCGCCCGCCGCGCCGCTGTTGGGCTGGAAGCTGCATCCGGCAAAGCCCGTTATCTCAGCCAGGTAGCGTGCCAAGTTGGTCAGCATCTCGCGATAGCCTTCCGCCTGGTCGGCGGGAGCGAGGGGATGGATGCCCGTGAACTCGGGTCGGCTCAATGCGAGCATTTCCGAGGCGGCGTTCATCTTCATGGTGCACGAACCGAGCGGTATCATGGAGTGAGCTAGGGAAATATCGCGGCGTTCCAGCTTCTTGATGTAGCGCATCATGTCCGTTTCCGTGTGGTATTTGCAGAACACTTCATGCGTGAGGTAAGGCGAAGTACGTTCGTATTTTTCGTCAAACGACTTCAGCCCTTCTATCTCTTCCGCCTCGGCATAAGCGGGCACGTTGCCTGCGGCGGTGGCAAATATCTCGATGAGGGTGTTCACATCGTCCAGGTCGGTGGTTTCATCGATGCTCAACCCCACCTGACCGTTGGGGAAGTAATGGAAATTCACTTCCTGTTCCAATGCCACGGCGCGGAATTCGTCCACCGAAACGCCTTCGGGCAAGGTAATTTTCAACGTGTCGAAGAAGTCGGCGTTCTCCTGCGCATAGCCGTACACGGGCAGCAACTCGTTGATGTACGTGGCTATGGAGTGGATGCGCCCGGCAATGGCGCGAATGCCTTCCTGTCCGTGGTACACGGCATAGAAGCCCGACATGACGGCCAGCAACGCCTGCGCCGTGCAGAGGTTGGAAGTGGCTTTCTCGCGCTTGATATGCTGTTCGCGGGTCTGCAAGGCCAGGCGGAAGGCCGGGCGGCCGTTGGCATCCTTGCTGATGCCGATGATGCGTCCTGGCATGTCGCGTTTATATTCGTTGCGGGTGGCGAAGAAGGCCGCCGAAGGCCCCCCGTAATACAGGGGCGTGCCGAAGCGTTGTGCAGAGCCGAACACGATGTCCGCCCCCCATTCGCCCGGCGGGGTGAGCAAGGCCAGGCTCATGAGGTCGGCCGCCACCGCCACTTTGCAACCGGCAGCGTGGGCATCGGCCACCAGGTCGGCGTAATCCTCGATGCTGCCGTTAGCGTTCGGGTACTGCACGATGGCTCCGAAGTGGCGTTCGGTGAAGCGTGCGGCCGCATAGTCGCCCAGCTCTATCTCGATGCCTTGCCCGCCCATGCGGGTGCGGAGCACGGCCAAGGTTTGCGGGAACACGTGGCGGTCAACAAACAGCACGTTGGCACCCGCCTTCACCTGTTCGCGGCTGCGCAGGTGGTACATCATGGTGGCAGCCTCGGCTGCCGCAGTGGCCTCGTCGAGCAGCGAGGCGTTGGCCAGCGGCATGGCCGTGAGGTCGGATATGGCCGTCTGGAAATTCAGCAACGCTTCGAGCCGTCCTTGCGAAATCTCCGCCTGATAGGGCGTATACGAGGTGTACCACACGGGGTTCTCCAACACATTGCGCAAGATGACCGCCGGGGTACAGGTGTCGTACCACCCTTGGCCGATGTACGAAGTGAACAACTTGTTCTTGGCGGCCAATTCGGCCACGTGTTCCGCATAGCGGCGTTCGGTGAGGGGCAGGGGCAGGTTGAGCGGCTGCGGCAGGCGGATGTCCGCCGGGATGGTCTGGTCGATGAGTTCGTCCAGCGAGTTTACTCCGATGGCTTGAAGCATTTGGGCTTCTTCCTGTTCGGAAATGCCGATGTGGCGCGGTGCTAAGAAATCCATAGGGCTATAATATTATATGTATGATGTGCGGGACGGAACGCCCGCATTGTTTTCGGCCTCAAAGGTAGTTTTTATTTGGAGAAAAACAAGGTGGGACGGGGAGAAATGTTATGTAATCAAGGTTGTCCCTGGAGAAAGGGGACGACCGGGAAAAAAGACGCGGAGACGCAAGGCCTTCGATTTTGCCTTTGCGTCTCCGCTTCTTTGCGTAAGACTGTTCTTTTTAGAAATATTTCACTTCTTTCCCTTCGATAGAAGTCAGCAGGTTGTTGGCCAGACGGCTTGCCCCGAAGCGGAACAGCCGGTTGTTCAGCCATTCCTTGCCGAGGATTTCTTTCACTATCGTGTAGTGCTTCACAGCATCCTCGGTGGTGGATATGCCCCCGGCGGGCTTGAAGCCCACCTTTGCACCATTCTTTTCGTTCCATTGCCTGATGGCCTGGCACATCACGTAGGCGGCTTCCGGGGTGGCCGATATGGAGGTCTTGCCCGTGGAGGTCTTGATAAAGTCGGCTCCGCAGGCCATAGCGAGCAGCGATGCTTTCTTAATGTTTTCGGCAGTGTGCAGTTCGCCCGTTTCGAGTATCACTTTCAGATGCGCGTCGCGGCAGGAAGCCTTGACTTCGCTCAGTTCGTCGCACACTTCCTCGTAACGCCCTTCGAGGAATTTGCCGACGGATATCACCACGTCTATTTCGGTAGCTCCTTCGAGCACGGTCATGGCCGTCTCGGCCACCTTCACTTCGAGGAAGGTCTGCGAGGCCGGGAAACCGCCCGTCACGGCAGCGATGCCGATGCCAGGCTCGGTAAGCGTCTCCTTCACCACGGGCACGAGAGCCGGGTACACGCACAGGGCGGCCACGTTGGGCAGGTGGGGGAAGTGCTGTTTGAATTCGTTCACCCGCCGCGTCATCGCTTCGATGTGGGCGGAGGTGTCGCTCCCGTTGAGCGAGGTGAGGTCTATTTGGTTCAGGCACTGCTTGTACACGTCCGGGTTGTCGTTCTCGGCAAAATGCTCGGACAATATCCTGGCCGTTTCCTGCTTCACGGCCTCGTCGCTCAGCTGGCAGCCGTACATGTCGAAAAGTTCTTCAAATTTCGTCTTCATCCTGATTAACGGTTAGTGGTTAGTGATTAACGGTTAGTGATTAACGGTCAATGGCGCAGCACTAATCGTTAATCACTGATCGTTAATCGTTATTCTGTAATTTCTGGTTGTTCCGATGCCGTTCCCGGTCGCGGTCGGTCTTTTTCCGGATGTTCTGTTCGAATGCTTCGGTGAGGTTCACGCCCGTCTGGTTGGCCAGGCAGATGAGCACCCAGAGCACGTCGGCCATTTCATCGGCCAGGCTTGCGCCCTCGTCCGACTTCTTGAACGACTGGTCGCCATAGGTGCGCACCATGACGCGGGCCAGCTCGCCCACCTCCTCGGTGAGCACGGCCATGTTCGACAATTCGGAAAAGTACCTCACGCCGTAGGTCTTTATCCAGTCGTCCACCCGGTGTTGCGCTTCGTCTAAAGTCATAAGCCCCTCCAACCTCCCCCAAGGGGAGGCTTTTATTCATTCAACCTTGCAATAATCGTTTCGTTGCCAGTGGTGTTGTCGCCCACTTGCACGAATACTTCCGTGTCCAGCGGGAAGTAAAGGTCCACCCGCGAGCCGAATTTGATGAAGCCCAGTTGCTCGTTCACGCGGCATTTCTTCCCTTCGCGGGCGTAAGTCACGATGCGCCGTGCCAAGGCCCCGGCCACCTGCCGCACCAGCACCTGGATGCCCGACGGTGTCTCGATGACCACGGTGGAACGTTCGTTTTCCGTGCTCGACTTGGGCAGGAAGGCCATCATGTGGTTGCCGCTGTGGTGCACGGACTTCACGATGCGCCCCGCCACGGGATACCAGTTGGCGTGCACGTTGAAGATGGACATGAAGATGGACACCTGGATGCGCCGGTCGCCGAAATACTCCGATTCCTCGGTCGGCTCCACCACCACCACGGTACCGTCGGCGGGGGCTACCACCAGCCCGGGGTCGTCTATCTCGACTATCCGGTTCGGGTTGCGGAAGAAGTAAGTGAAGAATATGAGTATCAGCGACGACAGGATGGTGGATATGGCGAAGATGATTTTAGGGTAATGCATGTAGATGATGAGGTTCACGACGAACAGCACGAAGCAAAGCCCCAGCAAAATCCAATATCCTTCTTTATGTATCTTGGTGTACTTCATATGGCAGTTCATTACAAATGCAAAACAAAAGTATGGAAAAAGATTGACCCGTGCAACTTTCGGATGATTTCCCGCAGACCGGGAGGTCCTTCCCTCTCCTACAACAAGAAAGGCCGCCCTTTCCGGGACGGCCTTCTCTTGGGTTTTACCTATATATAATGTATAGGATTACTTGCCTTGTTCCAGCAGCAGGGTCTTGCTCGGCTGGTCGCACACTTCGGCGGGACCGTAGTACTGGATAGGACCCGGGTAGATGTAGCTGAAGTTTTCATCGGCCCAACTCTTGCGGTGCTTTTCGAAATACTTGAACGGTGCGCCGTCCAGGCGGACGAGGGCTTTCTGAATTACCGGCTTCATCTTGCCGTTGCGGCGTTCCATGTTCATCATCATGGTGATGGGCACACCGCCTGCAATCCACTGGTCGGCGGGGGCAGTAAGGTTGCGCACCGATGACATGTATCCCGTCTTTCCTTCCGAAATGAGGATGGCTGCCGTGTAACCCAGCGAGTAGGTGTAGTCGGCATCGAAGTTCGACGGGATGGCACAACGGCCTTCGTAGCCGAAGAAGTGGCTCAAAGGCGAGAATTTGCCTTTGTACTTGCCTTCGGCTTTCAGCTTGGCCAAGCGTTTGGCCGCCATTTCGATGAGGAGCTTTTCCGTTTCGATGAGCGATACCTGCACGTTGCCGTGGGGGTCGCGGTCCAGCGTGAGCTGGCGGGCGATGCCTTTGGGCAGGTCGCGATACACCTGGCTGCTTTCGGGCGAGAGCATTCCTTTCACGTACTGGCGTTTTTCATCGTCCGTTTCCAGAGCGTTGAAGTCTTCGTTGTGCGCCAGCAGGTCGTTCAGCTCGGCAATGAGCCGCTTCATGGCGGGGATGAACTCGATGAGGCCTTCGGGGATGAGCACCGTGCCGAAGTTCAGTCCGGCGTTGGCGCGTGCCACGATGACATCTACTATCTGTTCCACAATGTCGTTCAGCGTCATGTTCTTGGCTTCCACTTCTTCGGAGATGATGCACATGTTCGGCTGGCTTTGCAAGGCGCATTCCAAGGCGATGTGCGAGGCCGAGCGACCCATGAGGCGGATGAAGTGCCAATACTTTTTGGCCGAGTTGGCATCGCGTTGGATGTTGCCGATGAGTTCGGAGTACACCTTGCAGGCGGTGTCGAAGCCAAACGAGGTCTCAATCATTTCGTTCTTGAGGTCGCCGTCGATGGTCTTCGGGCAGCCGATGACTTGGATGCCGTAATTCTTTTGCTTGTAATATTCGGCCAGCACGCAGGCGTTGGTGTTCGAGTCGTCGCCGCCGATGATGACGATAGCCTTGATGCCCAACTGGCGGCATATTTCCGCGCCTTTTTCATACTGTTCCGTTTCTTCCAGCTTGGTGCGCCCCGACCCGATGATGTCGAAGCCGCCGGTGTTGCGGTATTCATCGATAACCTTCCCGGTCAGCTCGATATACTTGTGGTCCACCAGCCCGCTCGGGCCGCCGAGGAAGCCGTAGAGCTTGTTTTCGGGGTTCAACGCTTTCAGCCCGTCGTACAGCCCGGAGATGACGTTGTGCCCGCCAGGAGCTTGCCCGCCGGAGAGTATCACGCCCACATTCACGGCCGGATGCGCCTTGGCTTCGCCCGCTTCGAACGTGATGAGGGGCATCCCGTAGGTGTTGGGGAACAATTGCTTGATTTCTTCCTGGTCGGCCACCGACTGCGTGGCGGCACCTTCTTTCAGCACCACGTGACCCTTGAGCACGGCGGGCATCTTCGGCTGGTAGCTGCCACGTGCTATTTGCAGGGGACTTTTGGTCATTAATTCCATATCCTTTATAATTTTATGTGATGATAAATTACTTCCGTTTGGAGACGCAAAAGTAGTGATTTTTTTGAAAACGGGAAAAAGACCGGGACTGCCGGGGACGGCACGTCTCCGCCTCCCGCCATCGGTTTTCCCTTGCCCTGTCTGCGCCGAAATGCGTGCCTGCGAAAATTTTATTCTGCACCTACGGAATTTCCATTCCGTGCCTACGGAAATTTGGCTGCGTAGTAACGGCGTTTGCAGGCATCCGTCAGCCCTTCACTGCGATGGTCTCTATCTCGACCCGGGCACCCATGGGCAGGGCCTTGACGGCAAAGGCCGAACGTGCCGGACAGTCGGCGGCGTACACCTGGCGGTACACGTCGTTCATGGCGGCGAAGTCGGCCATGTCGGCCAGGAACACGGTGTGCTTCACCACGTCGGCCGAGGTGTAACCTGCCGCTTCGAGGATGGCGGCGATGTTCTTGAACGATTGCGCCGTCTGTGCGGCCACATCGTCGGATTCAATCTTGCCGGTGGCGGGGTTCACGGGCAACTGTCCGGAAATGTAAAGCGTTCCGTTCGCTTCCACCGCCTGGCTGTACGGCCCGATGGCGGCGGGTGCTTGCTGTGTGTGGATAATACGTTTCATAATTATTGATATTAGCCCTTGCGGGCGAGATTAGCACTGTGTGCGAGATTAGGGCTGCGCCCGAGATTAGGCCAAAGGCCGAGATTAGGCCAAAGGCCGAGATTGGCTGCGCGAGATTAGGCTGCGCCGATATGGATGCAAATATAACGCAAATAAATTTCGCCCGCAAGGGCTAACCTCCAATCCCGGCGAAGCCTAATCCCGCGCAGACAATCTCGGCAACGCCTAATCTCGCACAGAGTGCCAATCTCGGGCATCGCCCTAATCTCGCACGCAGTGCCAATCCCGGTCACCGGCCTAATCCCGTTTCATGATTTCCATCTGGTGGCGCACGGACTCCTCGTGTATGGCCACAAGCACGGTCTTCATGAACGCCTCGCTCATGCCCATTTCCACGGCTTGCGACACGCGCTTTTGCAGGATTTCCTCATAGCGTTGCTCTTGCAGGATGGGCATGTTGTGCTCTTTCTTGTACGTACCGATTTCGCACGACACCCTCATGCGGCGTGCCAACAAGGCGAGCAGGTCGTTGTCTATCTCGTCTATCTGCTTGCGCAGGATGGCGAGGTTTTCTGTTGTCTGCTTCGTGTCGCGGATGACGAGATTGCCCACAATGAGGGCCAACACATCGGGCGTGACTTGCTGGGCGGCATCGCTCCAAGCCTTGTCAGGGTCGCAATGCGCCTCGATGATAAGGCCGTCGAAGTTGAGGTCCATGGCCTGCTGCGAGATGGGGGCGATGAGTTCGCGCTTGCCGCCGATGTGGCTGGGGTCGCACAGGATGGGCAGCTGGGGCAGCTGGCGGTGCAGCTCGATGGGGATGTGCCACTGGGGCAAGTTGCGGTATATCTTCTTGTCATACGAGCTGAAGCCCCGGTGGATGGCCCCGAGCCGCCGTATGCCGGCGTTGTAAATGCGTTGCAACGCCCCTATCCACAAGTCGAGATCGGGGTTCACGGGGTTCTTCACCAGCACGGGGATGTCCACGCCTTCGAGCGCATCGGCTATCTCCTGCATGGCGAAGGGGTTGGCCGAGGTGCGCGCCCCTATCCACAAGATGTCCACGCCGTATTTCAAGGCTTCGAACACGTGTTTGGCGTTGGCCACCTCGGTGGCGGTGTACATGCCTGTGTCGGCCTTCACTTCCTTGAGCCAGCGCAAACCTTCGGTGCCCACGCCCTCAAATCCGCCCGGCTTGGTGCGGGGTTTCCAAATACCCGCGCGGAATATCTTCACACCGTTGGCAGCCAGGCTGCGGGCGGTGTTCATCACTTGTTCTTCAGTCTCGGCGCTGCACGGCCCGGCGATGAGCAACGGGCGTTTCGGGTCAATGCCCGGCAGCAGGATGGGTTGTAAGTCTGTCATAATGGTGGAATTGATAAATCGTGAAATTGTGAAATCGAGGGGAGGGGGGACACAGGCAACATGAGATGTTTTCCCTTTCCTCATTTATAATTACGGTCGGGAACATAGCTTGTCCCGAAGCTCCATTAACCGTTAATCACTAATCGTTAATCGTTGAAGCGCTTCCTCCAGCATCTGCTCGTTGCAGCACAACGAGATGCGCACGTAGCGTGTGCCCCGGTCGCCGAAGATGAGGCCAGGGGTGATGAATACGTGCTTACCGTAGAGCACCTCGTCGGCCAACTCGGCGGAGTCGCGGTAACGGTCGGGGATGCGTGCCCAGAGGAACATACCCACCTGGTCGGGGTCGTAGCGGCAACCCAGCACGTCCATGATGCGGCAGGCCGTGACGCGGCGGCGGGCATACACGCGGTTCATCTCGTCGTGCCACGCGGGCGGGTTCTGCAAGGCCTGCACCGCGCCCTTCATCATGGGGCGATACATGCCCGAGTCCACGTTGGACTTCACCCGCAGCACCCATTGCACGAATTGCGCGTTCGAGGCCAGCATGGCCATGCGCCAACCCGCCATGTTGTGGGCCTTGCTCATGGAGTTCAACTCGATGCACACGTCCTTCGCACCCGGCACGGCCAGGATGCTCAGCTTCTCATCGTTGAGGATGAAGCTGTACGGGTTGTCATTCACCACCACTATCTCGTGGCGGCGGCCGAAGTCCACCAATCGTTCGAACAATTGGCGGGTGGCACGCGCCCCGGTGGGCATGTTGGGGTAATTCACCCACATCAGCTTCATATCCGTCAGGTCCATGCGCTCCAATGCCTCGAAGTCGGGCATCCAGCCCCGCCCTTCGTCCAAGGGATAAGGAATGACGCGTGCCTCACACAAGCGGCTGGCCGAGGTGTAAGTGGGATAGCCGGGATTGGGCACCAGCACCCCCTCGCCGGGGTTGACGAAGGCGAGCGTGATGTGCAGGATGCCTTCCTTCGACCCGATGAGTGGCTGTATTTCCTTGTCGGGGTCAAGCGTCACGCCATACCACCGGGCATACCACCCTGCCCAGGCCTGGCGCAGTTCGGGCAGGCCGTTATAGCTTTGGTAGCCGTGCGCATCGGACCGCCGGGCATCGGCGCACAAAGCTTCGATGGTGGCTTCGGAGGGCGGCAGGTCGGGATTACCGATACCGAGATTGATGACATGCTTGCCCTCTGCGTTCATTTGCGCTACTTCCTTCAATTTGATGGAGAAGTAGTATTCGGTGACTGTGTTCAGTCGGTTGGCAGGAAGTATCATGTTGTTGTAAAATTAAAAGCCTCTTCCAAGGAGGGGATGTAGGGTTACTTTGGTTGCTATCAGCGGTGTAAATATTCATTGTTCATTATTCATTGTTCATTGCGCAGGCTTTGTATTCCCCCAGGTTCTGGAAACCGCTCACCAAGGGGCGTATGGCATCGAGCGACTGGCGGTAGCGAGTGTAGTCGGCAAACGTGAGGTTGATGTAAAACTGGTATTCCCACTCCTTGCCGATGATGGGCAGCGACTGTATCTTGGTGAGGTTGTTGTGGTAGAACGACAGGATGGTGAGCACTTTCGACAGGCTTCCCTCCTCGTGGGGCAGGGTGAACACCAACGTGGCCTTGTTCACCTCCGTGCGGTCGGCCATCTGCCGTGCCAGTTCCGGCTGCGCCACGATGAGGAAACGGGTAAAGTTGCGCTTGTTCGTCTCGATGCCCCCGGCCAGCACCTCCAGCCCGTACATGTCGGCAGCCAGGCGGCTGCAAATAGCGGCGGTACCCCTCAGTTCCTTCACGGCGATATCCTTGGCAGCCAAGGCTGTGTCCTCGCTTTCGATGGCACGCATGTAGCGGTGCCCGTCCAGGAAATCCTCGCACTGCATCAGGGCGATGGGATGCGAGTGCACCTCGCTGATGTCCGTGATGCGCTGCCCCGGCAGGGCGGCCAGGTGGTGCTCGATGCGCAGCTTGTGCTCGCCCACGATGAGACAACCGCTTTCGCGCAGCAGGTTGTGGTTTTGCAGCAGGCTGCCCGCGATGGTGTTTTCTATCGCCACGATGCCCAGCAGTCCCTTGTCGGCCGCCAATGCGCGGAACAGGTCCTTGAACGTGTTACAAGGCACAGTCTCCACTTGTTCGCCTTGGAAATACTCCCGCGCGGCTATTTCGTGAAATGCCCCGCTCACTCCTTGTATGGCTACTCGTTTCATGTGATTAAGTTGCTTTGCCTGCCCAGTTCCTTCCCTTCAAGGGAGGCCGGGAGGGGTTCAATAAAAAATCCTGCCCGTTGCTTCGAGCAGGATTTCCGTTTGTCTGTTGTCTTATATATTATAATGAATACTCGCATACGTTCATCCTGCTCTTACCGGTCAAAGTAAAAGTAAAAATAAAAGTATGCGTAAAATCGTGTCATGCGTCCGTTGCTTGTATGATTTCGGTTGCAAATATACGCACGTTTTCTGATTTGACAAATAATTTGAAAAGAAATGCAAGAAAAAATTACAACCATGCGTATTCGCGTTCCAGTCTCTATGGGTTGGGGTTAATGGAGAACTTGCATTCTTATGGATAACTTTATGCATCAAAAAGCAAAAGGCCGGACTGATACCTGCACGATTATGAGCGTAAAGATACGTATCTCTTATGCCGAACTTACGTCTAAAGTTTTTCCAACTGATGTGAAAAACCTCTCCACCTGAAACGGACAATATTGGCTTGCTCCGCCTGCGGGCATCCATTTTTCTTCCTCCATAATGCAAAAATCCGACAAGCCATGCAAAAATCCGCTCCGCACCCGATTTTTGCATGTTTCCACCGGATTTTTGCATTGCCTCGTATTATATATCCATACATTTGCAGCACAATTTTCTTTAGTTTTCATTAAAAAACAAACTGTCATGGAAAGAAAAATCTTTACCCGCCTGTTGGCAACCGGAGCTTTGATGGCCGGATTGCCTTTTGTAAGTTATGCGCAAAGCCCCAACCCGCCCGAAACAACGTTGGAAGCTCCCACTCATGCGCAGGAAGAGGTACTCGCCCTCTATAGCGACACCTACACGGTAGCCGAAGGCATGCCCACCTTGGTCGGCACAGAGTTCAGTGAAGTCAAGATAGGAGATAACAATGTGTGGCATGTGAAAATCGGCTCGGGCAGCGGCCCCTGTTATCTGGAATTTACCGAACCGTTGGACCTGTCGGACTACAACACCTTTTTTATCGATGTGTATGCAGTGGAACAGAATGCGTTTAATTTCCGCATCCGCTTGAATGGAGCCAGCAACCCCAATCAGTTGCAGCTGCAAGTGAAAACCGGCTGGAATCGTTTGGAATTCGACTTGAACGACTTTAACCTGCTGAATGTAGTGCCCGACCTTACCGCTGTGTCCCGCATCAACTTCGTGGGTGAAGGCGCACGCACCATCTATATAGATAATGTATATGCGTGCAAAGCTCTCCACAGCGACATGGCATTCGCTCCTGCACAGGCTGCCCCTGCTCCCACTCAGAAAGAAAGCGATGTGTTGGCCATCTTCTCGGATGCGTTTGAAAATGAAGTAGGGCTGACATTCAACAAAGGCATTCAGGCAGACAAAAGCATGGTCAAAGGCTTCCGTTTCGGTGGTGATGCCATTGACAAGATGCTATTTGTGAAAAATGGCAAAGGAGGATATGGTGGTGTGGATTTCAATTCCGCCATGGATGTGACCGCATACGACTCCATCCATTTTGATATATTCCCAGTGAACACGAAGTTTGACAAACTCCAATTGAAGATAGGCAATGTGAGCACGGCAGGCAAGATAGCCACTGCATCGGTGGAAAATGCCTGGAATCCGGTGGATGTGAGCATAGACGATTATCTGAATTCGTTGAAAGCTGATGCCACGGCTCCCGATCTGACTAACTTGCAGGAACAGGCTTTCTGGTTCTGTCAGTTCCAATCAGGAGGCGAACGCACTTTCTTCGTGGACAATATTTATTTCTACAAAACCCGCCTGGCAGAAGACCCCGGCGAAGGTACGGGCATTGAAGACTTGTCGCCTCAAGACTTGGTTTCAGTAAGCGCACAAGGCAACACGATAACGCTCTCCTCGGACATGTCGATGGTCTCCGTGCAGGTGTACACCTTGGCTGGCCGACAGGTGATGACGTTACAAGGTCTCGGACACTCGGCGGTGGTGAACCTTGAAGCCGAGCAAGCGGGTCTCTACCTCTTCCAAGTAACGCTAAACAATGGCGAAACCATAACGAAGAAAATCCTCAGCATGTAGAATTTTGATAATACAAACACTAAAAACAAACCCATCATGAGAACAAGAACTTTTACTCAGATTGCTTTAGCAAGCGCATTCGTATTCGGAATGCAAGTGACCAACGCACAAGATGCGGCTACTTTGCCGACCAGTGCCGCACCAACACCCACCCAAGCGGCAGAAGACGTGCTTCCTATTTTTACTGACCATTATCCTAATGCCGTAGGAGTTACTTTCCAAGAGGCTACTGGTGGCGAAAATTGCGTGAAGTCGATTGTCAACTTTACCGAAGGGGATGAAATGCTTTCCGTCACCGACTTGAACGGAGGTGCTGGAGGACTGGACTTCAATAGTGCCGTAGATGTAACGGAATACGACTCGTTGCATTTTGATGTGTATTTGCTGAAAAATGCCATCGAAAACATCCAAATCCTGTTTGACAGCGTGTGGAGCAGCACAATCCCCGGGATAACGGCTTCGAATGTGGACGCTTGGAACTCGATAGATTTATGTTTGGATGATTACATGGCGAAAGTTACGCCGAATGAAACCCATCCTAAATTGGACAATTTGCAGACAAGAGCGTTCTGGTTCCGCAGAGATGGAGGCGGTGTAAGGAGCTTCTTTGTAGATAACATCTATTTCTACAAAGCCCACGTGGATGAACCGGGTTCCGGCATCAACACCCTTGCCGCCCAAGACTTAATTTCGGTAAGCACGCAGGGCCATGTGGTTACGCTCTCCTCGGACGTAACGATGACCGCCGTACAGGTGTACACCTTGGCAGGCCAGCACGTGATGACATTACAAGGCCTCGGATACTCGGCGGTGGTGAACCTTGAAGCCGAACAAGCGGGTCTCTACCTCTTCCATGTAACGCTGGAGAATGGCGAAACCGTAACGAAGAAAATCCTTAACATGTAACCACCATAAAGTATGAAAAGACTGACGAAGCTATTCGCCGCCTTGTTCCTTTTGGCCGGGGCAACGGGAGCATACGCCCAAATGCCCGACCCGCCTGCGGAGTTCCTTGCCGCACCGACAGAACCCGCCACCGATGTGCTTGCCTTGCACAGCAGTCATTACGGTGTGACCGATGGGGTGAAGGACATCCTCGACAACTCCGCCACCAAGGTGGGCAGCATCCAGGACGTGGACGGCAGGCAGATGATTTACATTGAGAATGCATTGAACGGCTGGGCGCACATCAACTTCCGCCAAGCGGTCGATATCAGTGCCTATGCCACCCTGCACATCGATGTATATGTGGTGAAAGGGGCATTTACATGCAAAATGCAACTGGGTGTGGGTTCATCCTCGGTAGTGATGACTCCAAACTTGGAAGAAGGTTGGAACCGTTTGACACTCAATTTGAATGATTTTGTTACGAGTGCCAAGCCTGCCGATCTTTCTCAGTTGAAAGAAGTTGCCCTCATTAATAATGGGGGGAATGCCCGCACCATTTATGTGGACAATATCTACGTGTCGGGCAAGGCTGGCGACACCCCGCTCGACCCGGAGATGCCCGCCGAGATGGCACCCAGCCCCACGCACGATGCTGCCAAGGTGAAGTCCATCTTCAGCGACACCTACACAAGCTACGCCGAAGTAACCCAGCTGACGGGCACAGGTACGATGAAAATCTTCAACGTGTCGGCCCAGCAGAAAATCATGAAGATAGAAGGCGGGCTGAACCATTGGGCCAACCTGAACTTCAATCCCTCGGACTTCAGCGACCGCAGCCATCTGCACCTCGACATCTACATAGTGCGCGAGACGGGCACCACGACCTTGAAATTCCGCTTTGACGAAACATCGGGCGGCAACGAGGTGAAATTGCCGCTCGAACCGGGCTGGAACTACTTGGATATCCCGCTGGCTGACTTCAATGCCAACTTGGTTGCCGCTACGCAATTCCGCATCATCAATAACAGCGGTTCGGCCATCAACGTGTTTATCGACAACTTATATATGTACGGCGACGATGCCACGAGCGTGAACCCCGACGACCCGACTGCACCGGCAACGCCTGCACCGCTCCCGGCTCTCCCGGCCGAGGATGTGATATCGCTCTTCAGCGATGCGTATGAACCGGCGGCCACCTTGTCGCACGACAACCCAGGCAGTCCCGCCAGCCAAATGGAGACGGTGGCGATAGCCGAGGGAGATGACGTGTTGCGCTTCACCAGTTTGAACTGGACGTTGCTCGGTATCAATCCTGTGACGGACGTGTCGGACATGGAATGGCTGCACTTCGATGTGTACGCCATCAACACGCCGAAGTTGAAACTCAGTCTCAGCGACACGAACGGCAACGAGGCCGGTGCGTTCGGTGCACAGGACTTCCTGCAACTGGAGGCCGGATGGAACTCCATTGACCTGCCCATGTCGCTGTTCCAAGGAGCGGATTTGACGAGCATCAATCTGATGAAGTTGTGGAGCCACTCCGGCTTTGCCATAAGCAAGTTGTATTTCGACAATATCTTCTTCTACCGGGGCAATCCCGGCGGCGAAGTCGTAACGTATGAAATAGAACCGGCTCCCGAACCCATCATGCCGCATACCACCTCGTCGCGTCTGCCGGAATACGTGGTGAAGTCGCTGTACGGGGAAAAATACACGGCCTTGACCGAGCTGACCGAAAACGCGGTGAGCGAGGGCGCGACCTTGACGTTCCCCAACATCGAGCAGGGCGACGGGGTAATCAAGATGACCGGCTTGGGCGAAGTATCGCTCAAGACAGCCGCCGTGAACTTGAGCGATATGGAATACATCCACTTCAACCTCTACCGCAAAGGCGCGGAAGGCACGGTGGAAATCGGTTTCCGCTCCGAAGGCATGAACGAGGACTTCTATCCTGCTACACAAGCGGAACTGCAAAGCGATGCGTGGAGCTACGTGAACATCCCCGTGGCCGAACTGACGGCAGGCGGCGTGGATGCCGCGAAACTGACGGGCATCACCTTCCGAGGTGCGGGCGACCTGTATGCCGACAACATCTACGCCACGAGCGGGGAATACTACCTCGGCTTGGGCGAAGAAGGCAAAGTAAGCATCGACTGGGCCGAAGCATCGAAAGACGACGAACTGCCCGACCGCAGCCAAACCTTGATTGGGCTGAACCTGGCCAGTGCCTGCGGCGGCTCTGTACACGGCAAGGTAAACACGAACTACTTCTACCCCGACCGCAAAGACTTGTACTACTTCAAGTCGCAAGGCGCACGCCTCTTCCGCTTCCCCTTCCGTTGGGAACGGGTGCAGCACGAACTGAACGGCGACCTCGACCTAGCGCAGGACGTGGACAGCATGAAACTGACCATTGCCGAAGCCGAACGCCTCGGCATGTGGGTGATGCCCGACATGCACAACTACTGCCGCTACACCGTGGCCGACGGCACGCAGCACCTCTTCGGCGAGTCGGACGTGCTGACCAAGGAAGCCTTTGCTGATGTGTGGCGCAAGCTGGCCACGGAGTTCAAGGACTTCACGAACATCTGGGGCTACGACATCATGAACGAACCTTACGGCATGGACTATGCCGACTGGAAGGAATACGCCCAGGCGGCCATCGATGCCATCCGCGAGGTGGATACCGAAACGCCCATCGTGATAGAAGGATGTCAATACGCCTCGGCCTCCAACTGGCCCACGCTGAGCGATGACTTGAAAGACCTGGCCGACCCCTCGGACAAGCTCGTGTTCTCGGCGCACTGCTACTTCGACAACCAGTCGTCCGGCCTGTACGACGGCACGTATGATGAGGAGGTGACCAATGCGCAAGTGCATATCAACCGCTTGAGCAAATGGGTGGACTGGCTGAAGGAAAACAACAAGCAAGGCATCCTCGGCGAGTTCGGCGTGCCCCGCGACGATGCCCGTTGGCTGATGATGCTTGATGAAGTGTGTGCTTATCTGAAAGAAAACGGCGTATCGGGCACCTACTGGGTAGGCGGCAACGGCTATGCCAACGACGAAGTGAGCATCCAGCCGGTGGAAGACTATACCGTGGAACGTGCCCAGATACGGGTGCTGCGCCAATACTTCGGCGAAGACGAGGATGGCAACGGCATCGCCCCGGTAACGGATAACCGCACGGCAAGCCTGCACGTGTACCCCAACCCGGCCACCACGCAGGTGAACATCGACGCGCCCGTGGCCATGCAGACGGTGCGGGTGTTCACGTCCACCGGCAGCGAGGTGAAGGCCGTGACGGTGAACGGCACGCACGCCGACCTCGACCTGAGCGACCTGTCCGAAGGCCTGTACTTCATCTCGGCGGAAACGCATGACGGGAAACACTCAATAGGTAAAATCATAAAACAATAACCGACATGCGGCATCCAATGAAGAAGATAGCATTTTATATGATGGCCTGCCTGCTGCCGATGCTCGCGTCGTGCGGCAAGGGCACGCAGGAACAGGCGGGGACGGCAGCCCCGCTACCCGCACTGCAAGTGTCGGGCAACGTGTTCACCGATGCCGGGGGCGACACGGTACGCCTGCGGGGCGTGAGCTTCTCCGACCCCGACAAGCTGGAGCGCGAGGGGCAGTGGAACCTGCGCTACTTCGAGGAAGCCCGCCGCTGGGGCTGCAACGTGGTGCGCCTGCCGGTGCATACGTACACCTGGCGTTACCGGGGCGAGGACGATTACCTCTCCCTGCTTGACCAGGGCGTGGCGTGGGCGGCACAGACGGGCATGTACGTCATCATCGACTGGCACGCCATCGGCAACCTGCCGGGCGATGCGTGGCCGGGCTTCAACTACATGACCAACTGGAAAGAGACCGTCAACTTCTGGCAGACCATCGCCGGCCACTTCAAGGGCAACCCCACGGTGGCTTGCTACGAACTGTTCAACGAACCGACCGACTGCGGCGCACCGCTGAGCTGGACGGCATGGCGGCCCTTGATGGAACAGCTCATCGACAGCACCAACGCGGTGGACGATGGCAAAATCTACCTCGTGGCGGGCATGAACTGGGCCTACGAGCTGGACAGCGTGCTGGCCGACCCCGTGAAGCGTCCCAACGTGGCCTACGTCACCCACCCCTACCCCCAGAAGCGCGAGCAGCCTTGGGAGCCGAAGTGGGAAGCCGACTTCGGCCACGTGGCGGACACCTACCCGGTGGTGGCCACGGAGCTTGGCTTCGTCATCAAGGGCGAGCGCGGCGAGCACGTCCCCGTGGTGGGCGACGAGACCTACGGGCAGGCCATCATGGACTACTTTGCCCGCAGGGGCATCTCGTACACCGTGTGGTGCTTCGACCCCAGCTGGTCGCCCGCCCTGCTGGACGACTTCGACTTCACCCCGCAACCCCGCCAGGGCGTGTTCTTCAAGAACGCCTTGCAGCGGGAAGCTAAGAGCTAATAGTTAGTAGCTAAGAGCTAATAGTTAATAGTGAGCAAACCAAGGCCAACGGCCTTGTGACATTCAGCGTGGGGCAACGCCCTACGCCAGGAGCGGACAACGGACAGGGCAACGCCCTACGCCCAAAACTCCCCAAACAATAAACACCTATTTTAACCAATAAAAAACAAACAACAATGAAGAAACAATTTCTCAGCCTTGCAACCGCTTGCCTGCTGGTTGCAGCCTCCGCTTCCGCCCAGGTGGAAGCCGATTTGACCATCAAGCATGGTACTGTAGCACCCACCATTGATGGCGACCCCAGTGATGCCGTGTGGGCCTTGATCGACCCCGTGCCCGTGGAAAAGCAGTTCACCGCCGACCCCGAAGCCAGCGTAACCGCCTTCTTCAAGATGTTCTACACCGATGAATACCTCTACCTGCTGGTGGACGTGACCGACGACGTGCATTATCCCGTGTGGAAAAACCCGGACGATGCGAAGAACAACTACCTCTATGACAAGGTGGAAGTGTACTTCGACGTGAACGACAACCTGAAGGACGGCGGCAGCCCCGCCCACAACGGTGCAAACAATCCGCCCATCAACCCGGGTCACGCCCAACTGGCCTTCGACTTCGACGATGAAGCGCAGTACGGCTCAGGTGCCGTCATCCCTTCGGATGTGGTGTACAACTTCCTGAGCGACCAGGTATTCGTAGCCTACAACTACAAGGCCGGC